>JBEIHU010000200.1:0-7537 GCA_040381175.1 Burkholderiaceae bacterium
CGACCTGCTGAGGTCGGCAAAAGACCGCTGCAAGACGTGAAGCTCCTTCGGCGGCAGCCGCCAGGCGGCGACGGCCAGCAGCACAAACAGCAGCAGCGTGAACAGCGGCACCGCGCCGATGCCGGTGGCCTGCAGCACCACGCCGAAGGCCAGTACCGAGACGATGAAGCCGATCGACCCCCACATGCGGATGCGGCCGTAGCGCCCGGCGTCCAGGCCGTTGCCGCCGTGCAGGTGCTTCAGCAGCAGCGCCTCGCCAATGGGCGTGACCGCGCCATTGGCCAGGTACAGCGCGGCCACTGCCAGCGCCACCGGGCCGACGCCGGCATCGCGCACCCACCACAGCGCCGCCGCGGCCAATGCGCTCAGCGCGGTGGCCAGGCGCAGCAGCGCCACCCGTCGGCCGCCATGGTCGGCCAGCCAGCCCCAGCCGTAGGGCGCCACGATGCGCGTCCAGCTCTGCAGCGCCGCGAAGCTGCCGATGACCAGCGTCGAATACCCAAGGTGGGCAAGCCACAGCGACGAGTACGGGTTGAACAGGCCGATCGCGCCGTAGTAGAAGAGCCAGAGCGCCGCAAAGGGCGCGCTGCGAAATCGCGCCGGGCGCACCTGCGCAAGATGCGCCGGCGGCGCGCTCATACCGCGCTCACGAGGGTCCCGCGGCCGGCGCAAGCATCGGCCGATCCTGCACAGCAAGGCGGCCGAGCAAGGGCAGCCTTCGGCCCGTGACCGGCGCGGCGTCCGGCCGGCGGAGCAGCGCTCAAGACGGGGGGCTCATTCGGCACCGGCGGCGCCGGGGATCGGCGGCACCGGCAAGACCACGTCGCCGCACTGCGCGCGGTGGCGCAGCGCATGGTCCATCACCACCAGCGCCAGCAGCGCCTCGGCAATGGGCGTGGCGCGGATGCCCACGCAGGGGTCGTGGCGGCCGAAGGTTTCCACCGTGGCGGGCTGGCCGGCGCGGTCGATCGACACGCGCGGCACGCGAATCGAGCTGGTGGGCTTGATGGCGATGGACACCACCAGGTCCTGCCCGGTGGAGATGCCGCCGAGCACGCCGCCGGCATGGTTGCTGCGAAAGCCCTGCGGGCTGAGCTCGTCGCCATGCTCGCTGCCCTTTTGCGTCACGCAGCCGAAGCCGGCGCCGATCTCCACGCCCTTGACGGCGTTCAGGCCCATCATCGCGTAGGCGATGTCGGCATCGAGCCTGTCGTACAGCGGCTCGCCCAGGCCCACCGGCACGCCGCGCGCGGTGACGGTCAGACGCGCTCCGCAGGAGTCGCCGGCCTTGCGCAGCGCATCCATGTGGGCCTCGAGCGCGGGCACGATCGACGCACTGGGCGCGAAGAACGGGTTCAGCGGGATCTGCGTCTCGTCCTCGAAGGGGATGGCGATATCGCCGATCTGCGTCATCCAGCCGACGAAACGCGTGCCGTGCCGCTGCGCCAGCCACTTCTTGGCCACCGCACCGGCAGCCACCGTGGGCGCCGTGAGGCGGGCCGAGGCGCGGCCGCCGCCACGCGGGTCGCGCAGGCCGTACTTCTGCCAGTAGCTGTAGTCGGCATGGCCGGGGCGGAAGGTGTCGAGGATGTTGCCGTAGTCCTTGCTGCGCTGGTCGGTGTTGGCGATCAGCAGCGCGATCGGCGTGCCGGTGGTCAGGCCCTCGTACACGCCGGACAGGATCTGCACCGCATCGGGCTCCTTGCGCTGCGTCACGTGGCGGCTGGTGCCCGGGCGGCGACGGTCCAGGTCAACCTGGATGTCGGCCTCGCACAGGGCCATGCCGGGCGGGCAGCCGTCGATGACGCAGCCGATGGCCGGACCATGGCTCTCGCCGAAGTTGGTGACGCGGAACAGCGCGCCGAAAGTACTGCCGGGCATGGCGGCATTCTAGAAGCCCAGGCACGGCCGCCTGCGGGGAGATCCTGTCAGCCGGGGCCAAAGCCTTCAAGTCCCCGGCACACCTGCCGATAGCTTGAAGCAGGCCCTTCCCGCCCAGTCAGCCTGCCCAGCACACCAAAGCAAATGACGCCCATCCACCTGATCCGCCGGGTCACCATCCGCACACGCATGCTGGGCGCCATCGCCATGGTGTTTGTCCTGCTGGTGCTGCTGGGCGCAGCCGGGCTGACGGGCCTGCGCCAGGTGTCGGCCGCAGGCGAGCAGGCGGTGCTGAGCTTGCAGGCGCAGACACCGGACAGCGCGGCGCCGGCGGCCGGCACCGCGCTGGCTGCGTTGCGCGCCCAGACCGCTGAAACCGTCCGAACCGCCTACTGGGTCTTCGGCCTGGCAATGGGCACCGCAGTGCTGCTGGTGGTGCCCTTGACGCTGCTCAACATGCGATCGATCTGCCAGCCTGTGGCCGAAGCCGAGACGCTGGCCCGGCGCATTGCCACCGGCGACCTGAGCAGCGCCATCGAGACCACGGGCGTCGACGAAACGGCCCACCTGATGCAGTCGCTGGCGGCGATGCAGGCGTCGCTGCGCCAGCTGGTGGGCGATGCGCGCAGCGCCACCGAAAGCATCTCGCTGGTCAGCGCCGAAATCGCGACCGGCAACCAGGACCTGTCGCAACGCACCGAGCAGGCCGCCAGCAGCCTGCAGCAGACCGCCGGCTCGATGGAGCAGCTGACCGGCACGATCCGGCAGTCGGCCGACTCGGCCCGCCAGGCCAATTCGCTGGCCAGCAGCGCCGCCGAGGTGGCCACGCGCGGCGGCCAGGTGGTGCTGGAGGTGGTGTCCACCATGGTAGACATCAACACCAGCGCCAAGAAGATCGCCGACATCATCGGCGTCATCGACGGCATCGCCTTCCAGACCAACATCCTGGCGCTGAACGCCGCGGTCGAGGCGGCACGCGCGGGCGAACAGGGCCGCGGCTTTGCCGTGGTGGCCAGCGAGGTGCGCGGCCTCGCGCAACGCTCGGCCGGCGCAGCGCGCGAGATCAAGGCGCTGATCGAAACCAGCGTCGGCAAGATCGAATCAGGCACGCAGCTGGTGCATGGCGCCGGCGCCACCATGACCGAAATCGTCGGCGCGGTGCAGCGCGTCACCGCCACCGTGGGCGAGATCAGCGACACGGCGGCCGAGCAAAGCCAGGGCGTGGGCCAGGTGAACAGCGCCGTTGCCGATCTGGACCGCATGACGCAGCAGAACGCCGCCCTGGTGGAGCAGTCGACAGCGGCGTCCGAGTCGCTGAAGGAGCAGGCGCAGCGCCTGGCGCGCTCGCTGTCCGTGTTCCGCCTGACGGGCGAATCCGCCGCTGCCTAGGCACCACCGGGTCGCGCGGCCGGCAGCGGCCGGGGCGGGCTGGTGTGCTGCGGGCGGGGCTGGCGCAAAATGAACGCCCACGCCCCGACCACCGCACCAATAGCACCATGCCTGGATATTCCGACCCCGGCTTCGACACGCTGGCGCTGCACGCCGGCGCGGCGCCCGACGCTGCCACCGGCGCACGCGCGGTGCCCATCCACCTGAGCACCAGCTTCGTCTTCGAAAGCAGCGAGCACGCGGCCAGCCTGTTCAACATGGAACGCTCGGGCCATGTGTACAGCCGCATCAGCAACCCCACCAACGCGGTGCTGGAAGAGCGCATCGCCGCGCTGGAAGGCGCCAGCGGCGCCATCGCGGTGGCCAGCGGCCAGGCTGCATTGCATCTGGCGGTCGCCACGCTGGCCGGCGCGGGCTCGCACATCGTCGCGAGTTCGGCGCTGTACGGCGGCAGCCACAACCTGCTGCACTACACGCTGAAGCGCTTCGGCATAGAGACCACGTTCGTCAAGCCCGGTGACATCGATGGCTGGCGCGCCGCCATCCGCACCAACACCCGGCTGCTGTTCGGCGAGACACTGGGCAACCCCGGCCTGGACGTGCTGGACATCCCGACGGTGAGAACCATCGCGCATGACGCCGGGCTGCCGCTGCTGGTGGACAGCACCTTCACCACGCCTTGGCTGATGAAGCCCATCGAGCACGGCGCGGACCTGGTCTACCACTCGGCCACCAAGTTCCTGTGCGGCCACGGTACCGTGGTCGGCGGGCTGCTGGTGGACAGCGGCTGCTTCGATTGGGACAAGTCGGGCCGCTTTCCGGAACTCAGCCAGCCCTACGAGGGCTTCCACGGCATGGTGTTCAGCGAGGAAAGCAGCGTCGGCGGCTTCCTTCTGCGCGCACGCCGCGAGGGCCTGCGCGACTTCGGCGCCTGCATGAGCCCGCACACCGCCTGGCTGATCCTGCAGGGCATCGAGACGCTGCCGCTGCGCATGGAGCGGCACGTGGCCAACACGCGCAAGGTGGTGGCCTTCCTGGCCGCACACCCGATGGTGGCCGGCGTGGGCTATCCCGAGCTCGACGGCCACCCCAGCCAGGCGCTGGCGAAGCGGCTGCTGCCGCGCGGCTGCGGCGCGGTGTTCAGCTTCGACCTCGCCGGATCGCGCCAGCAAGGCCGTGCGTTCATCGAGAGCCTGAAGATCTTCAGCCACCTGGCCAACGTCGGCGACTGCCGCTCGCTCGTCATCCACCCCGCCAGCACCACCCACTTCCGCATGGACGACGCGGCCCTGGCCGCCGCCGGCATCGGGCCCGGCACCATCCGCCTGAGCATCGGGCTGGAGGACGCCGACGACCTGATCGACGACCTCCAGCGCGCCTTCAAGGCCGCCGAGAAGGCGCGCTGAGCGCATGGCCGCACCGGGCTGGCCCGAGCCGCCGGCGCTGATCGAGGGCGCGCGGCTGCGCCTGCGCCGCAGCATGCCCGACGACGCCGCCGCGCTGTTCGCGCTGGTGGACGACGCCGAGGTCATGCGCTGGCTGGACTGGCCGCGCCCGCAGGGCGTGGCCGAGACCCGCGTGCACCTGCAGGCCGTGGACGAGCGCTGGATGCGCGGGCAGGAGCACCAGTACCTGGTCGTGCGCAAGGCCGATGGCCTGCCGCTGGGCAGCATCGCCTTCCGCCCGCGCGGCCACGCGGCCGACTTCGGCTACCTGCTGGGCCGAGCCCACTGGGGCCAGGGCTACGGCACCGAGTCCGCGCGGCTGCTCGGCGACTGGCTGCGGCGCCAGCCGGTGCTGGTGCGCCTGTGGGCCACCTGCGATGCCGACAACACCGCTTCGGCCCGCGTGCTGCACGCCGCGGGCCTGCAGCGCGAGGCGCTGATGCGCCGTGCCAGCGTGCGCCCCAACCTCGGCGGCGCGATCCGCGACACCCTGCTGTACGCCTGGGTGCGCGACGAGGAGCCTTCACGATGAACCTCACCGTCCACGGCCGCCGCGCCTACGCCTACACCGGCGGCAAGCCCTTCGACCCCACCCTGCCCTGCGTGGTGTTCGTGCACGGCGCGCTGCACGACCACAGCTGCTGGAACCTGCTGGCGCGCTGGTGCGCGCACCACGGCCACGGCGTGCTGGCGGTCGACCTGCCCGCCCACGGCGGCAGCGAGGGCCCGCCGCTGGCCGACGTGGAGGCGCTGGCCGACTGGCTGCTGGCGCTGCTCGACGCCGCCGGCGTCACCAGCGCCACGCTGGTGGGCCACAGCATGGGCTCGCTGATCGCGCTGGAGGCCACCGGCCGCGCCCCCGGGCGCGTGCAGCGCCTGGTGATGATGGGCACGGCCTACCCGATGCAGGTCTCGGCGGCGCTGCTGGAGACCGCGCGCGACGACCCGGCGCGCGCCATCGACATGGTGACGGCGTGGTCCTACGCGTCGATCGCGCCCAAGCCCGCGTTCCCGGGCCCGGGCATGTGGCTGCACGGCAGCTGCCGCGCGCTGATGCACCGCATGCAGCAGGGCTGCCCCTCGCTGAACCTGTTCCATCACGAGTTCTCGATCTGCGACCGCTACCGCGGCGGCGAAGCGGCGGCGGCCCGCGTGGCCTGCCCGGTCGACTTCGTGCTTGGCGCGGTCGACCAGATGACCTGGCCGCGGGCGGCGCAGGCCATGGCCACGGCGCTGCGCGCGCGCGTGCACGTGGTGCCGGCCGGGCACAACCTGATGACCGAGGCGCCCGAGGGGGTGTTGTCCGCCTTGCGCGAGGCGCTGGCGCGCGACAGCATCGCGGCCTGATACGACTTCCGGCGACGACGATGCGCACGACAGCCCAGGCCGCACCCGGCGCGGTGGACCCGAAGTCCTTCCGCAGCTTCGCCGAGTTCTACCCCTTCTACCTGGGGGAGCACGCCAACCGCACCTGCCGCCGCCTGCACTTCGTGGGCAGCTCGCTGGCGCTGGTGTGCCTGGCGCTGATGCTGACCACGGGCCACTGGGGCTGGCTGCTGGCCGGCTTGCTGTGCGGCTACGGCTTCGCCTGGCTGGGGCACTTCGGGTTCGAGAAGAACCGCCCCGCGAGCTTCAGCCGCCCGCTGTACAGCTTCATGGGCGACTGGGTGATGTTCAAGGACCTGCTCACCGGGCGCATCCCGTTCTGACATGGGCAGCCCGAATCTGCTGCGCCGACTGCTGCTGGCCGCCCTGCTGGGCGCCGCCACCGTGCCGCCCGCGGTGGCGCAGGGCGCAGCGCCGATCCGCATCGGGCTGATCGCGCCGCTGTCGGGCGGCTCGGCCGACTTCGGCACCAGCGTGCGCAACGGCGCCACCCTGGCCGTGACCGAGATCAACGCGGTCGGCGGCTACCTGGGGCGCCCCCTGGAGCTGGTGGTGCGCGACGACAAGGCCGATCCCGCCACCGGCCGCGCCGTGGCCGAGGATCTGGTCGCGACCGAGAAGGTGGCCTTCACCGTCGGCTTCTGCAACACCGGGGTTGCCCTGCGCGCACTGGAGATCTTCGAGACCGCTCGCCATCTGCTGATGGTGCCGTGCTCGCAAGGCACGGCCGTCACCGCACGCACGCCCCCGGCGCAGAGCTACGTGTTCCGCATCGCGCCGGCCGACCACATGAACGCGCGCTTCCTGGTGCGCGAGGTCGTCGAGCGCCGCAACCTCCGGCGCGTGGCGATCCTGGCCGACCGCACGGGCTACGGCGACGGCGGCGTCAAGGACCTCACGGCCGAGCTGGCCCGGCGGCAGATCGAGCCGGTGTTCGTGGGCCGCTTCGACCTGGGCGTGCGCGACCTCACCGCGCTGCTGCAGGAGGCGCGTGCCGCCGGTGCCGAGGCCGTGATCAACTACACCGTGGGCCCCGAGCAGGCGGCCGCCGTGAAGAGCCGCGCCGCCATGGGCTGGCGGGTGCCCTACTTCGCGCCCTGGCCGCTGAGCTTTTCCAGCGTGCTGAAGGACGCAGGCCCGGCGGCGCTGGAAGGCACGCTGATGGCGCAGAGCATCATCCAGGACGGCGCCCACGAGCGGCGCGCCTCGTTCCTGGCGAGCTACACCCGGCTGCACCCCACCGAGCGCCCCATCGGCAGCCTGATGGCCGCCGCGCAGAGCTACGACGCCGTGCACCTGATGCTGCGCGCGCTGTTCCAGACCCGCGGCAACACCAGCTGCCCGGCCCTCAAGGCAGCGCTCGAGTACCTGAAGGACCCCTACCGCGGCGTGGTCAGCACCTTCGACCGGCCCTTCTCGAAGGACGACCACGACGC
>JBEIHU010000201.1:0-7533 GCA_040381175.1 Burkholderiaceae bacterium
CGCGGCCAGCGGGTTGCCGCGGCTGCGCGTGGCCTGACCTGGCCGCCGCGGCGTGTCGCACCGCGGCCGAGGTGCCTCAGGGCGCTGCGGACTGCGTCTCGCCTGCCATCACCCGCTGCGCAGGCGCCGGCTGCGCCTTGGGCGGCTTGCGGCTGCGCTCGATAGCGCGGCAGGCGACCGCGGCCCAGTACGGCAGCGACTGCACGAACAGGATGGCGATCCAGCCCAGCCGGCCGCCGTCGGCCGGGCCGCGGGTGAGCGCGAGCAGGCCGATGCAGAACGTCAGACCGGCGAGCAGCGCAAGCTCCTGCTCGATGTCGCGGGCGAACGGCGGGCCGATGTAGTCGGCGGCCGCAGCGGCATCGGGGCCGGGACGGGCGGCCGCGGCAATCTCCGCGGCCTCGGCCGCAAGCGCTGCCGACTTGCGCGTGATCTCGAACACCGCCGCCTTGCCGCGCAACCCCTGCAGCACGCCCCGGGCGATGCGGTGCGACAGCGCCATGCCGGCCACCGCGGCGCCCAGCCGGTCGGCCAGGCCGCAGGGCACGCAGCGCTTGTAGAGCACCGGTCCGATCAGCAACCGCGCGCTGAAGAACACGATCAGCGGCGCCACGAACAGCCACAGCGGCGGCTCGACGCTGTTCGGCAGATAGACCATGCCGAGGCTGAAGACGATCATCACGATCGAGAACAGCAGGTGCAGCGCGTCGCCCAGCCAGGGCAGCCAGCCGGCCAGGAAGTGGTAGCGCTGCGCCAGGGTCAGGGGCGAGCGCCCTAGCAGCGCGCCGGCATGCAGCTTGAGGATTTGCATCGCGCCCAGCGCCCAGCGCTTGCGCTGCCGGGCATAGGCCGCGAAGTCCTGCGGCAGCAGGCCGGTGCCGAACACTCGGTCGGCATAGACGGCGCGCCGGCCTTCGAGCAGCAGCCGCAGCCCCAGCTCGGTGTCTTCGCAGATGCAGTGCTCGTTCCAACGCAGCCGGTGCAGGTCGGCCGCGCGCATCAGTGCCATGGTGCCGTGCTGGATGATGGCATTGCGCTCATGCCGGTGGTGCATGCCGATGCGGAAGAAGCCTTCGGTCTCCCAGTTCATCATGCGGTCGAAGCGGCGGCCGGCCCAATGCCGGTGAGCTTGCGGCGCCTGTATCAGTCCGACGGCGGTATCGTGCAGGTGGGCCTGCACCTGGCGGAACCACTGCGGGTCGACGACATAGTCGGCATCCACCACGGCAATCCACTGCGCCGCCGGCTGCGTGAGCGCCAGCGCCTGGTTCAGGGCGCCGGCCTTGAATCCGGGCAGGCTGGCGAACTGGGCGAAGCGCAGCCGCGCGTCGTTGCGATCGGCCATCCAAGTCGCCAGCTCCTGCCGCGCCCGCGGGTCGGTGGTGTTGTTGTCCACCACCACCAGCTCGAAGGCCGGCCAGTCCAGGGCCAGCAGCGAGTCGACCGTGCGCATGACCATCTCGGGCGGCTCGTTGGCACAGGCCAGATGGATGCTGATGAAGGGCTGGGAGGGGCCTGGCGGCACCGGCGCCGCCGGTTCGGTACGCGCCGGCCTGGCTGGCCAGAAGCGCTCGACGAACTCGAAGGCTTGCGCCAGCAGCGTGGCCGTGATGAAGGCGAGCGCGGCCACCACCAGCACCAGGCCGACGACATCGATGGCCGTCAGGTAGTGGGCCAGCGGGATGGACAGCAGCAGCACGCCCAGCGCGGCGATGGCCTGGGCGATGGCGCAAAGCGCGATGCGCGCGGCCGGCCGCAGCTGCGGCGCCGCCATCAGGAAGGGCAGCGCCAGCGCCAGGCCCAGCAGGCTGGCCGCCCAGGCCTTGTGCCGCCAATGCGGGTCCGACAGCAGCGGGCCGGTCAGCGCAAACTTGGGTTGGCGCCAGGTATCCCACAGGCCCCAGTAGGCGCCCGCCCGGCCCTCGGTGGCGATCTTCCAGGGTTGGTCGAAGGCCTCGATCAGCACATGGTCGATGCCCAGCGCCCGTGCCTGCTGCAGGAAGCCGCGCACGAACAGCGCCTGGTTGGCTGGCGTGGCCCGGGCCTGGCCCAGCGGCGGGCCGTTGCTGGGCCAGCCGATCTCTGCCACCACCACCTCGCGGCCCGGGAACCGGGCCTTCACGCGCGCGATCTGCTCCAGGGCGGTCTGCACTGCGGTGTCGATGGATTCGCCCTCCCAATAGGGCAGCACGTGGATGGCGATGAAATCCACATGCTGGGCCAGGCGCGGCTGCACCAGCCAGACATGCCATGGCTCGGCCGTCGAGACCTGCACCGCGGTCGAGCGCAGCGCGGCGCGGGCCTGGTCCAGGTAGGCGATCAAGCGGTTGGGGGGCAGCTTGGCTGTCAGCTGGGTTTCGTTGCCGACGATCAGCCGGCGGATGTTCGAGTGCGCACGCACCTGCTCGATGGCTGCGTTGAGCTCGCGCTGGTTGCTGTCCAGCCGGTCGTCGATCCAGGCGCCCAGCATCAGCTCCAGCCCGTGCTGACGGGCCAGGCCGGGCAGCTCGGGGTGATCGGCGGCCGAGTAGCTGCGGATGCGCCGCGTATGGCGGGCCAGCAGCTCCAGGTCCTGGACCAATGCACCGGCCTCGGCCCGGTGGCCCTGCAAGGGGCTTTGCCAGCGCCCCGTGGGGTTGTACGACAGGCCGGCCACCGGGCCGTCCTGGTCGGGTGCCAGCAGCGTCGCGTTGAACAGCTGCCAGAGTGCGAAGCTCAGCGCCGCGACTGGCAGCGCGATGGCCAGCGTTAGCACCCATCGGCCCAGGCGGGAGGGCGTCGCGGCGAAGCTCTTCGGCATGTCCGGGCGTCGATGCAGCGAAGGCGCCATGAACGACCGGCTCGCTCAGGGCAGCGCCGGCCCGGGGCCGAAGCCGGTGAGCAGCATGCTTGTCAGGTGGTGCAGCCCGCCAAGCACCCTGCGGTCGGGCCACAGGCCGTCGCTGAAGCCTTGTGACTTGAAGCGCTCGAGCAGGGCGCGGTCGCGGCTGATGATGTGCACCGGCACGTCCCAGGGCACGCGTTCGCCGGTGATGTTGGCCGTGGGCTGGTGGTCACCGACCAGCACGTAGACGGTGTCGCGCGCCTCGGGCAGCTCGAAGTAGCCGGTGAGCCAGCGGTACACATAGTTCACGCTGGCCAGGTAGTGGGTGCGCATGTCGAGCCAGTTCACCGGCTGTGTGATCGCCGCGCGCAGCTCTTCGGCATCGAAGGGCGCGGCACTCAGCGCGCGCTGCCAGTCCGGTTGGTACGGTGGCACCGGTCCGAAAGGAAAGTGCGAGCTGATGGTGGGGAAGAAGAAGACCCGCGGCGGGCTGTCGGCGGATCGCGGGAAGCGCTGCTCGAAGCGGGCCAGCGCGATCTGGTCGGGAATCTTCCAGAAGGTGATCGGCGGTCCGTCGTAGCGCAGCGCCGGGCCGTCGACGTAGTGGTCGAAACCGTAGTGCACATGCTCCGGCCAGGGCCACGAGACGGCGTGGTATAGGCCGAAGGCCTGGTAGCCGGCCTGCTTGAACAGGTGCAGCAGCGTGGGCCGGTGGGTCGTCAGCAGCAGATCGTGGCGGCGCGGATCGGACAGGTCGACGCCTGACAGCAGCGACAGGTGGGCAAGGTCCGAGGCACCGCCGATCGTGGGCGAGCGGAAGAAGCCCGACACCACCTGCCGGCCGCTGGCGGACAGCGCGTTGTGCAGCGCACGGCGCGCGGCTTCGGTGGCGGGGCGCGCCTGGGGATGGTCATACAGCACGGCGCCGAAGGATTCGAGGAAGACGAAACTCACATCCCGTCCGGCAAGCGCTGCGAGCGATTGCGCTCCGTGGGTGGCCAGCGCATCCTCGACAGGCGTCAGGGCAGGCAGTGCCCGCGCCATCCGGCCCGGCGCGTGGGCGTCCAGCAGCAGCTGGACCTGCCGGGCATAGGTAGGCAGCACGGCGTTGGAGACGAAGCGCCCCGTTCCGGGCACCCCGGCCACGTGCGCGGCCGCCAGCAGGGCCGCGAAGAAGGCCACCAGCCAGGCACCGAGCGAGCCCAGCGCCCAGGGGGCCAGCGTCTGCAGCAGCGTCGACAGGCACCACCGGATCAGCGCCAGCAACAGCCCGACGGCGCCCAGCGCCAGCGCCAAGGCCACGGCCGACACCCACCACGCATGGTCGCGCGCGGACACCCACAGGAAGCGCGGCAGTTGGGGCAGGTCCCAGTAGAGGCTGACCGGCCGGCCGAACAGGCTGGGCGCGGTGACGTCGGCATAACGGCCCACCACCACGCACAGCACGCCTGCCGACAGCACCCACAGCATGCGGCGGGACGCTGCGCTGCGACGTGCCGCCAGCCACAGCAGCAGCAGCCAGATCGCGACCAGCTCCGGCGCCAGCCGCGCCTGCAGCACGATGCCCGGCGTGGGCCACCAGGGCCCGAAGCTGAGCAAGCTGTTCAGGACCGCCAGCGCCAGCACGGCGGCGCCAATGCGCCGCCAAGCAGGCGGCGCGGCGGCCGGCGTCAGGGCGGCGTGGGTCACGACATCAGCGCAGTCTGCTGGCCGCTTCTCGGCGGCCTGGCAGCCGGCTGCGCAAGCCGTTGCGCCGCCGCCGGCGGCACCTGGCCGCTGGCCAGGTAGCCCATGCCCCATTGCGTCGGCGTCCACTGCCAGTCGCCCAGCTGCGGGGCGATGCGATCCCATGGCGTGGTCAGCTGCCCGGGTTCGCCGTTGTAGCCATGGTTCTTGAAGTAGACCCACAGGTTCAACGGTGCCAGCCAGCGCTGGAAGTACTTGATGCCGGCAATGGCGACCCGTGCCCCCGGCCTGGCCTGCGCCAGCAGCCGCTGTATCGCCAGCGGCGAACGCAGGATGTCGTGCGTGTAGTGCAGCAGAAGCGCGTCTACCGGTTCGGGCATGCTCAGGGCCTGCACCGGCACTTCGAAGAGCTGCACGTTGGCCCAGCCGGCTTCGGCGACGCGCCGCCGCGCATGGCCCAGCATGTCCGGGCTGTGGTCGCAGCCGTAGACCCGGCCTTTGGCGCCAACAGCCTGGCGCAGCAGCGCCAGGCTCAGGCCGGTGCCGCAGCCGACGTCGAGCACGCTCTGGCCGGGCTGCAGCCGCAGCGCGGCCACGGCGCGTTCGCGGATCGGCCAGGTCGGGCCGCAGCGGCCGTCATAGGCGCCGGCGCGCCGGCGGTACTTGAGCAACGAGGCGGCGCGCACCTGGGCGTCGTCGTGCAAGGGGCTGGAGGGGAGGGGCACGGTCATGGGCTTCGCGCTGGTCGATGGGACTTGCCCGGGCATTACAACCCAGCCGCGCACGGCCTGCCGGGGCCGGCTCCGAAAGGCCCCGCCATGGCCGCGCGGCATGCAGCGCTGCGGACCGGTGGCGCCCGGCCCGCTGTGGCACCGGCCCGTCGGCGCCGTTCACGGCAGCCAGCCGGTGCCCGGCGCCCTGGCGAACTGGTCCCAACTGGACAGCGTGCTACAGCAGCGCGCGGCACGATCGGCGGCAGGCAGAAGAGCTTGAAGTGCAGCCACAGCGATAGCTCGGGCTGCTCGTCCTGCACCACGTCGCGATCGTCCTCGATCCCGGCCCAGGACAACCCGCCGCCGGGCTGCAGGGGCTCGGCGGCGCGCGCTGGGCCGAGCCGCTGCGCGACGCCGTGCCACGGCTGCTGCGGCAGGACCTGGAGCGCGAGTTCGGTGCGCCGCTGTGGATGGCGCCGCTGCCGCCGGGGGTGCTGCCGACGCGGCAGCTTCGCATCGAGCTCACGGCCTTCGATGTCGCTGCCGAGCGGCGCGGCGTAGTGCTTGCGGCGCGCTGGAGCCTGGTCGACGCGAGGGGTGCAGCGCGACCCTCGGTGTTCGTAGCTCGCCTGACGACACCGGCCGCGGCAGCCGATGCCGACGCGCTGGCCGTGGCTCATCGCCAGGCGCTGGCCGAGCTGGCGCGGCGCATTGCCGACAGCGCGCGTTCGTCCTGATCGCCGCAGCCCGCTAGGATTGGCGGGCGCTTCAACTTTCAGGGCCTCCTCGATGCACACTTGGCACAGCCGCTTCTGGTCGGACCACACCAGCGAACAGTTCACCCGCCTGCCGCGCGAGCGCCTGATTGCCGTGCTGCCGGTGGGCGCGGTCGAGCAGCACGGCCCGCACATGCCGATCTGCACCGACCATGCCACCATCGACGGCGTGGTCGCGGCCACGGTGCCGAAGCTGCCCGATGAGCTGCCGGTGCTGTTCCTGCCGACACTGGCCTATGGCAAGAGCAACGAGCATTCGCGCTACCCGGGCACGATCACGCTGTCGGCGGCCACGCTGATGCAGATGTGGATGGAGATAGGCGCCAGCGTGGCGCGTGCCGGCGTGCGCAAGTTCGTGTTGTTCAACGCGCACGGCGGGCAGATGAACGCGATGGACATCGTCGTGCGCGACCTGCGCGAGCAGCAGGGCCTGATGGCGGTGTCGGCGCACTGGTACACGCTGGGGCTGCCGCCGGGCCTGTTCGACGAGCACGAACTGCGCCACGGCATCCACGCCGGCGACCTGGAGACCTCTGTGATGCTGGCGCTGAAGCCGCACACGGTGCACATGGACAAGGCGCAGCACTTCCGCTCGCTGACCGAGACGCTGGCCGAGGAGAACCGTCATCTGTCGATCACGCCCAGCGGCAAGCTCGGCTGGCAGACGCAGGACCTGAATCCCTTGGGCGCGTGCGGCGACGCGACGCGGGCCACGGTCGAGAAGGGTCACGCGGCGCTCGATTTCGTCAGCGACCGCTTCGTCGAGCTGCTGCACGAGGTGCACCGCTTCGACCTGGCGCGCCTGGACAACACGCCGGCCTGGAAGTAGCCCTGCCCGGCGGCTGGCGCTCAGCCGCGGCTTCGCGTCAGGGCGCGATCGCCGCCTGCGCCGCCGCCAGCCGCGCGATCGGCACGCGGAAGGGGCTGCAGCTCACGTAGTCCAGCCCGGCGCGATGGAAGAAGGCCACCGAGGCCGGGTCGCCGCCGTGCTCGCCGCAAACGCCCAGCTCGATGTCGGGGCGCACGGCACGGCCTTTGCGCACCGCCATCTCCACCAGCAGGCCCACGCCCTTCTGGTCGATGCTGCGGAACGGGTCGTGCTCGTACATGCCCTTCTTGAGGTACTCGGGCAGGAACTTGCCGGCGTCGTCACGAGAGAAGCCCATCGCCATCTGCGTCAGGTCATTGGTGCCGAAGCTGAAGAACTCGGCCTGCTTGCCGATGCTGTCGGCCACCAGCGCGGCGCGAGGCGTCTCGATCATCGTGCCCAGCAGGTACTCGAGCCCCTCGCCGCGCTCGGCGAAGACCTGCGCTGCCACGCCGCGGATCACCTGCGCCTGGGCATTGAACTCGCGCACGGTGCCCACCAGCGGCACCATGATCTCGCACTTCACGTCGATGCCCTCGGCCCTCATGTTGAGCGCAGCCTCCAGGATGGCGCGGGCCTGCATCTCGGTGATTTCGGGGTAGGTGATGCCCAGGCGGCAGCCGCGATGGCCGAGCATGGGGTTGAACTCGTGCAGGTCTTCCACGC
>JBEIHU010000202.1:0-7505 GCA_040381175.1 Burkholderiaceae bacterium
GATCACGCTGCGGAAATCGGCCTTGCGCCCGTTGTTGTCGGTCAGCGTGCCGTGGTCCATCACCTGCAGCAACACGTTGAAGACATCGGGATGCGCCTTCTCGATCTCATCGAGCAGCAGCACCGCATGCGGCTTCTTGCTGATCGCCTCGGTGAGCAGGCCGCCCTGGTCGAAGCCCACGTAGCCGGGCGGCGCGCCGATCAGCCGGCTCACCGCGTGACGTTCCATGTACTCGGACATGTCGAAGCGGATCAGCTCGATGCCCATCACGTAGGCCAGCTGCTTGGCTACCTCGGTCTTGCCCACGCCTGTCGGACCGCTGAACAGGAACGAGCCGATCGGCCGGTCCGGCTTGCCCAGGCCCGAGCGAGCCATCTTGATGGCCGCGGCCAGCGCGTCGATGGCCGGATCCTGTCCGAAGACCACGCTCTTCAGGTCGCGATCGAGCGTCTTCAGCTTGCCGCGGTCGTCGCTGGAGACACTGGCTGGCGGGATTCGCGCGATCTTGGCGACGATCTCCTCCACCTCGAGGCGGGTGATGGTCTTCTTCTGCTTGCTCTTGGGCAGGATGCGCTGCGCGGCTCCCGCCTCGTCGATGACGTCGATGGCCTTGTCGGGCAGGTGGCGGTCGTTGATGTACTTCGACGACAGCTCGGCAGCGGCTTGCAGCGCGCCAACTGCGTACTTCACGCCGTGGTGCTCCTCGAAGCGCGTCTTCAGGCCCTTCAGGATCTCGATCGTCTGCTCAACCGAGGGTTCGATCACATCGACCTTCTGGAAGCGCCGCGACAGCGCAGCATCCTTCTCGAAGATGCCCCGGTATTCGGTGAAGGTGGTGGCACCGATGCACTTCATCGCGCCGGTGGACAACGCCGGCTTCAGCAGGTTGCTGGCATCCAGCGTACCGCCACTGGCCGCGCCGGCACCGATCAGCGTGTGGATCTCGTCGATGAACAGGATCGCGTGCGGCTGGTCCTTCAGCTGCTTGAGAACGCCCTTCAGGCGCTGCTCGAAGTCGCCGCGGTACTTGGTGCCAGCCAGAAGCGCGCCCATGTCCAGCGAATAGACGGTGGAGGCCGCCAGAACTTCCGGCACGTCGTTCTGGGTGATTCGCCAGGCCAGGCCCTCGGCGATGGCGGTCTTGCCAACGCCGGCCTCGCCGACCAGCAGCGGGTTGTTCTTGCGCCGGCGGCACAGCACCTGAATCACTCGCTCGACCTCATGCTCGCGGCCGATCAGCGGATCGATCCGGCCGTCGCGGGCCAGCTGGTTGAGGTTCTGGGTGAACTGGTCCAAGGGCGAGCCCTTCGCATCGCCGCCTTCTTCCTTCTCGGCCTCGCCGCCGCCGCTCTCGTTGGACTTGGACGGTTCCGGGGGATCGCTCTTCTTGATGCCATGGGCGATGAAGTTGACCACGTCCAGCCGGGTGACACCCTGCTGGTGCAGGTAATACACTGCGTGCGAATCCTTCTCGCCGAAGATCGCGACCAGCACATTGGCGCCGGTGACTTCTTTCTTGCCGCTGCCGGTGCTTTGCACATGCATTATCGCGCGCTGGATCACGCGCTGAAAACCCAAGGTCGGCTGCGTGTCCACCTCCTCGGTGCCAGAGACGGTGGGCGTGTTCTCCTTGACGAAGGTGGTCAGGCTCTTGCGCAGGTCATCGATGTTGGCAGCACAGGCGCGCAGCACCTCGGCGGCCGACGGGTTGTCCAGCAGGGCCATCAGCAGATGCTCGACCGTGATGAACTCATGCCGTTGCTGGCGAGCGTCCACGAAGGCCATGTGCAGGCTGACTTCCAGTTCTTGCGCGATCATGCGGCCTCCATAGTGCACTGCAAAGGGTGGCCGACGCGTCGCGCCGCAGCCACCACCAACTCCACCTTCGTCGCGGCGACGTCCTTCGGATAGACGCCGCACACCGCACGCCCTTCATGATGGATCTTCAACATGATGAGTGTGGCTGTTTCCAGATCGCGCTGGAAGTACTGTTGCAGAACCATCACGACAAATTCCATCGGGGTGTAGTCGTCGTTCAGCATCAGCACCTGGTACATGCGCGGCGGCTTCGTCCGCTGCGCCTTTCGTTCCGCCACCACCGCACCCTGCCCGTTGTCCGGGCGCGGAGCCGCCGGGGCAGGCACAGGAGGCTGGGGGTTTTCCTCGGGCATGATTCATTCTATCGAGTTGATGCAAGGCTCGTAGCAACGCCCGTGCCGCCCTGCGCAATGTGGGCATATTGCACCAAGGAGCAGCGCTTCAAGCGCGCCGCGGCGCGCGCCGGGTATGCTGCCGGCCCACTGTGCCGAGCTTCGACGAGGAGACGCCCATGCCAAAAGCCGTCAGCAAAGCCGTGGCGCCGCGACGCCGTTCGCGCACCAAGGCCGCGCCCGCCGAAACCGCCTTGCCCACGCTGCAGAAGGCGGGTGGTGCCGCGGTGCGCTCGCTGGCCCGGCAACTGCACTCCTGGACCGGCAGTCTGATCGGCGGCGTCGGCACCGCGGCCGACATGTCGCTGGCGCTGGCCGCAGCGTCGGTGCAGCGGCCCGGCCCGAAGGCCGCCGTGGCCAAGGCGGCGGCGCTGGTGCGCGACGCCCGCGAGGCCGCCGGACTGACGCTCGATGACTTGGGTGCCGCGCTCGACCTGAGGGATCCCACCTTCATGGCCTTGGTCGAAAGCGGCAAGGTCGGCCTGCCGTTCGAGATGATCCTGCGCATGGCTACCATCCTGGGCCGAAACGACCCGATCACCTTCATCCTTCAGCTGACGCGTTCGTACAACCCGCGGGTGTGGAAGTCGCTAGAGGCGCTTGGGATCGGCAAGCTGCTGGTGCAGGCGGGGCGCGAGCGCGAGTTTGCCAACATTTACCGCAGCAACACCGCCGCACGCCAGTTGTCCGACCGCGACTTTGCCGCGGCGCTGGCATTCTCGGCGGCCGCCTTCGAAAGCGCGCTGGTCTTTCTGGGCCACGGCAAGAAGGCCGGGCCGGCCAAGGCCGCCGCCGCCGCGCCCAGGAGCTGAAGCTCGCGAGGGAGCGTCTCGGCCGGCACACGGCGGCCCGGGGCGAGGGCGCGGAATTGATCTTGAGCAAGGCAGTGCATAGGCGGGAGTGAGACCCTGCGGATTCCGTTGGAGGGGATGTTCATGTCACACGCTGCGTTGCGAATCATCCACGACGAGCACGCCGCCCTGGCGGCGATGCTTCGCTCCATCTTGCTGTTGCTGGCTCAGCACCGCCGTGAAGGCACCCTGCCCGATTTCGCCGCCCTGCGCGCCATGCTGTTCTACATGGACGAGTTTCCCGAACAGCGCCATCACCTGAAGGAGTCGCAGCTGCTGTTCCCGAAGCTGCGCACACGCACCGCCGAGGCAAACCAGGTTCTCGACCGGCTCGACCAGGATCATGCCCGCGGCGAGCGCGCCATCCGCGATCTGGAGCATGCGTTGCTGGGCTTCGAGATGATGGGCGAATCGCGCAGGGAGGCCTTCGAACAGGCCGCGCAGCAGTACGCCGACTTCTATTTCCAGCACATGTCGCTCGAGGAAAAGCAGGTCATACCGCTGGCCGAGAGAACGTTGAGTGCCGAGGACTGGGCCGAACTGGACGAAGCCTTCGCCGCCAACCGCGACCCGCTCACCGGCCATGAGCCGGAAGACGATTACCGGGCGCTGTTCAGCCGCATCGTCAACGCCCTGCCCGCACCGCTGGGCCTGGGCGCGACACGCTGAGCCGCAGCGCGCTCAGGCAGGTGCTGCAGCATCCTGAGCGCGCACCAGCAAAACCGGCACAGGGCTTTCGCGCAGCACCAGCTCGGCATCGCTGCCCAGGGTCAGCCGGCTCAGGCCGCGGCGGCCGTGCGTGCCCATCACGATCAGTCCGGCCTGCGCCAACCCAGCCTCTTTGAGGATCAGGTCGCACACGCGCAGGCCCGGGTCGCATTGCAGGGCGCCTTCGGCCTTGACACCTCGGCTGCTGGCCAGCGCCACGGCATCGGCCAGCAGCTTCTCGCCCGCGTCGCGCCAGTCGTCGAGCAACTGGGTTGGCGGAGCGAAAACCGAAATCTCGCCGATCAGCATTCTTGCGTCAACCACGTGCAGCAGGTGCAGCGTCGAACCCAGCCGCTTCGCCAGTGCGATCGCCTCCTCGAGGCCCTGCCGGGCCGTCGGACTGCCGTCGATGGGTACCAGAATTCGCTCGTACAAGGCCGACCTCCATATCCAAGCCACCATGCCCGGCACTGTGTTAGTTTGGGCCCGGGCCAAGGCGGCCTGTTTGCGGCAGGTCAATGCGCGCACAAAGCTGCTACCCTCCTCGCCAAGCCCACCCAGCCAGGCGACAAGCATTCAGTGAATACCCTGACCCATCTGGCCGTTCTGGACGACGAAGCCGATATCACCCAGCTGCTCGCCGGGTATCTGCAGGCCCACGGCTTCCGGGTGACACAACTGCACAACGGTAGCGCGCTGCTGGACACGATGCGCGACGACCCCCCGGCGCTGGTGCTGCTGGACCTGGGCCTGCCTGGCGAGGACGGCTTCAGCATTGCCCGGCAGTTGCGCGAGCACTGGCACTGCGGTCTGGTCATCGTCACCGGCCGCGGCGATGCTGTCGACAAGGTGGTGGGCCTGGAGGTCGGGGCCGATGACTACGTCACCAAGCCCTTCGACCTGCGCGAACTGCTGGCGCGCGTCAAGGCCGTGCTGCGGCGCCTGGGCCCGCCTTCCGCGACAGCAGCCGCGGCGGTGCCGGCCGCTGGACGCAGCCGGCTTCGCTTCGCCGGCTGGCTGCTCGACACCGGCGCTCGGCGGCTCGTCAACGCGCAGGGCCAGGATGTACCGCTGACCAGTGGCGAGTTTGACCTGCTCTGCACCTTCGCCCAGCATCCGGGCCGGGTGCTGTCCCGCGATTTCCTGCTCGACGCAACGCGCGGCCGCGAGGCCGCCCCCTTCGACCGCACCATCGATGTACAGGTCGGCCGGCTGCGCAAGAAACTCGAGCCCGATGGGGTCGAGCCGCAGCTCATCAAGTCGGTGCGCGGCGCCGGCTACATCCTGGTTCCTGCCGTAGCGGTGGAATGACGAGCACACACGAACCGGAAGCCGGCACCGTGGCCGGCGCTACCGAGCCCCAGGACGAGCCGTCGCTGCTGCGGGCGCTGTTCTTCGCCTACCCCGATGCGCTGCTGCTGGTCGATGGTGGTGGCGTGATCGTGCGCGCCAACCCTGCGGCAGAGCGGCTGTTGGGATATGGCTTCGACGAACTGCTGGGCGTCTGCGTCGATGCCTTGGTGCCCAATGCCGTGCGCGCGCGCCATGCGGGCTACCGGCAAGCCTATGGAAGCGCCCCGCGTTCCCGCCCGATGGGCCTGCAGATGGAACTGGTGGCGCTGCGCAAGGACGGCAGCGAAGTCATGGTCGAGATCGCCCTGAGCCCGATGCAGGACCAGGGCCACCCCTACGTGGTGGCGGCCATTCGCGACATTACCGCCTATCCACGGGTGCAGCAGGCGTTGCAGCGCGCGCGCTACAGCGAGCACATGGCCCAGCTGGGCCGCCTGGCGGTGGATGCGCGCGACCCGCAGGTGGTGCTGCGCCACGGGCCTGCGGTCGCCGCCGAGGCGCTGCGCGCCGAATCCGCCATGGTCTTCCTGCTCGATGGCGACGGCGTCGAGTTCCGCCTGGTCAGCGGGGTCGGGCTGCTTGACGGGGAATACGTAGGCATGCGCCTGCCCAACCAGCCGCAGACCCTGCCAGGCCATGTGTTGCGCCAGGGCCGCACCGTGATCGTGCCCGAGCCCGATGGCGGCGTTGCCTTCGAATTGCCCGAGCACTGCGTGGCCTCCGGCATGCAGGCGATGCTGGCGGTGCCGTTGTCCGACCGGGGTCGAACGATCGGGACCGTGATCGTGTGCTCGCGCCTGGCGCAGCGCTTTGGCGCGGACGAACAGCGCTTCCTCGAATCGCTGTCCAACCTGATGGCCACCTGCCTGCAGCGCGCGCAGTCGGAGGATGCGCTCAAGCATGCGCAGCGGCTGGAAAGCGTGGGCCAGCTGACCGGCGGCATCGCGCACGACTTCAACAACCTGCTCACCGTGATCCAGGGCAACCTGCAGGTACTGGACGAGCTGCCGCTGCTGGCCGATGACGCCTATGCCCGGCAACTGGTGGCGGCGGCCGCCCGTGCCTCCAGGCGCGGCGCCGAGCTTACCGGCAAGCTGCTGGCCTTTTCGCGCCGGCAGGTGCTGCAGCCGAGTTCACTGAACGTCAGCCAGCTGCTGCATTCGCTGGCCGACATGCTGCGCCGCACGCTCGACCAGCGCATCCACATCGAGGTCGCCGTGCCCGAGTCCTGCCCGCCGGTGCTGGCCGACCCTGGGCAGTTGGAGTCCGCCTTGCTGAACATCGCCATCAACTCCCGCGACGCCATGCTCGAAGGCGGCACGCTGCGTTTCGCGGCAAATCCCTGCAGCGCGTTGCCGGCCGAGGTGCGCAACAACCTGGACGACCCGAGCGCGCTTGAGGACGGCTTCGTCGCCATCGCCATCTCCGACACCGGCAGCGGCATGCCCGAAGCTGTCAAGCGGCGCGCCTTCGAGCCTTTTTACACCACCAAGGAAGCCGGCCGAGGCACCGGGCTGGGCCTGAGCACGGTGTATGGCTTCGTGCGCCAGTCCAAGGGCGCGCTTTCCCTGGAAAGCGCGCCCAATGCCGGCACCACGTTGACGATGTACCTCCCGCGGCCCTGGGAGACCAGCGTTGCGGCCGGCGAGGCCGCCGAACCCGAGCAGGCGCTGCCCGATGGCCTGAAGGTGCTCCTGGTCGAAGACGATGCCGAGGTGCGCGAAGTCGTGCGCACCTTCCTTGATGGACTGCGCTGCCAGGTCACGCTGGCCAACAGCGGCGAACAAGCCCTGCTGGCGCTGGAGCTGGACGCGGATTTCGACCTGCTGCTCAGCGACATCGCGCTGGGCTCGGGCATGCGCGGCACCCAGCTGGCGGCGCTGGTTCAGGCCCGGCTGCCGCGCACGGCAGTGCTGTTGATGTCGGGTTACTCGGCCGAGCTGCTGGACGCCGACCGTGATGCCCCGCTCAGCTGGGAGTTGCTGCGCAAGCCCTACACGCGTGCCGAACTCGCCGCGGTGATGGCCCGGCTGATGGCCGGACGCGGCGCGCCGCCCTGAACGCAGCGGGGCGGGCCTGCTGTGCCGGTCGGCCCGCTTGCGGCTGCACCGGCAACGCGGTCGGGCCGCCTGCGCCCGGGAGCTACTGCAGCACCACGTCGGCCGGTGCCAGGCTGCGCTGGACAAAATCGGCCAGCGCCTCGACCTGCGGGATCTGTATGTCGCGGCGGCCCTTTTCGGCAAAGTGGATCAGCTCGTAGCGGGCCAGGCGTGACAGGGCTCGGCTCACTGTTTCCAGCGTCATGCCCAGATAGTTGCCGATCTCGGCGCGGGTCATGCGCAGCGTGTTCTGGTCGGTACGCATGCCGCGGCGTGCCTGCGAC
>JBEIHU010000203.1:0-7488 GCA_040381175.1 Burkholderiaceae bacterium
GCGGCCGCCGCCGCGGGCGTGGCGGGCGCCTCTTCCTTCTTGCCGCAGGCGGCGAGCGCAGCAGCGGCAGCCAGGGCGGCCAGCACGAGAGTCTTGTTCATGAGAGTGTGTTCCTCTGATCAATGTTATGGACAGTGAGCGGATCGGGCCAGAGCTTGGCATGCGACGACGCGCCGCAGCCCGCGTTCCATGAGCCGGGCTGCACCGCTCCTTGCGCAACCCAACCGAGCATTATAGCGAAGATAGTGGATAACCCTAAAGTCCGAGAGTCGTCGGCGGGAAGGCGGGCGCCGCGCGCTGCAATAGCGCATCGGTGCGTTCGCGCCACGACTGCAGCGTGGCCGGCTCGGCGCTGACAAAGCCTCGCCAGCGCGGCCTGTCGAGCAATTGCAGCAGCAGGGTGTCGTCGGCCAGCAGCAAGCTGGGCAGCGTGGCCGCGTCGTCCGGCGCCGGGCACTTCGCCGAGATGGCGTGGGACCAGAGTCGGTAGCAGGCTACGAAACGCGCCTGGCGCCGCACGCCCTCGTAGTCGGCGGCGAGCAGCTGCAGCTGGCGCTGCGGCAGGCGCACCCAGTCCGTCAGACGCTGCAGCAGCGCCAGGTCGTCTAGCGGCCAGTCGGCAAAGTCTGCATCGACCCAGACCATGCGCCGCGCCCGGCGCGCCAGCGCCTGCGCGATGGCCTCGTGCAGCGCGCTGATGAAGTCGGTGCGCGAGTCGATGGCCCGCCTGCCGGGCGCCGTGGGGTCCGTGTCCATTCAAGCCTCCTGCAACCAACCGGCGGCGGTCCATTCACGCAGCGTCGCACGAGCGTCGGCGCTGAACCGGGCGACATCTGCCGCGGCCAGCCGGCGCCGGTCGGACAAGCGGCGCAGCAGCCGTGCGTCCAGCCCTCCGGCGCGAAAGGCTTCGCCGTTGATGAACACATGCCGTGCGTCGTACAGCATGCGCGTGCGCCGGTCGAGAACCAGGCCGGCGGACAGCGCTGGCGCTCGCGCCGGCGGGTCGAACCAGACACGCGCCTTGGGCTCGGTCAGCCACTCGCCCAGCGCCCGCTCCAATGCCTGAGGATGGTGCAGCGCGGCCTGCAGCGCCTGCTGAGCAAAGGCCTGCAGCGCCGCGGGAATCGCCCCAGGCGCGGGCGTCGCCAGCTGGCCGGCATCGGCGTAAAGGCGTTCGCGGGCTGCGGGCTCGATGTCCTGTGCCAGTCGTCCGAGCAGCTCGTGCGCCAGCTCGGCCGGCCCCGGGGCGCGGAATCCCACCGACGCCGTCATGCATTCGCCGACGGCCACCCCTTCGTGCGCCCAAAGTGGCGGCAGGTACAGCAGGTCGCCGGGTTCGAGCAGCCACTCCTGCTCCGGCTCGAAGCGCCGCAGGATCTTCAAAGGCAGGCCCTCGACGAAAGCGCGGTCCCGGGCGCGGCCGATTCGCCAGCGGCGCCGGCCGTGCACCTGGATCAGGAACACGTCGTAGGAATCGAGGTGCGGGCCGACGCCGCCGCCGTCGCTGGCATAGGACAGCATCAGATCATCCAGCCGCGCGTCGGGCACGAAGCGGAAGCCTGCGAGCAGCTCGTGCGCAGCCTGAACGTACAGGTCCAGGCCCTGCACCAGCAGGCTCCAGCCGGGCTGGGCCAACGGCGGCAGGGCGCGCCGCCTCAGCGGCCCGTGGCGCAGCGTCCACGCGTCGCCGCGCCGCACCACCAGGCGCGACTCGACCGCATCGCCGGCCGCCAGCGCGAACAGCTCCGTGCGCGTCAACGGCGGCGCCACGCCCGGCAGCGCCTGGCGCACCAGCAGCGGCTTCTTCTGCCAGTGGCGGCGCATGAACTGCAGCGGCGACAGCCCGCCCAGCATCGGCAGCGGGTGGTTCAGGTCCATCTTCTGATTGTGGCCAAGAACGGCGCCATGCCGGTGCCGCGAACCGCGCGCTGTGCGATCATGAACGCATGAAGATCGCGGTTCCTTGTGTGCTGAGCCTGAGCTGGACGCTGTCCGATACCAGCGGCAACCTGATCGACGAACTGGTCGAGCCGGTGGAGTTCTTCTACGGCGGCCAGGACCTGCTGCCGAAGGTGGAGGAAGCGCTGCTCGGCCACGAGGCCGGCCATGAGGCGCATCTTCACTTGGAACCGGAGCATGCCTTCGGCGACTACCGCAGCGAACTGGTGTGCTTCGAGGCGCGCGAACTGTTTCCAGAGAAGCTGGAAACGGGCATGCACTTCGAGGGCCTGCCGAACGGCAGCGTCACGCCGGACATGCCCGACGACGTGCTGTATGCGGTGACCGAGATCTACCCCTCGCACGTGGTGCTCGACGGCAACCATCCGCTGGCCGGCATGGCGCTGCGCCTGAAGCTGAAGGTGCGCGAGGTGCGCGAGGCCAACGAGGACGAGATCGCGGCCGGCACGCTGGGCACGGCCGGCATCACGGTGCTGAACACCGCACCGCCAGGCACGCCCGCGCACTGAGCCTCAGTGCTTGCCGGTGGAGCCGAAGCCGCCTTCGCCGCGCGCCGATTCGGCAAAGGCCTGCACCCGCCGGAAGCGCGCCTGCACCACCGGCACGATCACCATCTGCGCGATGCGCTCCATCGGCTGCACGGTGAAGGGCTCGAGGCCGCGGTTCCAGCAGCTGACCATCAGCGGGCCCTGGTAGTCGCTGTCGATCAGGCCAACCAGGTTGCCCAGCACGATGCCATGCTTGTGGCCCAGGCCCGAGCGCGGCAGCAGCATCGCCGCCAGGCCCGGGTCGCCGATGTGCATCGCCAGCCCGGTCGGGATCAGCGTAGCCTGGCCCGGCTCGATGACGAGCGGCGCGTCCAGGCAGGCGCGAAGGTCCAGCCCGGCGCTGCCGGGCGTGGCATAGGCAGGCAGGTGCTCGGACATGCGCGCGTCGAGCAGCTTGATGTCGATGGTGCTCAGCGGACTACCCTTCGCGCTGCGTGCTCCGGAATGAGCGCCTGCGGGCGGCCCGACGCGAGCACTGGGAGACCTTCGGACTGAGTCCTTCGGTATTCGCCCTGGAGGCGGCCCGTCGGTCTCATGGCTGCTGCGCCGCCAGTCGGGCGGCGATGTCGGCCACCAGCGAGCGCGCCAGCTGCAGCTTGCCGGCGCTGGGCAGCTCGCGCTCGCCATGCTCGTCGACCAGCAGCAAGGCGTTGTCATCGCGGCCAAAGGTGTCCGGGCCGATGTTGCCGACGATCAGCGGCACGTTCTTGCGCAGCCGCTTTTCGCGCGCGTGGCGGGCCAGGTCGTGGCTCTCGGCGGCGAAGCCTACGCAATAGGGCCGGTCGGGCAGCCGCGCCACCGCCGCCAGGATGTCGGGGTTCTCGGTCATCGGGATGCCGGGCGTGCGGCCGCTGCCGTCCTTCTTGATCTTCTGCGCGCCACATTCGGCCGGCCGCCAGTCGGCCACCGCGGCGGTGGCGACGAACACATCGTGGCGCGGCGCCAGCGGCAGCACCGCATCGTGCATCTGCAGCGCACTGCGCACGTCGATGCGCCGCACATGGCGCGGCGTCGCGTGGTGCACCGGGCCGGCGACCAGCGTCACCTCGGCGCCGGCCTCCCGGGCGGCACGGGCGATGGCAAAACCCATCTTGCCGCTGGAAAGGTTGGTGATGCCGCGCACCGGGTCGATAGCCTCGAAGGTGGGGCCGGCAGTCACCAGCACGCGCTTGCCGGACAGCAGCTTGGGCTGGAACAGGGCCACCATTTCCTCACACAGCTCGGCGGCCTCGAGCATGCGGCCGTCGCCGACCTCTCCGCAGGCCTGGTCGCCGGTGGCCGGGCCCAGGATCAGGCTGCCATCGGCCACCAGCTGCGCGACATTGCGCTGGGTGGCCGGATGGGCCCACATCTCGCGGTTCATGGCCGGCGCCAGCAGCAGCGGGCAGCGTTCGATTGGCCGAGCCAGGCACAGCAGGCTCAGCAGCTCGTCGGCGCGGCCCTGCGCCAGCTTGGCCATGAAGTCGGCGCTGGCCGGCGCCACCAGTACCGCATCGGCCGAACGAGTGAGGTTGATGTGCGCCATGACGTTGGGCTCGCGCGTGTCCCACTGGCTGGTGTACACGCTGCGGTTGGACAGCGCCTGCATCGTCACCGCGGTGATGAACTGCGTGGCCGCTTCGGTCATCACCACCTGCACGCTGGCGCCGTGGCGCACCAGCTCGCGCACCAGCTCGGCCGACTTGAAGCAAGCGATGCCGCCGCTCAGCCCGAGCACGATGTGGCGGCCTTGCAGGTCCAGAGGTTCGCTCATGATGGCGAGCACTCTAGCTCAAGGCGCGGCGCCGGCGGCACCGTGGCACTTCTTGTACTTCCTGCCGCTGCCGCAGGGGCAGGGGTCGTTGCGGCCCGGCGCCGGCTCGACGCGGCGCGGCGCGTGGCGAGGCGCATGCTCCACCCAGTAGCAGCGCAGGTCCTGCAGCGCCAGGCAGGCTTCGTCGACCAGGTCGTCGCGGCCGAGTTGCTGGCCGGGGTAGCGCAGCGCCAGGTCGGCCGCCAGCTGCGCCGCGTCGCGCTGCGTCAACGCCCCGATCGCGCGCAGGCTGCCGCCGTACCAGACGGCGTCCTCGTCGCCAGCGGCGGGCGCCAGCCAGTCGTCGGCGAAGGCCTCGATGGTTTCCAGCACGCCCAGCGCCCATAGCTCGCCAGTCAGCGGCCAGGCCTCGGCCTCTTCGGGGCTGAGCGTGCCCGCGGCGACGAGCGCATCGCGCGCCTCGCTGCCGTAGTCGCCGAGCAGAGGCGACAGGCGCAGTTGGTCCGGGTCATCGAACAGCGCCTCGGCATCGAGCTGCGACGCCAGCACGTGCCAGCGGCTGCGCAGCGTGTCCAGCGCCTGCTGCACGTCCTGCGGGTCGGCGAAGGTGCGCTCCCAGGCATCGCCCAGCAGCCGCGGCAGCCACTCGGCCGGCGTGAGCGCGCGCGGACCGGCCAGCATCGCGGCCATGCAGCCGTCCAGCCATTCCGGCGACACCCGTTCGTCGAAGCCGGCCAGGCGCGCGCACATCGCCTCCAGCGCCTGGATCTCGGCATCGCTGCTGTCGCGGGGTCGCATGGCGGGCATGGTGTCATCGGGCTGGACGGGCAGGATCATGTCATGGCCGCCTGCAGGCCGAAGACCGGCGCGGCGGCGGTAGGGCGCGGCCATGGCGCACACTGTGGCTGATGTGGAACCCGATGCTGCGCTGCGCCGCCCTGGCCCTGGCCCTGATGCAACTGCCCGCTCAGGCGGCTTCGCCACGGCTGCTGTTCTTTGGCGAGCAGCACGACCAGCCCGACCAGCAGCGCCAGGTGGCGGCCGAGGTTCAGGCGCTGGCGGCGCGCGGCGAGCTCGCCGCGGTGGTGCTGGAAATGGCCGAGCAGCCCCACGGCACCGCCGCCCTGCCCCGCGACGCCAGCGAGGCCGCGGTACGCGACGCGCTGCAGTGGAGGGGTTGGCCCTGGGAGGCGTATGCATCGGTGGTGATGAACGCGGTGCGTGCCGGCGTGCCGGTGCTCGGCGGCAACCTGCCACGCACCGCGATGCGCGCCGCCATGGCCGACGCCGCGCTGGATGCCTTGCTCGACAACGCCGCGCGCGCCGTGCTGGCCGAGGCGGTGCGCGTGGGCCACTGCGACTTGCTGCCGGCCGAGCGGCAGCCGGGCATGGTGCGCATCCAGATCGCGCGCGACCAGGCCATGGCCCAGGTTGCCGCGCAGGCGCTGCGGGCCGCGCCGCCGGGCTCGACGGTGCTGCTGCTGGCCGGCGCGCAACATGTCTCGCTCGACCGCGGCGTGCCGCTGCATCTGGCGCGTACGCTGGCGGCGGCACCACCACTGCACGTGGTGCTGTTCAGCCCGGACAGCGACGGCTTGCAGGCCGATGAGAGGCGCAGCGCCGAGCACACGCCGCAGCAGGACCATTGCGAGGCCCTGCGCAGGCGGCTGGCCGCGCCACCCACACCCTCGGCCCCTGTGCGCTGAACCCGGCCGGGCGACCCGTGCCGAGGCGGATGGCGCACTGAGCTCGGCGGCGCAACTTCGGCCCGGTACACAGCCAAAGACTGGGCCGGCAATGCCCCTGGCATCGACGCATCGCGGCACGCGCCGTGCCCAGGCTTTCGCGATGCCCCTGCACACCGCCACCCGCGACCAATGACCGCCGAAGCCCCGGACCTGCTGTGGATCGTCCTCTGTGCGGCGCTGGTGTTCTTGATGCAATCCGTGCCTGGAATCGGGGCCGACGCGCCACAGTAACCAGATCAACGTCGCCGCCAAGAACCTGCCCGAGTTCGTCCTGGCGGCGCGCGGCTACTGGCTGGTGGGCTTCAGCCTGATGTGCGGTCCCGGCAGGAAGGGCTGGCTCGGCGTGGACTGCTGCGGCCTGCTCGACCCATTCGGCGACGACACCGCGCTGCGGGTCTTCGTGCTGTTCCAGCTGATCGACTGCGCCACCCCGACGACCATCATCGCCGGCGCGATGGCCGAGCGCATGCGCTTCGGCGTCTACCTGGCCATTTCGGTGCTGGTGTCGTTGTTCGTCTGCCCGGGGTTCGGGTCTTGAGCTTGGGGCGGCGCCTGAGGTCTGGGCGAACCGGGCTGGCTGGCACGCCCGGGCTTCGATGATTTCGCCGGCTCGACGGTGATGCACAGCGTCGGCGGCCGGGTGGCGCCGGTCGCCTTGCTGCTGCATGGCTTGCGCGCGGGCCGCTTCCCAAGGACCAGGCGCCGAGCCTGATCCCGGCGGGCAGCTTGCCGATCGCCATGCTCGGCGTGCTGCTGGCCTGCGGCTGCCTAGGAGCCTGGACGTGGTGCGCAGCTTCCACGAGCTGGCGGTGAGCAAGACGCAGACCGAACCGGGCGCGCACCACACCGCCATGCTGCTAGAAACCAGCGAGCGCAGGCAGGCACAGGCGCAGTTACAGCGCAGGCCGTGGGCCGACCCGCTCAGCTGGTCTGCCAGTTGCTGGACGCGGCCCAGGCGGCGCCGCGTGCCAACCCGTTGCGCGAGGTGCTCAATCCCGGCCAGCCGCAGCCGCGACAAGAGCACGCGTTGCTGCGCTGCCGCGACGGCAGCAAGGTGCCGATGATCGACACCGCAGATCCGCTTGCGCGACGGCTTCCTGATTGGCGCAGCGCTGGTCTTCCTGTAGGTCCCCGAAACGCTGAATCTGTCGCACCATGCTGACCACGACACGCTGACCGGCGCGCCCCACCGCCGCGAGTTCGAGCGCCGCCCGGGCGAGTTGCTGGCCGGCATCGAAGCGGGCGGACCGGCACACGCGCCGTGCGGCCTGGACCAGGACCAATTCAGGGTGGTCAACGACACCTGCAGCCCCGTGGCCGGCGCCGAGTCGCAGCGCCAGATGATGCAGCTGGTCCGCGCCAAGTTGTGCACAGCAGACAAGACGGCGCTGCTGGGCGGCGACGAGTTCGGGTTGATCCTGCAGGCTTGCCCGCTGGACCATGCCGTGCGTATCGCCGACAAGCTCGGGCCGTCGGCGCC
>JBEIHU010000204.1:0-7436 GCA_040381175.1 Burkholderiaceae bacterium
CCGCGGCGGGCCGGCCGAAGGCGGCCGCACCCGCCAGGAAAGCGGCGACGACGAAGGCCGCCGCGAGGCCGGCGGCGACGCCCAAGGCGGCGACGCCCAAAGCGGCCGCGGTCAAGCCGGCCGCGGCGAAGAAGGGCGCTGCCGCCAAGGGCGTGGCGCGCGCCGCCGCCAAGCCGCCGAAGGCCGGGGCGGCCGCCAAGCCGGCGAAGAAAGCAGCCAGGCAGCGCCCGCAGCTGGTGCGCGACAGCTTCACCATGCCCGAGGCCGATTTCGAACTGATCGCGGCGCTGAAGCTCAAGGCGCTGCAGGCTCGCCGGGCGGCGAAGAAGAGCGAGCTGCTGCGTGCCGGGCTTCGCCTGCTGTCGGGGCTGGAGGCCAAGGCCCTGGCCGCGGCGCTCGACAAGCTCGAGCCAGTGAAGATCGGCCGGCCCAAGAAGGGCCGTTGACCCGCCCGACGCGGCAACCGGCGCGGCCGCGCCGGGTCAGCCTGGGCGCGCCCGGCTCGGTGCCTCGTCGTCGTCCGCAGTCGCCGCGTCGGGCGTGTCACGGTCCGGCCTGACATCGGAGATGCTCAGCTTGCGCAGCAGCGAGCTCTTCTTCTCCTGGTGCGCATCCATCCGCGCCAGCACGTCGCGCAGGAAATCCAGGGTCTGCAGGATGTAGGGGCCCTTGTTGAGCATCACGCATTCGGCGCGGCTGGACATGGCCGCGTCGGTGACCTCGGCGCGCGACGGCATGCCGCCCTTGGCCAGCGATTCGAGCACCTGCGTGGCCCAGATCACCGGAACATGGGCCGCCTCGCATATCCACAGGATTTCCTCCTGCACTTCGGACAGCCGCTCGAAGCCGACCTCGACGCCCAGGTCGCCGCGCGCCACCATCACCGCAACCGGCGAATGGCGCATCGCCGTCAGCAGCAAGCCCGGCAGCCGCTCGAAGGCCAGGCGGGTCTCGATCTTCAGGATCACGCCATGACGGGCAGCGCCAAGCCGGTCCAGCTCGGCCAGCAGTTGCTCGACGTCCTCGCTGCGCTGCACGAACGACAGTGCGACCATGTCGCCATGCTGCACCGCGAAGGCCAGGTCTTCACGGTCCTTGGCGCTCAACGCGGGCAGTTGCAGGTCGGTGTCGGGCAGGTTGATGCCCTTCTCGCCGCGCAGCTTGGCGCTGCCGCCGACCGCGCTGGTGATGTCGATGCCGATGCGCTCGTCCGACACCGTCGCGATCGTGCCCGCGATCTTGCCGTCGTCGAAGAACACGCGCTCGCCGACGCGCACGCTGGCGAAGACCTCGGGCAGGGCACAGCCCACCCGCGCCGGTTCGATCAGGCGGCCCTCGTCGTCGTGGATCGCATCGCGTCCCGTGACGTCGCCGAACACCAGGTCGAGGCGGTCGCCGGCTTCGAGCGCGATGGCCAGCTCGACAGGCGGCAGTTCGCCGACTTCGGCCTGAGCCACCGTCCTGCCCCTGCGTCGCAGGCTGAGCACGGTGCCGGGCACCACGTAAGCAGTGGCGTCGCCCTCGCAAAGGCAGGAGTCGCCGTCGGCCTCGACGACCCTGAGGCTGCGCTTGCGCTCGCGCGCATCGATCAGCTGCACGCTATCGCCGGGCCGGGCCTTGCCCGGCAGTGCTCCGTGCACCGGCACCACGATGGCCTGCGAGGCATGCTCGCCCGGCGCCAGCGTGAAGCACACCCGGGCGGGCGCGACCGTCTGCCCGAACAGGTTGCGCTGCGGCCGCCACTTCACGATCATCGCCGCCGCCTCGATCGTGCCGGTGCGCAGCTTCGGGCCGGCCAGGTCGAAGGACACCTTGCAGCGCCGGCCGGTGGACGCTTCGGCCAGGCGCAGGTTGGCGATCATCCGGCCCCAGACCTGGCTGTCGTCGTGCGCGCAGTTGATGCGCATGATGTCCATTCCGCGCTCGAGCAGGTCGCGGATGAGCTGCCCGTCCGTGGCAGCCTCGCTGGGCATCGTGACCATGATGCGCGTGTTGCGCCGTGGCGGCCGCGCCCCGAGGATGGAAGCCGCATGTTCGGCCAGGATCGCGTCGCCCGTGTCGAAGCCGACCGGCGCCTGCTCCTTCAGCTGCGGCGGCAGCGGCAGGCCGCGCAGTCGCAGCAGCACTTCGAACACAGCGTTCAGTGACGCCATGACATGCGCTTCCATCCGGCCCAGCGAGCTCAGGCCCAATGCGCTCAAGTCGCGTTGCAGCTCGCGAACGTCATGGCGGCGCACTGCCAGGTAGTGCGCTAGGTTGTAGGCGCTCTCGCGCCGCGCCGCCACGGTCCGGCCCAAGGCGTCGGCCATCTCGGCCTCGATGGCCTGCGCCGCATCGCGCAGCAGCCCCACCGCACGCAACGAGCGCTCAATGCGCATGGCACGCGAAACCTCCGCCGCGGTGAATCGTTGCTGCTGGCTCATCGGCTCTCCTGTGTGGGCTCACGGCATCTTCGGCCGCACGTTGTTGCAGGCCGACGAGACAGCCACATCATGAGCCGACGCCGGCTAGTTCACTGAGGAACTCGGCCATGCGCGCTCACCGGCGCACGACCAGCCAGCGACGAAGACCTTTGGAGGCCGCGGTCGCGCGCGTTCGCCCCGCGTCCACAGCGGACACAGGCGACACCATCCCTGGGCCAGAGACCCAACGACACCCTCTGACGGAGCAATCCACGAACGCCCGGATATTCGGCCAGGCATGTGACACCGCGTTGACAGCGTGCGCGCCGGCCGCGCCGGCCACGCCCGTGCGGATGATCCGAACGGCTCATTCGCACCTGTGCCGAACGGACCAGCAGGTCACGCCAACGTCATCGGCGACGGATAGCCTGAGGGATGGAAATCCTTCGCATCCGAGTGCCGTGTCCCCTATCCCGCTCCTTCGTCTCCGCAGCCGCCCGCAGCGCGGCTTCACCCTGCTCGAACTGCTCGTCGTGATGGTCATCATCGGCCTGCTCGCCGGCTATGTCGGCCCGAAGCTGTTTGCCCAGATCGGCAAGTCCGAAACCAAGATCACGCGCGCGCAGATCGACGCGCTGCAGAAGGCGCTCGACCAGTACCGCATCGACGTCGGCCGCTACCCGACCACCGAGCAGGGGCTGGCCGCGCTGACGCAGCGCCCGGCCGGCGAAAGCCGCTGGGCAGGACCTTACCTGGTCAAGGCCGCTCCGCAGGATCCGTGGGGGCGCGCGTACCTTTATCGATCGCCCGGCGAGCATGGTGAGTTCGACCTGTGGTCGCTCGGTCGCGACGGCCAGCCCGGCGGTGAAGGCGACAACGCCGACATCGTCAACTGGTAGCCGGCCCTTCCGGCGCCGGCCCCCATCTCGCGCAGCCGCATGCCGCATTTCCGCGCGCTCATCCACGACCCGCCTCACGGTGTGCGGCGCGTGCGAGTGCAGGCGGCCCGCGTCGATGCCGTGGCCGCCGCGCTCGGCGTTTCGCCGCTGCGCCTGATCGGTATCGAGGCGATCGAAGCCCCCGCGCCGTCGGCCGTGCGCGGCTTTTCGCTGCGTCTGTTCAGCCAGGAGCTGGCGCTGTTGCTGGATGCCGGCGTGCCGCTGCTCGAGGCGCTGACCACGCTGCGCGAGAAGGACGCCGCGCGGCCGCAATCGGCGGTGCTGGAGCGGGTGCTGCACCAGCTGCACGACGGGCAGTCGCTGTCGGCCGCGCTGGCCGGCGAGCCCGCGGCCTTCGACTCGCTGTTCGTGGCCATGGTCTCGGCCAGCGAGCGCACCGGACAGCTGCCGTCGGCCTTGCGCAATCACGCGGCCTACCTCGCGTGGAGCGAGGCGCTGCGCGCGCGCATCGTCGCCGCCTGCGTCTATCCGGCGCTGCTGGTGCTGGCTGGGGGCGCGGTGGTGCTGTTCCTGCTGCTGTACGTGCTGCCGCGCTTTGCCGGCGTGTTCGACACCCTCGGCAGCGAACTGCCGGCCGCCTCGCGCTGGCTGATCGACTTCGGGGTGTGGACCTCGGCGCACCCGGCGCCGGTCGCGCTGCTGCTGCTGGGCTTGCCGGGCGCGGCTGCCGCGCTGTGGGCCTGGCCGCGTTCCCGCGCGGTGCTGCGCGCCACCGCCGAGGCGGCGCTGCTGCGCAGCCCGGGCCTGGGCCCGCGCCTGCGCACCGTGGCGCTGGCGCGCCTGTACCGCGGCCTGGGACTGCTGCTGTCGGCCGGCATCACCGTGCTGCCGGCGATGCGGCTGCTGCACGGCGTGCTGCCCCGGCCGATGCGCCCGCCGCTGGTTGCCGCCAGCCAGGCCGTGCAGGACGGGCGGCGGCTGTCCGAGGCGCTGCACGAGCAGGCCCTGGCCTCGCCGGTCGCCCTGCGCATGCTGCGCGTCGGCGAAAGCAGCGGCAGCGTGCCTGCGATGCTGGAACGCGCGGCCGTCTTCCACGACGAGGAGATCGCGCGCCTGGCCGACATCGTCACCCGCGCCGTGAACCCGGTGCTGATGCTGGTGATGGGCGTGCTGATCGGCGGCATCGTCGTGCTGATGTACATGCCCATCTTCACGCTGATGGAGCAGGTGCAATGAATGCCGCGGCCAGCCTGGAGATCGACGCGGCCGCGGGCCGGGACCTGCGCTTCGCCTTTGCACACTGGCCGCATGAGCAGGCATTGCGCCATCGTGCGCTGCTGGCGCAGGACACGGCCGGCGCATGGCTGCTGCTGGCCGACCGCGAGCCCGAGCCGATGCTGCTGCAGGCCGTCGGCCACCGGCTGCGCGCGCCGCTGCGCTGGCAGCGCTGCACTGCGCGGGACATCGACGAATGGCTGGCGCTGGGCGATGGCGGCTTTCGCGCGCTGGATGCGGTGGGCAGCGAGAGCGCCGAGCCAGGCGAACCGCGGCCGGCGGGCGCGCGCGAGCTGTCGGTGCTGCAGCTGGCAGCGCAGGCCAGCCCGGCGGTGCGGCTGCTCGACGCCCTGCTCTACGACGCGCTGCAGGACGGCGCGAGCGACGTGCACATCGAATGCGTCGCCGGCGGCGCCGAGGTGCGCATGCGCATCGACGGCGTGATGCTGCCGGTGCGGCGCATCGCCCAGGCCGAGCTGACCGAGCAGATCGTCTCGCGCCTGAAGATCATGGCCGAACTGGACATCGGTGAACGGCGGCTGCCGCAGGACGGGCGCTTCCAGGCGCGCATGCAGGGTCGCGACGTCGACTTCCGGCTGTCGATCATGCCCAGCGCGCACGGCGAGGACGCCGTGGTGCGGGTGCTGGACCGCGCCGCCATCGAGCGCGAGGCCGGCGCGCTGAACCTGGGCAGCCTGGGCTTCGACGACGGCATGCGCCGGGCCATCGTCGAGCTGGCCCGGGCGCCGCACGGCATGCTGCTGGTGACCGGCCCCACCGGCAGCGGCAAGACCACCACGCTGTACGCGGCGATCACCGAGATCCGCGACGGCCGCGACAAGATCATCACCATCGAAGACCCGGTGGAGTACCAGCTGGCCGGCGTGGTGCAGATCCCGGTGAACGAGAAGAAGGGCCTGGGTTTCGCGCGCGGACTGCGCTCGATCCTGCGCCACGACCCGGACCGCATCATGGTCGGCGAGATCCGCGACGCCGAGACCGCGCAAATCGCGGTGCAGGCGGCGCTGACCGGGCACCTGGTGTTCAGCACCGTGCATGCGAACAATGCCTTCGACGTGGTCGGGCGCTTCATGCACATGGGCCTGGACCTGTACAACGTGGTCGCGGCGCTGAATGCCGTCATCGCCCAGCGTCTGGTGCGCAGGGTCTGCAACCGCTGCGCCGTCGCGGTCGAACCCACGCCGCGACACCACGCGTTGCTGGACGGCCTGGCCGACGCGCCACTGACGCTGCGCCGCGGCAGCGGCTGCGCGCATTGCCGCGGCACCGGCTTCCGCGGCCGGCATGCGATGGCCGAGCTGATGCGCCTGGACGACGGCCTGCGAGACCTGATCGCTGCGCGCGCGCCGATGTCGCAAATCAAGCAGGCGGCGCGCGAGCGCGGCTTGCAGCCGCTGCGGCGCGCGGCCCTGATCGCCGTGTGCCGCGGCGAAACCACGCTGGAAGAGGTCGACCGTGTCACCAGCGACTGAGGCCCTCGCTCCCGCGGTGCGCCCGGCCTCAGGGCGCGGGCCGTCGCACACGCTGCTGCTGCAGCACGACGGCCTTTGGCAGGCGGCCGCGCAGGCCAGCGAATGGCATGAAGACTTCGACGCCTGGTGCCGCCAGGCCGGGCCGGCCCGCTGCGAGCTGCTGCTGTCCGGCACGGTGGTTCACGACCTGGTGTGCGATCCGTCGCTGCCCCTGAACAGCGACGCGCAGCTGCTCGCGCATGGTCGGGCCGTCTTCGAGCACTATCACGGCGAGTCGGCGGCGCGCTGGCGGCTGGCGGGTTGGACATCGGGCGCGCAATGCGGGGTCAGCGCGCTGCACGGCGCCGATTTCGTGCAGCTGCTGTCCAGCGCGCAGCGGCATGGCGTGCGCATCCGGGTCATGCAGCCCTGGTGGGCGCGCGTGCTGGCGCTGTTGCAGCGCCGGCTGCCTTCGCTGCGCAGCACGCCGGAGGCCTGGCTGATCCTCGTCGAGGCCGCCTTCGCCAACGCCCTGTGCCTGAAGCTGGGCCGCTGCGCCGGCGTGCATGCGGAATGGCTCGAACGTCCGGACCTGCCATCGCTGGCCGCATTCGCCGCACGGCTGCCGTGCGCGGCAGGCCGGGACGACACCCCCGTGCTGGCCTTGGGCCATGGCCTGGCCAGCGGCCCCGTGGCCGGCGTCGAGGTGCTGGGCCGGCTCGACGAAGCCGGCCCCTCGCCCGATTGGCTGCTCGCGCGCGAGGCGCGGGCATGACGCGCCGCCCGCACTGGCTTCCACGCACGGCGTGGCCGGGCCGCTCCCTTCCCGCACCGGACTTCCTTCAGCCGCAGCGACGGGTGCACCCGCTGTGCTGGCTGCTGCTTGCCGTGGCCGCCAGCGCGGCCCTGGCCGCCGCGGTCGACAGCCATCGGGCCTGGCAGGACCGATCGCTGGCCCTGCAGCAGCACGACCAGGCCGAGCAGCGCCTGGCGCGCAGCCGCATCGCGCCGGCCGCGCAGCCGCTGCGCGCCGCGCCGAGACGGCGCGACGATCCGGCGGCCTGGCTGGGCTACCCCTGGCGCGACGTGTTCCTGAGCGTCGAAGCCGCCTCGGTGGCCGAGGTGCGCTGGCTGGCCTTGGACCATGGCGTCGACGGCCAGCTGCGGCTGGAGGGCGAAACCGGCGATTCCGCCGGCGCGCTGCGCGCCGCCGACGCGCTGCAGGCCCTGCCGGGCTGGACCGAGGTCGGGCTGGGCCGGCTCGAGAAGGCCGATGCAAGCGGCAGCGCGCAGCGCTTCGACCTGAAGGCGCGCCGTGCCGACGCCGTCGCGCGCAGCGGACCATGAGGCGCATCGCCTGGACCTTGCGGCAACGCGGCGGCTGGCCG
>JBEIHU010000205.1:0-7432 GCA_040381175.1 Burkholderiaceae bacterium
CCTGCTCGCCCGGGGGGGCGGCCGGCGGGGCGGCCGGCGCCCCGGGGGGCGCGGGCGCCCGCGCTGGGGCCGGCGCTGCGGCCGGCCGCGGTGGCGGCGCGCAGCGCGAGTCGGGCACCAGGCGGATGTTGGCGAACTGCCCTTGCTCGACCGCGACGCAGTCGCCGACGCGCTTGCCGGCCTGGTCGGAGACGACGCGCACGGTGTTCGTGCCGCCAATCAGCACCGTGTACTCGAAGGCCTGCGAGCGCGTCGCCAGGTCGCCCACCCGGCCGCCGATGGCGGCGCCGCCGGCAGTGCGCAGCGCGCGGTTGCTGCCGGACTGCCCGCTGCCCGAAACCAGCCCGACACCCCCGCCGACCACCCTGCCGACGTTGCGTGCGGTGTTGTCGTTGGCGGTGGTCGGCGCCACGGCCGTGACCCGGCCGTATTGCACCTGAATCTGTGCCTGCGCGAGCTCTGCGCCAAGGGCCAGCAACAGCAGCGGCGCGGCCATCGGCAGGCGTGAAAGGGTGTGCTGACTCATGTGACGCTCCCGGGTCGAAGGGGGACGGGAAGACGATCACGCCAACGGCGCTCGCCCACCCCAGGCAATCATAGTTACACCGGCATCGAAGCCGACTGCCGGCCCCTGCCGTTTGGCGATAGGGGGATAACCAACTCGAATCGCCGCCAGCCGCCGCGGCCGCGAGGCGCGGCCGTCTGCGCAACAATGCAGCGGCTCGCCTGCGCCCGCTTGCGGCGGTACGGGCTGGGGGGACGAAGATGGATGCATGGCTGGCCTCGTGGCAACGCCGGTGTGCGACCTCGAGCGCATTGAACTTCCTGGACATCAACCTGCGCGGCATCGGCCAGGTGATGCTGCAGAACAATCCGCTCAGCGGTGCGCTGTTCCTGGCCGCCATCGCCTGGGGGTCGTTCGTGGCCGGCGCGCCCCAGGTGCTGTTCGGCGGCCTGCTCGCCTTGCTCGTGTCCACGCTCACCGCGCTGTGGCTGCGCGTCGACCGCCAGGCCCTCGGCGAGGGGCTCTACGGCTACAACGCGCTGCTCGTCGGCCTGGCCTTGCCCACCTTCCTCGAGCCGTCGCCGCTGCTGTGGGCCTGCGTGGCGCTGGGCGGCGCCGTGTCGGTGGTGGCCTCGCTGGCCACGGCCAACCTGGTCCGCACCTGGCACCTGTCGGCGCTGACCTTTCCTTTCGTCATCGTCACCTGGGCGATGCTGCTGGCGGCCTTTGCCTTTGCCTTCCCAGGCGTCGGTTCGGCTACACCCCCCTATGCTGGCGAGGTGGTGCCCCTGGATCCCGCGGTCGCCAACCCGCTGGACTTCGGCGCTTTCGCCACTGGGGTCTATCACAGCATCTCGCAGGTCTTCCTCAAGGCCAGTCTGGCGTCCGCGCTGCTGTTCCTGGCAGGGCTGGCGGTGAGTTCCGCGCCCGCGGCGCTGTTTGCGCTGGGCGGCGCGGCGCTGGCGGTGACCAGTGCGCACCTGCTGGGCGCGCAGAGCGACATGGTCAGCGCCGGCCTGCTCGGCTTCAGCCCGGTGCTCACCGCCATCACCATCGGCACGGTGTTCTACACACCGAGCCTGCGCGTGGCCCTCTATGCGGCTCTGGCCACGGTGTTCACGGTGATCGCGCAGGCGGCAATGAACGTGGCCTTCGCGCCGCTGGGCATCCCGGCGCTGACGGCCCCCTTCGTGCTGACCGCCTGGCTGTTCCTGCTGCCGCGCCAGCACCTGGCTGACGGAAACGGCCGACGATGATCCGCCAGGACCCCCCGGCCGGCACGGTGCAGCCGTTGCCCTGTTCCAACCAGCGCCTGCTGCTGATCGTGGCGCTGTTCCCACTGGCCTTCGTGCTGATCGGCTTTTCGCTGGATTCACCGCAGGCCATCGCGCAAGGCCTGCTGGCCATCGTCAGTTCGCGCGACACGCTGGTCACCGACTACATGGGTCTGGGCGGCATCGGCGCCGCCTTCGTGCACGCCGGGCTGCTGACGCTGCTGGCCGTCGGTTGCTACCACGTGGCGGGGGCGACGATCGGCGGCGCCTCGGTCGCCTGCTTGATGCTGGTGCTGGGCTTCGGCCTGTTCGGCAAGAGCCTGATCAACGTCTGGTTCATCGTCTTTGGCGTCTGGCTGTTCGCGCGCTGCAAGGGCGAGCCCTTCGCCAAGCACATCAACACCGCCTTCTTCGGCGCGGCGCTGGCGCCGATCTTCACCGAGATTCTGTTCAGCTCGGCCTTGGGTTGGCAGATCAGCCTGCCGCTGGCCGCGGCCACGACCGTGCTGCTGGGTTTCGTGCTGGTGCCGGTGGCGGCGAACCTGTTCAAGGCCCACATGGGCCACACGCTGTACAACATCGGATGGGTCGCCGGCATCGTTGGCACGGTGGTGGTCGCGGTCTACAAGGGCTACGGTTTCGTGCCCGATCCGGTGTTCATCTGGACGAGCGGCAACAACCGGTTGCTGGGCGCGATCCTCGCTGCCATGTTTGCCGCGGTGGTCGTCCTCGGCCTGCTGCTGGACCGCCAGGCCTTGCGCAAGGAGGCCTACATCCTGCGCCTGTGCGGCCGCTCGCCCACCGACTTCGTGGCGCTGGCCGGCATCGGCCCGGCGCTGCTCAACATGGGGCTGGCCGGCGCCCTCGGCACCGCCTATGTGCTCGCGGTCGGCGGTGACCTCAACGGCCCGACCATCGGCGCCATCTTCACCATCGTCGGCTTTGCCGCCTTCGGCAAGCACCCGCGCAACATCCTGCCGGTGATGCTGGGCGTGTTCCTCACCTCGTTGAGCGCCACCTGGAGTGCCAGCGATCCGTCGCTGGTGCTGGCGGCGCTGTTCGGCACCACGCTGGCGCCGATCGCCGGACGCTTCGGCTGGCATTGGGGGGTGCTCGCCGGCTTCGTGCACGCCTCGGTGGCACAGACCGTCGGCGCCGTGCACGGCGGCCTGGTGCTCTACAACAACGGTTTCGCCGCCGGGCTGGTGGCGGCGGTGCTGGTGCCGGTGATCCTGGCGCTGCAGCCCCGGGCCGAGGCCGAGGATGCGGCGCGCTGAAGCGGCTCGCGCCTCGCCGCGATGCCACATGAATCGGCAGCGATGACGCGCGGGCTGCGCTTTTCCGTCGCGGCCGGGGTGCTGATCGGGCTGCCGCTGCTGCTGGCCATCGCCGCCTTCGCGGCCGGCGTGTCCATCGATGGTTCGCGCTGGCGCGGGCTGGCCGCGCAGCAGGTCTCTGCGGCCCTGGGACGCCCGGTGTCCTTGCACGGGGCCTTGAGCCTGAGGCTGGGCCGGCCGCTGGTGCTGCGCAGCGGCGAGCTGCGCGTATCGAGCCCGCCGGGGTTCGCGAGCCCTGAGCTGCTGTACGTGAGCCAGGCGCGCGTCGCTCTCGACCTGTTCGATCTGCCCAGCCTGCTGCGCGGCGCGCCGCGCCTGCGCTGGTTCGAGGCCGACGAGGTGGTGCTGCGGCTCGAACGCGCCATCGACGGGCGTGGCAACTGGCACTCGGGCACGCCGCGCGAGCCGGGCAGCGCGCGCCCGGACTTCCACATCGGCCAGCTCGGGCTGAAACGCGTGGCCGTTCAGTACCACGACGCACGCAGCGCCCAGCGCCGGCAGGTCGATCTCGAGAACCTGCTTGCTCGCACCGGGCCGGACGGTGCGCTGCACCTGTCGCTGCGCGGCCTGGTGGAGGCGCAGACGTCGTTCCGGCTGCAGCTCGACGGCGGCCCGCTGAGCCTGCTGCGCGATGCCGCCGAGCCCTGGCCCTTCAAGCTGCAACTGCGCGGCCCCGGGCTTCGTGTGTCGGCCGGTGGCGTGCTCGATGCAGGCCTGCCGCAGGCCCGCTTCGATTTCGACGCCAGCGTCGACGATCCGCAGCGAGCCGGGCGCTGGCTGGGCCGGGAGCTGCCGCAGGTCGGCATGCTCGCGCTGCGCGGCAGTGTGCGGGCTGGCGCCGATGCGATAGCACTGAGCCAGCTGCAGGGCACATTGCCTGGCGCCGACTTCTCGGGTCGGTTGGCCCTGGCTCTGGGCCTGACGCGGGCGCGACTGACGGGCGCGCTGCGCTTCGGCGATCTTGACCTGGAGCCCTGGCGGGCTGCCTGGGCCGGCGCCCACCGCGAACGGCGCGAGCCCGAAGCCGGCGCCTGGCAGGCCATCGCGCTGCGCGAGCTGCCGGCCGTCGATGCCGAGCTCGACCTGAGCGTGACGCAGGTCTTCGGACTGCCTGTCACGCTGCGCGATGCGCAGCTCGCGCTGCGGGCCGACGCACGCGAGCTGCGTGCACAGTTCGACGCCACGCTGGCAGGCGCCAGCGTCCATGGCCGAATTGGCCTTGACCTGGCGGCCGCGACACCGGCCCTGGCGCTGGAGGTCGGCGCCAGCGAACTGCCGCTCGGCGAGCTGGCGCGCGGGCTCTGGGATGTGCAAGGCGTCGACGGCAAGCTCGGACGCCTCGCCCTGCAGCTGGGCGGCCGCGGCGACACGCTGGGCGCCCTGGCGCGGGACGTGGACGGGTCGCTGAGGCTGGCCGGCCTCGAGGCGCGGTGGCACAGCGCGTCCGGCGACCGTGCCGAGGCCGTCAGGCTGGACCAGTTGAACCTGCACGCGCGGCGCGGCGAGCGCGTGCAGGGCGATGCACGCGCCTCGGTGCGCGGCGAGCCTGTTGCCGCGTCGCTGCGCTCGGGCCGCCTGAGCGACATGCTGCAAGGCCATGCCCTGCCGATCGAGCTGACGCTGGTCACCGGCCCGGCCACGCTGCGCGTGGCCAGCGACCTGGCGGCCGCGCAGGCGGCCGAGAGCCGAGCGCTGAGCTTCGACTTCAAGGCGCGCCGTTCAGGTGACCTCGCGCGCTGGCTGGGCGTCGCACCGGAGTCCGCACTGCCGGTGGCCGTGCGCGGGCGCATGCGTCTGGCCGACGACGCCTGGCAGCTCGACGCAACGAGCCTGCAGGTCGGCCGCAGCGACCTGAGCCTGCAGGCCTGGGGCTCGCGTTCCAGGAATGGCCAGCCGACCACGGCCCGCGTGCGCGGCGCGCTGCTGGACCTGCCGGAGCTGATGAGCCTGCGTTCCGCCGTCGGCCCGGCCCATGCCGGTGGGCCTGGCGACACCTTGCGCCCGGCCGCGCCCGGCGGGCTCGCGGCGGTCGACCTGCAACTCGAACTCGAGCGGTTGCAACTTGGCCGGCGCATGCTCGACGACGTTGCCCTGGCGGCCCGCCTGCGGCAGGGCCAGCTGCTGCCCTCAGCGCTCAGCGGCCGGGTCGGGGCCACGGCCTTCGATGGCACGGTCGCCGTGGACCTGCGCGGCCCGGCGCCTCAGGCCCGGCTCGAGCTGTCGGCCCGCCAGGTCGACGTCGGCGCGCTGCTGGGTGAGCTGGGTGTGGCCGAAGCCATCATCGATGGGCACGCGCAGGCGATGCAGTTCTCGCTGCAGGGGCAGGGCCGCGACTGGCGCGAGTTCGTCGCGGGCGCCGAGCTGCGGGCCCAGCTGACCGGAGGCAGCCTGGCGGTGCGCCCGGCGCTGCAGCGCCCGGTGGCCGAGATTCGCCTGCGCGAGGCAAGCCTGGGTGCGGCGCCGGGCGAAGCGCTGCGTCTGCGCCTGGACGGCACGCTCGAGCGCACGCCGGTGCAGGTCGAGCTGAGCAGCGGCACCCTGGCCGATCTGCTGCGCGACAACCGGCAGCTGCCCTTTGCGCTGTCGGCGCGCGCCGCCGGCACGCTGCTGACGCTCGATGGCGATGTGGCGCTGCCCCTCGGTCACGATGCCAACCTGCGCCTGCAGATGAGCGGCGAGCGGCTGCACAGCCTGGGCGAACTGTCGCGCGTGGAGCTGCCGGCGTGGGGTCCCTGGTCGATTTCCGGCCCGATCCGCATGACGCCGGTCGGCTACGAGGTGCAGGGTCTGCAGCTGCGCGTGGGTGAAAGCCGGCTCAGTGGATCCGGCCAGCTCGACCTGAGCGGGCCGCGTCCGCACCTGGCGCTGCAGGTGTCTGCACCCAGCATCCAGCTCGACGACTTCCCGCTGCCGCAGCGGCTGGTGGACCCGCATGAACGCCCCGGGCTGCCGGGCGGCCTGCGCGGCACGGCCAGCGAAATGGCTGGACGCGCGGACCGCATGCTCAGTGCAAGCTTCCTGCGCCGGGTCGACGCCAGCATCGACGTGCAGGCCAAGGAAGTGCTGGCCGGTGCCGACCGGCTGGCCGACGGCGCCTTGCACCTGCGGCTGCGCGAAGGGCGGCTGGTGCTGGACCCGGCAGTCGTCAACCTGCCGGGCGGCAGCATGCGCCTGTCGCTCGCCTACGACCTGAAGGAATCGGAGGTCGACTTCGCCATCGGCGCCGAGGTCGAGCGCTTCGACTACGGCATCATCGCTCGGCACTTGCGCCGGGCCGGCGACGTGCGCGGCCTGTTCAGCATGAAGGTTCGGCTGCAGGGCCGGGCTCCGGCGCTGGAACAGGTCATGCACCACGCCAACGGCCAGCTGGACGTGGCGGTATGGCCCACCGAGTTGCGCGCCGGGGTCTTCAACTTCTGGTCGGTGAACCTGTTGCTGACGCTGTTGCCGATGATCGACCCGCGCGCGCCGTCGCAGGTGAACTGCATGGTCGGCCGCTTCGACCTGAAGGACGGCATCGTCGCCAATGACAAGATCGTCATCGACACCACCGCGGTGCGCATCCTCGGTGCCGGCCAGGCCAACCTGGCAACCGAGGACTTGAGTTTCGTCTTCCGCCCTCGGTCCAAGGGCATTGCCGTGTTCCGGCTGCAGAACCCGGTGCGCGTGAGCGGCACGTTGGGCAATCAGCGCATCGGGCTCGATCCTCGCGACGGCTTCGAATCGACCCTGCGGCTGATCGCCTCGCCGATCCTGTGGCCGATCGAGCGCCTGACCCTCGGCCCGCTGCCGCGCGACGGCGCCGATGTGTGCACGCAACCGTTGCGGGCGGCGGCTCGCTGAGCTTCGGCGCCGCGGGCGCTACTTCGCAACGGTCTCGCTCTCGACCACCAGGTCCAGCACATAGAGGTAGCGCGAGGCATCGGCCGGCACCTGCGTGCGCTGGTAGCGCTTGACGCGCAGCACGTTGCGCACGCCCGGCGTGTGGGTGTAGCCGTCGATGCGGTCATAAAAGGCACGCCACTCGCCAGGAGGATCGATGCGCAGGCCCTGCTTGTCGAAGCGGCGGTCGCGCACCTGCAGGCACTGCATGGGCCCGCCGGCACCGGGCTGGCAGGGCACCGCCTGCGCCGCCACTTCGAGGAAGATGACCGTCGGCTTGCCGTGCAGGCTTTCCAGTGTCGGCTGGCCGTTCAGTGCCAACGTCTGCCGGGTCGGCGACACCAGGCGCAGGCTCGGCGTGGCGCCGTTGTGCAGCTGCACGTCCAGATGCTGCGCCAGCACGGCCGACAGCGCCGCGTCGGCCTTCATCAGCG
>JBEIHU010000206.1:0-7408 GCA_040381175.1 Burkholderiaceae bacterium
CCCACAAAAGTGTTGTGCCCCCCCCTGGGGTCTCGGGGGGGCCCCCCCCGCGTATTCGCCCCGGGGTGCCCGGGGCCCCCCGCCCACGGCGATATCAGTGAAGCCGGAAGTCCCTACTTCTGAACGCTACCGAATCGGGTCCAGGGTCAGGGTGCTCCTGAAGGTCAGGATGTTCGAATCTTCTCCGCAATGATGCGGCACGCTTGTCCTGTGCCGCCGGCACAATGGCAGCTCGACACGGCGGCCGATCGCCATCGGCTAGGCATGGACCCAGCTACCGAAACCTTTCCCCGCCTGCACCCACTCGGCGACACCTCCTGGATTGTCGAGTTCGGCCTTGACATCGACCCGCCCACCCATGCGCGGGTGATGGGCCTGGCCCGGGCGCTGGCCGAGAGGCGGTCGGCGGGCCAGTGGCCCCAAGTCGTCGAATGGGTGCCGGCCTGCACCACCTTGACGGTGCACTTCGACGCCAACGGCTCAACCGATGCCGCACAGGACGCGGCCGAGGCCCTGCTGGCGCTGGCGCGCGGTGCCGCGCCGCTGTCGCAGCCCGGGCGACGCTGGTGCCTGCCGGTGTGCTTCGATGCGGAGTGCGCGCCCGATCTGGCCGAACTCGCTCGGGCAAAGGGCCTGTCACCAGCGCAGGTCATAGGCCTGATGACAGGGGCCGAATTCCGTGTCTACATGCTCGGTTTCCAACCCGGCTTTCCCTACATGGGCGGGCTGCCGCCCGCGCTCGAACAGCCGCGCCGGACCAGCCCGCGCACGGTGGTGCCCGAGCGCTCGGTGGCGGTGGCCGGGCGCATGTGCGCGGTCTACCCTTGGCGTAGTCCTGGCGGCTGGCACCTGCTGGGGCGCACTCCGCTGCAGCTGTTCGACGCCGCCCGCGGCGACCCCGCCTGGCTGCATCCGGGCGACGAGGTACGCTGGGTCGCGATCGGCCGCGAGCGCTACGACGAACTGGAGCGCGCCGCCGCGGCCGGAACGCTGCAGCGCGAGGCCTGGCTCGACCGCAGTGACGCCGCGGCATGAGCTCGCCGGGTCGCTACCAAGCGCTCATCGCGCAGCACGCATTGCAAAGGGTGGTCCGGTGAGCCGGTCCGGCCGCCCGAAGGGCGAATTCCGCTGTGCGCAGCACGAAGCTACGCCTGTGACCGGCGCGGTCGAGTTCATCGACGCTGGCGCTGGCGTTTCGATCCAGGACCTGGGCCGCAGCGGCCACCGCGACATCGGCGTGCCGCTGGCCGGCGCGGCCGACCCGGTGCTGCTGGCATGCGCCAATACCTTGCTGGCCCAGGCCGAGGAGATGGCGGCGCTGGAGGTGGCCTTGCTCGGGCCGACGCTGCGCGCCGCTGGTGCGCCAGTGCGCTTGGCCCTGGCCGGCGACTTTTTGCCGCGGCTGATGCGCGCGGACGGCGCGGTCCAGCCGATCGAAGCCTGGCGCAGCCTGACGCTGCAGCCTGGCGAGTCGCTGGCCGTCGGGCCGTGCCGCAGCGGCATCGGCTACGTGGCGCTGGCGGGGGGCGTGGAGGTGCCGCCGGTGCTGGGCAGCCGAAGCACTTATGCGCGTGCCGGGCTGGGGGGCATCGAAGGCCGCGCGCCGCGCGCCGGCGACCGTCTGTGCTGCGGCGCCGGCCGCGGCGCGCAGCGCCAGGCGCGAAAGCCCTTCGTGCATGCCAGCGGCCCGCTGCGCGTGCTGCCGGGCCCGCAGGATGGGCATTTCGACGCCGCGGCCTGGGCGCTTTTCGTCGCCGGCAGCTGGCAGGTCACGCGCGAAGCCGACCGCATGGGCCTGCGCCTGCAAGGCCCGGTTCTGCGGCACCGCGCCGGCTTCGGCGCCGACATCGTCTCCGAAGCCGTGGTGCCGGGCGCGGTGCAGGTTCCGGGCGCCGGCCAGCCTATCGTGCTGGGGGTGGACGCGCAGACCATCGGCGGCTACGCCAAGATCGCCACCGTGATCCGCGCCGACCTGCCGCGGCTGGCGCATGCACGCCCCGGCAGCGAGTTGCGCTTTTGTGTGGTGTCGCGGGCCGAGGCGCTGGCAGCGCGGCTTGCGCTGGCGGCCTCGCTGCGAGACTGGATGCGCAGCATCGGGCCGTGCAGCGGCGAGCCCGATGCCGCCGCCCTGCACGGCGGCAACCTGATCAGCGGCATGATCGATGCCCGGCCCGACACCGACTCCAACCTGCCCTGGGACTGACCGATGAGCCAAGCCCGCATCAACCTCAATGCCGACCTCGGCGAATCCTTTGGCGCCTGGACGATGGGGCGTGACGGCGAAATGCTGCAGCTGGTGGATTCGGCCAACATCGCCTGCGGTTTCCATGCCGGCGATCCGATGGTGATGCGCCACACCGTGGCCACCGCCAGGCGACATGGCGTCAGCATCGGCGCGCACCCGAGCTTTCCCGACCTGCAAGGCTTCGGCCGCCGCCGCATCGACATGGCACCGGCCGAGGTCGAGGCAATGGTCGTCTACCAGATCGGCGCGCTGCAGGGCATCGCCGCGGCAGAGCAGCACTGCGTCACTCATGTGAAGCCGCATGGCGCGCTCAACAACCTGGCCTGCGAGGACCTGGAGCTGGCGCGCTGCATTGCCCGCGCGGTGCGCGCCGCCGGGTCCGGGCTGATCCTGCTGGCGCCGGCGCTGTCGGCGCTGGTGCGTGCCGGGCGCGAGGCTGGCCTGGCCGTGGTGGAAGAGGTTTTCGCCGACCGGCAGTACACCGACGAAGGCAACTTGGTGCCGCGCTCGCACCCGCAGGCCATGGTGCACGGCGCCGAGGCCAGCGTGCGCCATGTCATGGCCATGCTCGACGCCGGGGCGCTGCTGTCGATCCACGGCAGGCGCCTGCCCGGTGCCGCCGGCAGCGTCTGCGTTCATGGCGACAACGCCGAGGCGGTGGCCACCGCGCAGGCGGTGCGCAGCGCGTTGCAGGCCGCGGGCTACGCGCTGGTGTCCCTTCCCGGCCTGGTGGCCGCCTGATGGCGTTCCGGCAGACACTGCTGCGCGCCGCGCTGGCCTGCGCAGCCCTTTGGCTGGCGCTGCATGGCGACGCGACGGCCTGCGCCAAGGTCTACGCATCGCCCCAGTTTTCGGCCGCCGACTGCGTGTTCCGCAACACGCAGAACCCGATGGCGCAGCCCTCGCAACCGCCGTGGAAGATCTGGACGCGCTTCCTGCAGCCGGCCGACCCGGCCACCATGCCGGTGGACCCGATCCCGGTGCGCAAGCTCGACCGCGCCCAGCTCGACGCGCTCGATCCGGCGGCCAACCATGTCATCCGGCTGGGCCATTCGTCCCACCTGCTCAAGCTGCGCGGCAGCTACTGGCTGATCGACCCGATGTTCGGCGAACGCGCCTCGCCGCTCGGCTTCGCCGGGCCAAGGCGCTTCCACCCGCCGCCGCTCGCGTTGAGCGAACTGCCGCCGATCGAGGGCCTGTTTCTGTCACACGACCACTACGACCATCTCGACCTGGCGACCATCGACCACCTGCGTGAGCGGGTGCAGCGCTACTTCGTGCCGCTGGGCGTGGGCCAGCGCCTGCGCGACATGGGCGTCGCCAGCGAGCGCATTCAGGAGTTCGACTGGTGGCAAGGCGGCAGCCATGCCGGCGTCGACTTCAGCGCGGTGCCGGCGCAGCATTTCTCGGGCCGCACGCTGTGGGACCGCAACCGCACGCTGTGGGCCGGCTGGGTGATCGAAAGCGGCGGCCAGCGCATCGTCTACACCGGCGACACCGGCTATTTCCCGGGCTTCAAGCAGATCGGTGAGCGCTTCGGCGGCTTCGACCTGGCGCTGATGGAAAACGGCGCCTACGATGGCTACTGGCCCGCAATGCACTTGAGCCCCGAGGAGACGGTGCAGGCCTTTTTGGATCTGCGCGCGCGCATGCTCTACCTGGTGCACAACAGCACCTTCAACCTGGCCTTCCACCCCTGGCAGGAGCCGATGGAGCGGGTGGCCGCGCTGGCCGAATCGCAGCGCCTGCCGCTGGCGACGCCGGTGATCGGCGAGGTGCTGACCATCGGCGCGCCACGCACCAACATGCTCTGGTGGAAGGGGCTGAAATGATCGGCGCTCGCGGCGACAATGTGCGGCGGGCATGCGGCCCGGATCAGGGAGCGGGACGATGAGCGGGTCCATCTTCGATGCCGAACAATGCATTGCGTGGGAGCGCGACGGCTACGTGCTGGTGCGCAAGCTCTTCGACGAGGAGGAGAGCGGCATCCTGCGCGGCGCGATCGAAGGCGACCCGTCGCTGCGCGCGAGCCTGTACGACCGGCGCGACGCCTCGGGCAAGGCCACGCGCATGGCCGTGTGGAACCACCCCGGCGACAGCGCCTATGGCCTGGCCGCGCGCTCGCGCCGCATCGTCGACACCATGGAAGGGCTGCTTGGCGGCGAGGTCTACCACTACCACTCCAAGCTCACCGCCAAGGAGCCGCTCGACGGCGGCGCCTGGGAATGGCACCAGGACTACGGCTATTGGTACCACAACGGCATCGTCTTCCCCCTCATGGCCAGCGTGATGGTGGCGCTGGACCGTGCCACCCGCGAGAACGGCTGCTTGCAGGTGGTGAAGGGTTCCCAACACTGCGGCCGCATCGAGCATGGCGTGCTGCCCGGCGAGCAGGTCGGCGCCGACCCGCGTCGCGTCGAGGAGATCCTGAAGCGCCTGCCTGTGGAGCATGTGGAAATGGAGCCTGGCGATGGCTTGTTCTTCCATGCCAACGTGCTGCACCGCTCCGACCAGAACCGCTCGGCGCAGCGCCGCTGGACTTTGCTGCACTGCTACAACGCCGCACGCAACAACCCCTATCTCGACCACCACCATCCGATGTACACACCGCTGCAGAAGGTGGACGACAACGCCATCAAGCGCGCCGGTGTCAGGTTTGCCCAGTCGCGCGCCGAATTCCGCGAGCGTTCGGCTAACCCGCCCGAGCTGTCGCGACGCATCGGCTGAAGGCCGGCACGGCGCTGCGGGCAGCGGCCGGCTTTTCAGGCCGCACGTCCCTCAGGCCTAGGAACACGCAGGCGCCAACGCGCAGGCGCCGCTGGGTACAATGACAGGTCCGGCCGGAAACTGCGGCGCGCCCGCGCAAGCCGACCCGGTGGCCGGGCAACCCGCGGCTGCGCCGAAGCCCGTGAGCCGGGCCGGCCGGCTGCTCATCGTGGCGGGGCAGGGTGGGTGCGTCGCGTCCGCTGTTGCCGCGTCTGCGGCGGCGTTGCATCCATAGAATCCACATCCACCCCGCCGTGCGCGGGTCAGCCAAGAGGACATCGTCGTGTTCATATCCGAAGCCTTCGCCCAGACCGCACCGGCCGCTGCCTCCGGGGGCGCTGAATCCAGCCTGCTGAGCCTGCTGCCTCTGGTGCTGATGTTCGTGGTGCTTTACTTCATCATGATCCGGCCGCAGATGAAGCGCCAGAAGGAGCACAAGGCCATGGTCGAGGCCATCGGCAAGGGCGACGAGGTGGTGATCGGCGGCGGAGTGCTCGGCCGCGTCTCCAAGCTCGGCGAGTCCTACCTGCACATCGAGGTGGCCAACGGCGTGGAGCTGCAGGTACAGCGTAACTCGGTGGTGCAGGTGCTGCCCAAGGGCACCTTCAAGTAAGGCAGCGGTCTTCGCCGCTGCCGCAGCCCTGCGGCCGGCTATCAGGCGGCGGCAGCGCCGCCGCGCAAGGAATCTCCATGAACCGCTACTCGCTGTGGAAGTACGCGATCCTCCTCGTCGCGCTGCTGGTCGGCCTGATCTACACCGCCCCCAACTTCTTCGGCGAGGCCCCCGCGGTGCAGGTGTCCAGCGGCAAGGCCACGCTGAAGCTCGACGCTGACTTCGCCCCGCGGGTGCAGCAGTTGCTGGAACAGGCAGGGCTGAAGCCCGACTTCGTGCAGTTCGACGGCAACTCGGTGAAGGCTCGGCTGCCCGACACCGAGGCGCAGCTCAAGGCCAAGGACGTGCTGTCCAAGGCGCTGAATGCTGACCCGGCCAATCCCAGCTACATCGTCGCGCTGAACCTGCTGTCGCGTTCGCCCAGCTGGCTGACGGCGCTGCTTGCCCTGCCGATGTACCTGGGCCTGGACCTGCGCGGCGGCGTGCACTTCCTGATGCAGGTGGACATGCAGGCCGCTCTGACAAAGAAGGCCGAATCGTTGACCGGCGACGTGCGCACCTTGCTGCGCGACAAGAGCATCCGCCATGCCGGCATCACGCGCGATGGCCAGAGCCTGGAAGTGCGCTTCCGCGAGCGCGACACGCTGAACTCGGCCGTGACGCTGCTGTCCGAGCAGCTGCCAGACCTGCAATGGGTCGAGTCGGCGGACGGGAGCGACTTCAAGCTGAGGGGCACGCTGAAGCCCGCCGCGGCCCGGCTCGTGCAGGAGCAGGCGCTGAAGCAGAACATCACCACACTGCATAACCGTGTCAACGAGCTCGGCGTGGCCGAACCGGTGATCCAGCAGCAGGGCCTGGACCGGGTGGTGGTGCAACTGCCGGGCGTGCAGGACACGGCCAAGGCCAAGGACATCATCGGCCGCACCGCCACGCTGGAGGTACGCATGGTCAACGAAAGCGCCGAGGCGCGCGAGGCCGAGCGCGGCAACGGCCCGGTGCCCTTCGGCAGCGAGCGCTACCTAGAGCGCAACGGTGCGCCGATCATCGTCTTTCGCCAGGTGGTGTTGACCGGCGACAACCTCACGGATGCCCAGGCCGGCTTCGACGGCCAGACGCAGGAGCCGGCGGTGCACCTGACGCTGGATGCCAAGGGCTCGCGCATCTTCCGCGATGTCACGCGCGAGAACATCGGCAAACGCATGGCCATCCTGCTTTTCGAGAAGGGCCGGGGCGAGGTCGTCACCGCGCCGGTCATCCGCAGCGAGATCGGTGGCGGGCGGGTGCAGATCAGCGGGCGCATGACCACCACCGAAGCCGCCGATGTGGCGCTGCTGCTGCGCGCCGGCTCGCTGGCCGCGCCGATGGAGATCATCGAAGAGCGCACCGTCGGCCCCAGCCTGGGCGCGGACAACATCGACAAGGGCTTCAACAGCGTGATCTACGGCTTCGTCGCGATCGCGCTGTTCATGTGCGCCTACTATGGCCTGTTCGGCGTGATCTCGACGCTGGCGCTGGCTTTCAACCTGTTCCTGCTGGTGGCGGTGCTGTCGATGCTGCAGGCCACGCTGACGCTGCCGGGCATCGCCGCCATCGCGCTGACGCTGGGCATGGCCATCGACGCCAACGTGCTGATCAATGAACGCGTGCGCGAAGAGCTGCGCAATGGCGCGCCGCCGCAGCTGGCCATCCACAACGGCTACGAGCGCGCCTTCGCCACCATACTGGACTCGAACATCACCACGCTGATCGCCGGCGTGGCGCTGCTGGCCTTCGGCTCGGGCCCG
>JBEIHU010000207.1:0-7401 GCA_040381175.1 Burkholderiaceae bacterium
GCCATGACGACCTTGAGCAGATCCGTGAAGGTCCTGCGCAGCACGCTTGCGCGCCCGCTGCCGCGTCACGGGCTTTCGATGTGCGGATCGCCCGGCCGGACCAGCGCCTCGAAGTCGCGCCGGTCCAGCGTCAGCAGCCGGGCCGCACCGGCTTTGCGCGCCGCCGCAAGGTGCAGCAGGTCGTAGACGGCGCCGCCGCGCACACCGCGGGCATCGGCCGTCTCCAGCGCCGCCATCAGCTCCCTGCCGGTGAGCGACACCAGTTGCACGAAGGGCAGCACGCTGTCCTTGATGAGGCCGGCCGCCGCGGCAGGACGCAGCCGCCGGCCGTGCCGGCCCCCGGTCAGGATCGAGAAGGTCTCGGCCAGCCCGTGCGAGTACAGCAGATGCCCGCCCTGTGCGAGCAACTGGTCGCAGACCAGGTGATGCGCTTCGTCGGGGTCGAGCGACGCCAGCACCACCGAGGTATCGATCAGCGCGGCGTCCTGCCGGGCCGGCGCCACACTCATCCCCGATCACGGCGCCGCGATTGGGCATTGCGCTCAGCCCGCGTGGCGGCGGCCGCATCCAGCGGCTTGCCCGTCGGCTCGAGCACGCGCCGCCGGCTGGGCGCCAGCGCCGTGCGCGCATCGTCCTCGGGCTCGGGCGTCAGCTCGATGCGTTCGGCCACCACCGCCAGCCGCAGCCGGGAGCCCGGGCGCAGGTTGAGCAGGCGGCGCGCTTCGCTGGGCAACACCACGCGGCCGGCGCTGTCCACGGTCAGGGCGGTCTTCATGGTCGGAAGGATGGCAGACAGAATGGCAGAAAGTATGGCATATCGCCTGCCATGGCTCAGAACTTGGGAACGCGCAGCGTCTTGCTGATCATCGCCGTGCCGGAGGCGGCGAACAGCAGGCTCATCGGGTGCAGCTGCCAGGGCCCGAGCATCCAGACGCCGCCCCACAGCTGTGCGCCCACCGCGCCCGGCCAGGCGGCCCAGGCCAGCACGGCGGTGATGACCACGCTGGTCGGGATGGGCGTGCCCTCGAAGTACGCGACCTTGCCGCTGTCGGTGCTCAGCGCCTCGGCGGTGATGTTGAAGCGCGCCAGCCGGCTGACGCCGCAGCAGACGAAGTAGCACAGGATCACGATGTCCCAGCCGCCCTGCAGCCCGGCGGCAAAGCCCAGCGCCGCCGGCCCCACGCCGAAGGAGATCACGTCGGCCAGCGAATCGAGCTCGCGGCCCAGCGGCGAATGCTGGTGCCGCCAGCGCGCCACCTCGCCGGCGAACACGTCGCAGACGAAGGCCAGCGGCGTCCTCAGCGCCGACAGCAGGAAGTGCTTCAGCTCGCCGCTGGCCATGTACAGCATGGCCAGCAGCACCGACAGCACGCCACAGGCCGCATTGCCCAGCGTAATGAAGTCGGCCAGGTGAAAGCCGCGGATCATCGAGAAGTGGCGCGGCGGTGGCTTGGCGGGGTCCATCAGGGCTCCAGGATGTTGAACATCGGGTTGAAGGCCTCCATCGTGCCAAGCAGCTGGCCCAGCGCCGCCGCATCGCCTTCGATCGGGATCTGCCCCTGCTGCAGCGCGGCCGCAAAGCCGGCGCCGCCGACGATGCCGGCCAGCCTGGCCCGGCTCATGCGCACGGTGGCCATCGCCGCGGCGCCGTGCGAGCCGACGGCATGGCTCAGCGCCGAGTGGCTGAGCGTCAGCTTCCAGCGCTCGGACTCGCCTTCCATCACCCAGTCGATGCGCAACTGCAGGCCCTCGGCCTTGTCGGCATTGACGCGCATCGCCAGGAAGTCGAACAACATGCTCATCGGCAGCATCGCCACCACCTTGGGCGTGATGATGCCGGGCACGCCGGGCGGCGGTTTCGGTGCTCCGAAGCGCAGCTCCTTGGCGCCCAGCGCGTAGGCGTTGCGCCAGGTGGAGCTTTCGCTCTGGTAGGCCAGCTGCTCCATCGCGTCGGCCGCCAGCTGGCGCGCGCGCTGGTTCGTCGGGTCGGCAAACACCAGGTGGTGCGTCACCTGCACCACCCAGCGGTAGTGGCCGGCGTCGAAGTCGGCCTGTGCGCGCTTCAGCACCGCCTCGGCGCCGCCCATGTACTCGACATACTTCCGCGCGGCCGGTTGCGGCGCCAGCGGATCCAGGTTCACCGGGTTGCCGTCGAAGGGGCCCATGTAGTGCGCATACACCGCGCGCACGTTGTGGGCGATGGCGCCATAGTACGGGCGCACATGCCAGCTCTTTTCCAGCGATGCCGGCAGGCGGAACTCTTGCGCGATCTCGTGCGGCGTCAGGCCGTGGCTCATCAGCCGCAGCGTCTGGTCGTGCATCAGCCGGTACAGGTCGCGCTGCTCGACGAGGAACTTGCGCGCCCGCTCGCGCCCCCAGGTGGGCCAGTGGTGCTGGGCGATGACCACGTCGGTCTGGTCGATGAAGTCGTTCAGCGCAGCGTCCAGGTACTTGGACCAGGCCAGCGCATCGCGTGTCTTGGCGCCGCGGATCGGGCACAGGTTGTGCATCGTGTGGCAGCCGTTCTCCGCCAGGTTCAGCACCTTGAACTGCGGGAAGTGGAAGTTCATCTCCGCCGGCGCTTCGGTCTCTGGCGTCAGCTGGAAGACGATCTCGACACCGTCGATGACATGCCGCTCCACCGGCTGCTCGATGCTCCAGGTCGGCGCGATCAGGCTCTGCGTGCCGCGGCCCATGGCTTTGCCGAGGCCGCTGTCCACATGCTGGCGCACGCCCGCCGCCAGCGTGGGGCCGAACTGGAACAGCCCGCGCCGGCGCATCGGGATGCCGGCCAGGATGTTCTCGGCAATGGCCGCGTCCATGAAGCCGGCCGGCGCGATCACCTGCACCTGGCCGCTGGCCACCTGCTCGGGCGTGACCACGCCTTCCACGCCGCCGTAGTGGTCGGCATGGCTGTGGCTGTAGATCACGGTGTGCACCGGCCGGTCGCCGCGGCGCTCGCGGTACAGCGCCAGCGCCGCGGCGGCGGCCTCGCTGACCGTTAGCGGGTCGATGATGATCAGCCCGGTGTCGCCTTCGATGATGGTGATGTTGGCGATGTCGAAGCCGCGCACCTGGTACATGCGATCGCACACCTGGAACAGGCCGTGGATGCGGTTCAGCCGCGCCTGCCGCCACAGGCTGGGGTGCACCGAATCGGGCGACTCGATGTTCTCCAGGAAGGCGAAGGCCGACAGGCCCCACAGCACACGGCCGTCGGGCGCGGTGATGCGCGCATCGGGAATGCTGGCGATGAAGCCACGCTGCGCTTCGTCGAAGCAACTGTCATCGTTGAAATCCAGCCGCGCCGCGGCCGCGGCGTTGGCCTGGCAGGTATGCGACGTGGCCGGCTTCAGCACCGATCCGGAATCCTGTGCGCTGGTCATGAGTGTCTCCTCGTGCCCTGTGTGTGCCGACGGTTGTACCGCAGCCATCGGCCGCGGCGGGGCCGTGCTTCCCCGGTGGCAATTCAGCAGGGACACTTGGCCGACAATGCGGCAGCATGAACCTGCCCGCTCCCCTGCAAGGCCTGCGCGTCGTCGAGTTCTCGGCCTTCGTGGCCGCGCCCAGCGCCGGCCTGACGCTGGCCCAGCTGGGCGCCGACGTGATCCGGATCGACCCGCCGGGCGGCAACATCGACATACAGCGCGCGCCGCTCAACAGCGAAGGCCGCAGCCTGTACTGGGCCAGCCTGAACCGTGGCAAGCGTTCGGTGGAACTGGACGTGCGCAGCGCCGAAGGCCGCCGCCTGATGCAGCAGCTGATCTGCGCGCCCGGCGAAGGCCCGCCGGTGTTCCTGACCAACCTGTCGGTGGACGGCGAGCTGTCCTACGCCGCGCTGTCGGCACTGCGGCCCGAGCTGATCATGGTGCAGCTCAGCGGCTCGCCGGACGGCTCGGCCGCGGTGGACTACACCGTCAACTGCGCGGCCGGCTTCCCCGGCATCACCGGCAGCGGCCGCGACGGGCCGGTCAACCATGTGCTGCCGGCCTGGGACGTGACGGCCGGCCAGATGCTGGCGCTGGCCGTGCTGGCCGCCGAGCGCCACTGGCGCCGCACCGGCCAGGGCCAGCACGTGAAGCTGGCGCTGTCCGACGTGGCGATGGCCACCGCCGCCAACCTGGGCTACCTGGCCGATGCCGAACTGAACGGCACGCAGCGCCGCGCCGACGGCAACTTCCTCTACGGCGCCTATGGCGACAGCTTCGCCTGCGCCGACGGCCGGCATGCGATGGTGGTGGCCATCACCGACCGGCAATGGCAGGCGCTGCTGCGCGCCACCGGGCTGCAGGACTCGCTGCCGCGCGCGGCCGAGGCGCTGGGCCACCGGCTGGACGACGAGACCTGGCGCTATGCCGCGCGCGAGCTGGTCTCCACCGCGCTGCGGCCGTGGTTTGCGGCGCGCACGCTGGCCGAGGTGGCCGCCGCCTTCACCGACCGCGCGCTGCTGTGGGGCCCCTACCGCAACTTCCAGCAGATGCTGGCCGAGGACCCGCGCGTGTCCGAGGCCAACCCGATGTTCCGCCGCACGCTGCACCCGGGCGTGGGCGAATTCCTCACCGCGACCACGCCGCTGGACTTCGGCGCCACGCCGCGGGTGCCGCCCGGCCTGGCGCCGCGCCTGGGTGAGCACACACGGTCCACTTTGCAGCAGATCCTTGGGCTGGATGACGAGGTGCTTCAGGCGCTGCAGCGCGCGGGCACGATCCAGGCGGCCTGAGGCGGAGGCACGACGCTCGACACGGAACGCGCCTGTCGGCCCCTCGCGGCGAGCCCGTATTCCAAGAATTGCGCTGGCGCGCCCACCCCTCTCCCGGCGTTGCTCGATGGCGTAGACTGCACAGAATTCTGTCACCCCGTTGGAGGAGTCTGCCATGGGCATTTCGGTCAGCGATGTGGTGCCCTTCACCCAGGCACGCGCCAAGCTCTCCGAGCTGGCCGACCAGGCCAAGGCCGGCGCCGAGAAGATCATCACCAAGAACGGTGAGAGCTACGTCGCGCTGATCGACGCCGACCGGCTGGACTACTACCACCGCCTGGAGCGCGAGCGCATCCACCTGCTGCTGATCGACGATGCCAGGCGCGGTCTGGCCGACATCGCCGCCGGGCGCACGGTCGAGGCCGATGCGGCCATTGGCCGGTTGCAGCGGCGCCGTGCCGCTACGGCCAAGACATCCAGCCCGGCGAAGCCCGGCAAGCTCGCCACGAAGAAGCGTGGCTGAGCCCCTGGTCCGGGTCGAGCTGACTGCGAGCTTCCTGGAGCGCCTGGACGCCATCGAAGCGTTCCTGGTGGAGGCGGACGCCGGCTTTGCCTTCGATGACCTGCTCGCGGAACTGCGCGCCACCGTCATCCCCAACCTGCAGCGCTTCCCGCGCATCGGCCGACGCTACCTGGCCCATCCGCCGCAGTCGGCGGAGGCGCTGGCGCAGTTGGCAACGCTTCCGTCCGGCGCACCGGACGCGCTGCGCGAATACCTGCATGGCGACTACCTGATGCTCTACACGGTGGTCGATGCATCGCCGCAGGCCCCTGCCTGCGTCTACCTGCTGTCCATCCGGCATCACCGCCAACTATCGTTCGACTTCGCCAGACTCTGGCCCGGTGCCTGACGCCCGACGCGGGGCCTTTCGACAGAACCCGACTGCCAGAACCGAGAAGATGCCATCACTGCATCGGGTAGGAAAAGACAACCCCATCGACGGGGCCGAACGGCTTGCTGACACGCTGAACAAGCTTCGGTCAGTCTGATGTTTCGGATTCGAACCTGACTCTGTCCTGGTCGGTGCGCGACGTGCGCGCATCCCGCCGCTCCCTGCCTGAAGGTGGGCCCTGCGGCTGGATACACTCGGTGCGTGAACGACGCCGATACCCTGCTCTCCCGCTGCGAGCGCGCCCAACGCGCCGCCGACGTGCTGCTGCAGCAGCTGCTGACCGCCCTGCGCACGGTGCTGCGCGATGCTCCCGGCGGCGAAAGCGCCGCGCTACAGGCCGAGCAGGCGTGCGCCCACGGCGTGGGCTGGGCCGCCACCTACGTGCGCGCGCTGCAGCAGATGCTGGCCTGGGCGCAGCGGCTGCAGGCGGCCGGCCGCCTGGGCGAACTGGAAACGCTGCTGCTGCAGGCGGCCTACGGCGAATACCTGGCGCAGCTGGCCGGCGGCCTGCCGATGAGCCAGGGCGAGATCTTCCGTGGCGACACACTCGATGCCGGCGCTGTGGCGGCCTTCATTGCCGACGCCGATGTGCAGCAACTGCGCGCCGAGGGCTTCACGCCGCCGCTGCGCCGGCGCATCGCCGCGCTGCTGGCCGAAGGCGCGGCCACGCGCCGCTTCGGCGACCCGGCCTACGACGATGCCACGCTGTACGAGGTGAGCGCACAGTTCGCCCGCTTCGCCGACGACCATGCCGAGGCCGCGCACCGCTGGCACCTGGGCAATCAGCTGATCCCCGACGCCGTGATCGCCGAGATGGCGCGGCTGGGCGTGTTCGGCCTGACGATGGGCGAGGCCTGGGGCGGCGCCGGCATGGGCAAATCGGCGATGTGCGTCGTGACCGAGGAGCTGGCGCGCGGCTACATCGGACTGGGCTCGCTGGGCACGCGCACCGAGATCGCCGCCGAGCTGATCGAGCGCAACGGCACGCCCGAGCAGAAGGCGCGGCTGCTGGGGCGAATAGCCAGCGGCGCGATGATCCCCACGGCCAGCTTCACCGAGCCCGACGTCGGCTCGGACCTGGGCTCGATCCGCACCCGCGCCGAGAAGGTGGACGGCGGCTGGCGCATCCACGGCAACAAGACCTGGACCACGCACGGCGCGCGCAGCGACCTGATGACACTGATGGTGCGCACCGACCCCGCCGAGCGCGGCTACAAGGGCCTGTCGATGATGCTGGCCGAAAAGCCGCGCGGCAGCGATGCCGACCCCTTCCCCGCCGAAGGCATGCGCGGCGGCGAGATCGAGGTGCTGGGCTACCGCGGCATGAAGGAATACGAGATCGCCTTCGACGGCTTCTTCGTGCCCGATGCCGCGCTGCTGGGTGGGCAGCCCGGCCAGGGCTTCAAGCAGCTGATGCAGACCTTCGAGTCGGCGCGCATCCAGACCGCGGCGCGCGCGGTGGGCGTGGCGCAGAACGCCTTCGAGCTGGGCCTGGCCTACGCGCAGCAGCGCACGCAGTTCGGCCAGGCGATCCTCGGCTTCCCGCGCGTAGCCGACAAGCTGGCCTGGATGGCGGTGGAGACGATGGTGGCGCGGCAACTGACGCTGTTTGCCGCACGCGAGAAGGACGCACAGCGCCGCTGCGACATCGAGGCCGGCATGGCCAAGCTGCTGGCCGCTCGCGTGGCCTGGGCCAACGCCGACAACGCCGTGCAGGTGCACGGCGGCAACGGCTATGCGGTGGAATAC
>JBEIHU010000208.1:0-7355 GCA_040381175.1 Burkholderiaceae bacterium
CCGGGCTGCTGGACCTGGGCGCGCGCGGCGACGGCGCCTTCGGCGTGCTCGGCCTGTTCCGCGCCGACGGCGGCAGCGTGGCCGAGCGGCTGGCTGCGGCCGCCGCGCAGACACGCCGCTGGGGCGCGGGCCGCACGCGCGTGCAGCGGCAGCTTCTGTTCGCGGTCGATGCGCGCGAGATCGACGACCGCGTGGCGCGCATCCGCATCAGTGGCGGCGCATTGCCGGCCGACGGCGTGCACCTGGTGCCGCCGGCGCTCACCGTCAACGGCCCGCTGTTCGAGCATTGGCCGCTGGCGCTGGACGAAGGCACCGACTGGGCCGGCCTGCCCTGGGGCTGGTGCCAGGCCGGCACGCCGGCCGGCGACTGCAGCCGCGCCTGGGACGCCATGCACGGCGGCGCGGTGCTGCGGGTGGACCTGCTCGACGCCGGCGGCGCCCTGCTCGAATCGGTCCAGCTGCCTTTGCCACCCGAACCCGATGCGCGGGCGCTGGCCACCGATGCTGCCGCAGCGCGCATGGCGCGGTTCGATACCGCCGCGGCCGACGGTTTCGCGCCGCACTATGCGCAGGTGCTGGCGCTGGGCGCCACGCAGCTTGCCGCCCGGCTGCGCTGGCAGGCGCCGCAGCCGCCGGCCGGGCTGACGCTGCGGCTGCACTGGCAGCGCGCCGACACGCTGGCCCTGGGCGGCAAGGACGAGCGGCACAGGCGCTTGCCGCTGGACCCGGCCTCGGGCGGGCCGCTGGACCTGCTTTTCGAGCCGCGCAGCGCCTGGGCCAGCACCTGGTGGAGCGCCCGGCTGGACACGATGCCGGCGGACGGACTGCGGCATATCCATGTGATCGCACCGACACACCCCGATTGAGCCCCGCGCTGCGCGGGACGCGGCGGCGGGCTGCCTACAATCGCCAGCATGGCCGCGCAGCGACAGACCGAGCCCCCCAGCGACGAGGCGCCGCTGCGCACGCTGCTCGGCGAGCTCGGCCTGCGCATCACCGCCGCGCGCCTGGCGGTGCTGGGCTTCATCCTGCAATCGCGCCGCGCCGTCAGCCATGCCGATGTCGAATCCGGCCTGGCCGGCCGGCAGATCGACCGCGTCACGCTGTACCGCACGCTGGACACGCTGGCCGAAGCCGGCGTGCTGGCCAAGAGCATCGGCAGCGACCGTGTGGCGCGCTTCGTGCCGATCGCGCGCGGCGACCACAGCCACCACGCCCACTTCAGCTGCGACCGCTGCGGCCGGCTTTACTGCCTGCCGGCGAAGCCGCCCCGCCCTGCACACCTGCCGGATGGCTTCGAGGCCAGCATGGTCGAGCTGAACGTGCATGGCCTGTGCGCCGATTGCAGCGCCCACCCTGCACGCTGAGCCCGGGTACCGTGCCGGCCAGACCCACGAGCCAAGGAGACCGATGATGCTGCACCCACATGCCCGGGCGCTGCTCGACCTGATGATCGAGCGCGGCGTGCCGCCAACCCACACGCTGAGCCCGGCCGATGCCCGCGCCTTCTACCGCGAGCGCCGCGCGGTGACGCAGCCCGAACCGCCGCCGATCGCCGAGACGCGCGACCTGCGCGCCAGCGGCCCCCGGGGGTCGGTGCCCTTGCGCCTGTACCACCCGCTGGCGGCCACGCAGCGCCATATGCCGCCGCCGGCGCTGGTGTACTTCCACGGCGGGGGCTGGGTCATTGGCGACCTGGACACGCACGACACGCTGTGCCGCGAGCTGGCCAACGGCTCGGGCTGCGCGGTGGTGGCGGTGGACTACCGCATGGGCCCGGAGCACCGCTTCCCGGCGGCGGTGGACGATTGCATCGCCGCCACGCGCTGGGTGCGCGACCATGCGGCCGAGCTGGGCATCGATGCGTCGCGCCTGGCGGTGGGCGGCGACAGCGCTGGCGGCAACCTGGCAGCGGTGGTGGCGATCGCGATGCGCGACGCCGGCGATCTGCCCATCCGCTTTCAGCTGCTGATCTATCCTGCCACCGACCAACGCCGCGGCTGGCCCTCGCACACCACCAACGGGCAGGGCTACCTGCTGACCGCGGACACGATGGCCTACTTCCATGACCACTACATCGCCGACAAGGCGCAGGACCTGGACTGGCGCGCGTCGCCGCTGCTTCACCCCGACCTGTCGAAGCTGCCGCCGGCGCTGGTGCTGACCGCCGGCTACGACCCGCTGCGCGACGAGGCGCTGCAGTACTCGCACGCGCTCACGCAGGCCGGCAGCCGCTGCACGCACATCCTCTTCGAGCGGCAGATCCACGGCTTCATCACCATGGGCCGCATGATCGACGAGGCCAACACCGCGGTGCAGATCTGCGCCGCCGAGCTGCGGCGAGCGCTGACCTGAGAGCCCGGCCGCCCGGGCCGCGCCGCGCCCGCCGGTCGCTCAGGCCGTGCCTCGCTCGGCGTTGCGCCGTGCCTTCCAGGCGCCGCCCAGCGCGATCATGCCGGGCACGATGATCATCAGCCATATGATCAGGCTCATGTTGGCCTTGGCCCAGGGCAGGTTGCCGAAGAAGTAGCCCAGCAGCGTGAGGCTGATTACCCAGACCAGGGCGCCGGCCACGTTGTACATCGTGAACTTGCGCCGGCCCATCGCCGCCACGCCCGCCACGAAGGGCACGAAGGTGCGGATGAACGGCAGGAAGCGCGCCAGCATGATGGTGATGCCGCCGTACTTCTCGTAGAAGTCATGCGCCTGCTGGAAGGCCCGCTTGTTGAAGAAGCGTGAATGCTCCCACTGCCACACCTTCGGCCCGAAAAAGCGCCCGACGGAGTAGTTGACCTGGTCGCCGGCGATGGCCGCGACGATCAGCAGCGGCATGACGATGCCCAGCTCCATCAGCCCCAGCCCGCACAGCGCACCGACCACGAACAGCAGTGAATCGCCGGGCAGGAAAGGCATCACCACCACGCCGGTCTCGACAAAGATGATTGCAAACAGCAGTGCGTAGACCCAGGGACCGTAGAGCGTGACGAACTCGGCCAGGTGCTTGTCGATGCGCAGCACGAAATCCAGCAGAAAAGAAAAAACTTCCATCGGCGCGGCACTCTACCAGCCCGGGCGGCAAACCGCGCCGGGCGAAATGCCCAGGCCCCCGGTACTTTCCCTCGCCCCCGCAAATGGGTGAACCGGCGCGACTGCCCGCAGCGTGGCCGGCACCCGCGCCGGCAACGGCACGCGGCAGGCCGCCAGCGTGCAACCGTCAGTGGCCAGGCGGCCGCGCGGCGCGCAGGTCTGCAGCGGTTTCGACATCGGCGAGGCGCAAACGCGCGCCACGCTGGCCCCGCTGGGGGACCCGTTGAGCAACGCTGGCCCAGCTGCAGCAGCGCCTTTCCTGCCGAAGGAACTGCGATTCCTGCCTGTCGGTAGCGCACCTGATGGTCGGACAAAGCCTGGAGGCTGCATGAACACCGCAGTCCCAAGGCCGGCAGCGTCACTCTGTTCGGCGCCGGCCCCGGCGGCCCCGAACTGCCGGCACTGCGAGCCGTGAAGGCCATCCGCCAGGCCACCATGCTGCCTGTAGACGACAGGGTGGGCGAGCCGGCGCCGCGCCATGGGCGGGGCACTGCGCGCATCGTGCTTGTCGGCACACAAGTGGCGGAGGTGACCGTGCTCCCAGGCCGTCTCTGGCAAGGCCCGCTCCCCAGGGTGAGCGGCGAGCGCTTGGGGCGGCCTGAAGGGCGGCGACCCCTATGTCTTCGGGCGCGGCTGCGAGGTATGCGGCGTGCTGCGAGCGGCCGGCATCGGGAATATCGGAGGTCAGCCGGCTGACGGCCGGCAGCCTTCGGGATGCCCGTCACCGACCGGCGGCATGCGCCTGGCGTCGCCCGGGTCCCCGGCCATGCGCGCGACAGCAGCCGCAGGCCCGGCTGGCACGCGCTGGTGCAAAGCGGGCCGACGCTGGTGGTCTGCATGGGCATCGCGCGTGGCCGGGATTCAGCTCGCGCTGCGGCAGGCCGGCAGGGGCTCGGACATGCCTGGCGGCCATCGTCTGTCAGGCCCGCACGCCGCGGCAGCGCCATGCGTCATGCCGGCTCGCCACGCTGGCCCAGACCGTGCGCCAGGCCGCGCTGCCCGGCCCGTTGGCGCAGGTCATCGGCGCGGAGGTGCACGCGGCCTTGGCCGCGACACCTGAATAGCCCTTGTCCGCCCAGGCGACGTGACAGCCGCGCCCGGCGCGCGTACAGTTCCAGCTGTCCTTCATCCGCGGAGACCGACATGCGAATTGCAGCTTCCCTCATCGCCCTGATCGTGATGTCCGGCGCAGGCTTGGCTCAGGCGCAGAACGTCGAAAAGAGCGCTCCTGCCCAGGCCACCCCCGGCAAGACGGCGGGCACGCCCAAGGCCACGGCTGCCAAGCCGGCCGCCGCAGCCACTGGCGCGCGGGTGGCTGGCGATGCAGGCAAGCCAAAGATGGAAGGCGCATCGACGATGCGTTCGACTCCGGCTGACGGCAAGAAGGGCGGCGACTGCGGCCATTCGACGGCCAGCGACGCCTGAGCCTTCCGGCCGCCAGGCGCTTGCCGCCCGACCAGGCCGATCGATCACGACTGGCCGGCGCGACTCCGCGCCGGCAACGGGCCCGCCGCGGCCCGCGTAAGCGACGACATCCGCCTGCACTGCACCCGCGGCGTCCTGCTTCAGCGCCTGCAGGACGCATTGGCCGAAGACGGCGCTGATCTGCCGCACCCCACGGACGAGGCCCTGGCTTCAGACGACCGGTTCCACGGCCGCTTGCTCGAAGCCACCGAAGAGCTTGCGGCCCTGTGCAGTCCAAGCCCAGCGACCGCCAGCTCGAGGTGAGCAGCGGCATTGGCGGGCCAACGCGTTCTCTGGCGCAGCGCTCAGGCTGCCATCACTGGCGCGGAGCTGACGCCCCGGTTCCGGGCGGTGGCCGCGCACTGGACGCAGCAGCCGGGCCTGCACGATGCCGGCTTCGAGCTGCTGCGGCTGGAGGACACGCTGGACTGGGCGCGCGGCCGCCGCGCCCGCATGCGTACGCTGGTGGCGCAGGGCAGCAAGCCCGTGCACCGCGCGCTGATGCTGATCCTCGGCGGCCTGGCCGCAGTGGCCATGGCCAACGGCTCGCGCGCCACCGCCAAAGGCCGGGTGCTGCCGATCGAGGTGCTGGCGCGCCAGCCCGGCCGATCAGCGGGCGAAGGAGTAAGGCCCGCCGCGCTGCAGCGCGCGCTGGTAGGCCGGCCGGGCCTGGATGCGCCGCACCCAGGCATCGACATTCGGGTAGGCGCTGCGCTCGGCGCGCGCACCGGCCACCTCGCCGACGAAGCTCATCATCACGTCGGCGCCGCTCAGCGCATCGCCCACCAGCCAGCTGCGGCCCTGCAGCGATTGCTCGACGAAGCCCAGGTGGTTGGCGATCTCGCTCTCGATGCGCGGCCACAGCGGCGCGCCGGCATCGCCCAGGCGTGACACATACAGCTTCAGCAGGAAGGGCAGCATGGCCGAACCCTCGGCATAGTGCAGCCACTGCTGGCAGCTTTCGAAATCGTCGCTGCCGGGGGCCGGCTGCAGCCGCCCGCCGCCGTGGTGTCGGAGGATGTAGTCGACGATGGCGCCCGATTCGATGATCGTGCGAGCGCCATCCTGCAGCACCGGCGATTTGCCCAGCGGATGCACCGCCTTCAGCTCGGGCGGCGCCAGCCGCGTGGTGGCATCTCGCTGGTAGGCGCGGATCTCGTAGGGCAGCGACAGTTCCTCCAGCAGCCACAGCACGCGCTGCGAGCGCGAATCGTTGAGGTGGTGAACGACGAACATGGGCGTCCTTGCAGGGTTGAAAAGCTGCTCAGCATAGCCGCTGCCCCCCGCTGCACGCTTCGCTGGGCGCGGCGGTGGACAAACGCGCGTGCCGCGCAGCAGGCTACCTGGCCGGTTCGTCCGACACCTGCACCAGCAGCTTGCCCTTGTTCTCGCCAGTGAACAGCTTGCCGACCGCCTTGGGCGCGTTCTCCAGTCCGCGCACGACGTCGACCTGGTACTTCAGCCTGCCCTCGTTGACCCACGCAGCCAGTTGCGCCCGGCCTTCGGGAAAGCGCTTCAGGAAGTCGGTGATGATGAAGCCCTGCACCTTGACCCGCTTCATCAGGATGTTGGCGAACCTGGACGGGCCCGCCACCTTGACGTCGTCGTTGTAGGTGGCGATCAGGCCGCACAGCACGATGCGCGAGTAGTTGTTCACCAGGGCCAGCACCGCATCGAGCGTCTCGCCGCCGACGTTCTCGAAATCCACGTCGATACCCTGCGGGCAATGGCGCCTCAGCCCTTCCAGCACGTTGTCCTTGCGGTAGTTGATCGCCGCGTCGAAGCCGAGTTCGCCCGTCAACCAGCGGCACTTGTCGTCGGTGCCGGCAATGCCGACGACACGGCAGCCCTGCAACTTGGCGATCTGGCCGACGATGGAACCGACGGCGCCGGCTGCCGCGCTGACCACCACCGTCTCGCCCGCCTTCGGCTGACCGATATCGAGCAGGCCGAAATAGGCCGTCAGCCCGGTGCCGCCGAGCACGCTCATGTGCGCGGTCAGCGGCGTCGGATCGCCAGCGGCGATGCGGTTGCGCAAGGTCGCTGCCGCCACGCTGGCGTAGTCCTGCCAACCCCACATGCCCTGGACGATGTCGCCCGGTTTCAGCGATGGGTCGTTGCTCTGCTCGACCACGCCAAGCGTGCCGCCGCGCATCACGTCGCCAAGCTGCACTGGCGGCATGTACTGGTCGATGTCGCTCATCCAGATGCGGTTGGTCGGGTCGAGCGAAAGGTAGATGGTGCGCACCAGCGCCTCACCGGGCCGCGGGGCAGGCACGGGCTCCTCGACCAGGCGGAAATCGCTTTCCTTGATGGCGCCAGACGGGCGCGCTGCCAGGCGCCAGGCGCGGTTCCTGCGTTCGTTCATGCTGTCCTCGCTGGTGATGAGTTCCGCTGCGACCCACGCCGCAGGCGAGCCGAATACTGCCACGTGCGCGGTACCCCGCGGCCACACGCGACATCGGACCGGCGGCCTGCGCGGTGCAAGCCGTTGATCTTCAAAGGGAATCTTGGTGGGCCCTGAAGGATTCGAACCTTCGACCAACGGATTAAGAGTCCCTCCCCCAATCGCGTCTAGCCTGTTGATTCTCAAAGGCTTCTTCCATGGGCCTCCAAAATCCGACTTTCAACATGCCTGTCGGCTCCGCTGGGAACACTTTTCTGTATTGGACAAACTGCCCGACTTCGGCCGGTGGATCAGGGAGCAAGCGCCCCTCATGGGGCGTTTGTCTTTGTGCTCTCGCGAGCCGCTCAGCGCCTGCGACAGCTGCGCCCCTCAAAGCTGTCGGTAGGCTCGCTCGGCG
>JBEIHU010000209.1:0-7310 GCA_040381175.1 Burkholderiaceae bacterium
GGCGAGGCCGCGTTGCTGGACGCCGACCCGGCCGATGCGGCCCAACGGCAGGCCTTGCAGGGGCTGGCCGACGGCCGCCGGCTGCGCTGGTGCGGCGTCACCACGGTGGGGGATGCACCAGACCCGGCTTTGCTGGCACACTGGACGGGAGCCGTCGCCGCCAGCGCGGGGCAGTTGCTGCGCCTGGGGCCGCGAACCTCGCTGCGGGCGCTGCCCCGGCCCGACGGCAGCCGCGCCTGGCTGCTGGTGGAAGACGGCATCGCCCTGGTTCCGGCTGGCGCAGGGCTCCTGTCCGAGCCAGGCGTCAAGCGGCTGGCGCCGCGGCAGGGCTTCACCAGAACCACCGCAAGCGGATAGATTCAAGTCCTCATGAGCACGCAAACGCCCGAGCAGCTGGCTGCCGCCATCGCCGCGCTCGAGGCGCAGCGGGCCCTGCTGGGCGATGCGGTGGTGGACACCGCGCTGGCACCGCTGCGCGAAAAGCTGGCGGCGCTGCGCGCGCCGGAGATCGCCGCGGCCGGCCAGCAGCTGAAGCAGGTGTCGGTGCTGTTCGTCGACGTGGTCGGCTCCACCGCGATGGGCCAGAAGCTCGACCCGGAAACCATCCACGAGGTGATGGACAGCGCGCTGGAGCGCTTCACCGCTGCGGTGCAGGCCGAAGGCGGGCGCGTGCTGCAATACACCGGCGACGGCATGCTGGCCGCCTTCGGCACCGAAACCGCCAGCGAGGACGACGTGGAATGCGCGGTGCGCGCCGGCCTGCGCATCATCGACGAGGCGCGGGCCCATGCGCCGCAGGTGCAGCGCGAGCACGGCGTGCCCGACTTCAACGTGCGCGTCGGCGTGCACACCGGCCGCGTGCTGCTGGGTGGCGGGGTCGATGCCGAAGGCAGCATCCGCGGCAGCACGGTCAACGTGGCGGCGCGCATGGAGCAGAGCGCGCCGCCGGGGCGGCTGCGCATCAGCCTGGACAGCTGGCGCCATGTGCGCGGGCTGTTCGACGCCACCGAGCAGGAACCGATCAGCGTCAAGGGCGTCGAGCAGCCGGTGCGCAGCTGGCTGATCGAGGGCCTGAAGTCGCGCCAGCCGCGCCAGGCCCCCCGCGGCGTGGAAGGCGTGCACACGCGCATGGTCGGGCGCGAGCGGGAACTGCAGCAGCTGCGGCGCGCGTTCGCCCAGACGCTGGCACGGCACGAGCTGCATGCGGTGACCATCGTCGGCGCCGCGGGCCTGGGCAAGAGCCGCTTGCTGGAAGAGTTCCAGAGCGAGCTGGGCCCCGAGGACTGCTGGCTGCTGATCGGCCGCGCGCACCCGCGCAGCGCATTGCAGCCGCACGGCGTGCTGCGCGACATGATGCTGCGGCTGATGCAGATCGGCGAATCGGACGCGCCGGAGCACGCCCGCGAGCGGCTGCTGCGTTTCATGGGGCCGCTGGTCGGCGAGTCGAACGAGGCGCCCATGCACCTGCTGGGCCAGCTGGTGGGTCTGGACTTCTCCACCAGCCCGCACGTGCGCGAGTTGCTGTCCGACGAGGCGCTGCTCAACCAGCGCGCCTATGAGGCCGCCGCGCTGCTGCTGCAGCGCCTGGGCGCGACGCGGGCCGTGGTGCTGGTCTGGGACGACCTGCACTGGGCCGATGCCGGCTCGCTGGACTTCGTGCAGCACCTGCTGCGGCGCCACGGCCTGCTGCCTTCGCTGTGCCTGGTGCTGACGCGGGAGACGCTGCTCGAGCGCCTGGGCGGCTGGCCGGTCGACGCGCCGCACCACGAGCGCCTGGACCTGGAACCGCTGGATGCCGAAGGCAGCCGCGCGCTGGTGGACGAACTGCTGCAGCGCCTGGCCGATGCGCCGCCGCGGCTGCGCGAGATGATCACCGCCGGCGCCGAGGGCAACCCCTTCTACATGGAAGAGCTGGTGAAGATGCTCGTCGACGACGGCGTCATCGTCGCCGAGGGCCAGGGCTGGCGCGTGCAGAGCGCGCGGCTCGAGGGCCTGCGCGTACCGCCGACGCTGACCGGCGTGCTGCAAGCCCGGCTGGACGCGCTGCCCGCCAACGAACGGCGGGCGCTGCAGCAGGCCGCGGTGGTCGGCCACGTGTTCTGGGACCTGGCGCTGGCCGCCATCGACCCCGCGGCGGTGGCGCTGCTGCCGGTGCTGATGCGCAAGCAGCTGGTGGTGCGGCGCGACCCGGCCGGCGACGCGCACGAATACGCCTTCCACCACCACCTGTTGCAGCAGGTCACCTACGACAGCGTGTTGAAGCTGCCGCGGCGCGAAGGTCATGCGCGGGCCGGCGCGTTCTGGAGCGCACGGGCCGAGGTATCCGAGCCACAGGACGTGAACCCGGCGAAGTGCCGGGCGCTGGCCGAGGCGCAGTACCACCGCTGCCAGGCCGATGCGCAGAGCTACGTCGACTGGTTCGAACGCCAGTTCGACCACTACTTCAACGCCTTCGCCGCGCCCACCCTGCGTCCGCTTGCCGAGCAACTGGTCGGCATCTGCGAGCAGCAGTTCGGCAGCGAGCATCCGCAGACGGCCAGGGTGCTGACCAACCTGGCCTGCGTGATGCTGATGCAAAGCACCGCCGCTCAGGCCGAACCGCTGCTGCAGCGGGCTATGGCCATCCAGCGACAACTGCTGCCCGAGCAGCACCCGGACCTGGCAGTCACGCTGACGGCGCTGGGCGGCTACCACTCGGTAAGCGGCGACCTGGCTGCAGCCGAGCCCTACATGCGCCGGGCGCTAGAGATCCGCGAACGCACGCTCGGCACCGAACACGTGCTGACTCTGGGCTCGATGGACCACCTGGCAAAGGCGCTGCTGGAACTGGGCCGGCTCGACGAGGCCGAAGCGCTGAGTCGGCGCATCCTCGCGGCCCACGAATCCACCTTGGGGCCGGATCATCCCGACACTGCGTTTGCGCTGACCACGCTGGGTGAGTTGCTAGGCAAGCGGGGCGACCATGGGGCCGCTGAAAACTTGATCCGCCGCGCGCTGGCGATCCAGCAAGCCAAGCTGCCGCCGGACCACCCCGACACTGGCTTGTCGATGTGGCACCTGGCAGAGACGCTGCGCGGCCTGCAGCGCTGGGATGAAGCCGAGCCGCTGGCGTGGCGCGCGCTCGAGCTGTGGGAAGCCAATCTCGGCAGCGAACACGAGTGGACCGCCTGGGGCCTGATCTGCCTGGCGGAGATCCGCCTCGAACAGGGCCAGGCCGGCGACGCCGCTACGCTGGCCGAGCGCGCGGCCAAGGTACTGCTGGGCACCTATGGCGAGCACCACACGGTGCTGGCTTCGACGCTGGTGCTGCAGGCACGGGCGCTGCTGGCGCTGGGCGACGCGGACAACGCCGAGCCGCTGCTGGCCCATGCGCTGGGCATCCAGCGCGCGGCAGCCGACCAGGACACAGCGATGCAGACGCAGGCCTGGCTGGACAAAGCACGCAGCATGATCCCGCCCCCCTCAACTGCGGGGGATCCATCCGCAAATCTTGCGAAGCCATAGCTGGAAATTGCGCCGGCAATCGGTGATATTCACATCGAGTGCTGAACGATCAATACCGACACGGAGCCCGCAAGTCATGATCAAGCGCAAATCGAAGCGTCTTTTCGCCGCCCTCGAGCCCATCGCCGCCGCCGCTGCATTGCTGCTCGGGCCGGGCCTGGCCGCACAGGCGCAGACGCAGTTCTACGGCTACATGGGCGTGGTGTCCAGCTCGCCAAACAACCAGTTTCCCATCGACACCTTCCAGGCGGGGCTGGAGCTGCGTCCCGACGCCCTGTGGGTGGGCAGCGGCGGCGAAGGCGTGTTCTCGGTCAATCCCGGCGCAACCCTGCAGGCGGCCGGCCTGCTGATCGGCCTGGGCGGTAACGGCCAGGGCACCGTCACCGTGGGGGGCTTTTCGATCGTCAGCGAGACCCCTGGGCGGGTAAACCTCACCGGCACGGGGGGCCGTCTGTCGGTGGGGGAATGGGGGTCCGGCACGCTGCTGGTCAGGCAAGGCGCAGTGGTCGACGCCGCCCTGCCCCTCCTGGACTGCCTGGCTGCAAGCTGCCGCACCTTCATCGGCAACGGCGCCGGCTCCTCGGGCACGCTCACCATCACGGACGCGGGCTCCGAAGTGCGCACGGTGCGCAGCTTCACCGTGGGGCAGACCTCGGTCTTCACCGACGCGCTCAGCGGCTTCAACTTCGGCACGCCGGGCGGCAGGACCGATGCCTTCGTCAACGTGCTCAACGGCGGCACGCTGCGCACCGAAGGTGCGACCGTCGCCAGCAACAACCGCAGCCCCGACGGCAACGGCAGCGAACTGGCCAACGGCACCGTCGTCGTCGACGGCGCGGGTTCGCAGTGGATCGTCAAGGGCAATACGATCGACAACACCGCCGCGCTGATGGGCATCGGCAGTGGCGCCGGCGCCAACGGGCTGGTCACGGTGTCCGGCGGCGGCAAGCTGCAGATCGACGGCGCCGGCAGCCCGGGGCCGAACGACGGCATCAACATCGGCAGCAACGGCAAGGGCAAGCTGGTCGTCACCGGCACCGGCTCGCAGCTGCTGACCGGCGGCACCAACCACTTCATCAACGTCGGCGCAAACAATTCGCTGGGCGACGGCACGTTCGAGGTCCTGGCCGGTGCCACGGCATCGACGCTGTACCTGAACGTCGGCCGCAACGGCGGCACCGCGACGATGTTGATCGACGGCGCGGGTACGACGCTGACGCAGTCTGGCGTGGGCGTGAACCAGTCGCCAGGCGCCAACGGCGCAGCCGGTGCCAGCATCGGGCGCAACATCGGCGGTGGCGGAGGCACCGGCTCGGTCACGGTCAGCAATTGCGCGCAGTGGCTCATTTCCGATGGCGGGGGCGACGGACGTACGGCGCAGAACAGCCCCGCGATCACGCTCGGTCGCGGCGCCAACTCCAGCGGCAGCCTGACGATCACCGGGGCCGGTTCGAGGGTGCAGATCGACGCCACGTCGCTCGGCCTGGCCCCGGGGGTGGCCGACAACTACAACCCGTTCTTCGCCGTCGGCTACGACAACCCCAGCACCACCTCGGGCACGCTGACCATCAGCGAGGGCGGCAAGCTGGTCATGAACGGCAATGCCGTATCGACCGTCGCCAACCCGCGCAGCACGCAGCTGAACATCGGCGGCCGCTCGGGCTCCGCGGGCACCGGCACCGCCACCGTCACCGGCGCAGGGTCGGAGATCCTGATGACCGGCTACGACGCGTTCATCAACGTCGGCCGTGACGCGGGCAGCAGCGGCGTGCTGAACGTGCTCGACGGCGCCACGGTCACCACCACCAGCCTGGTGGTGGGCATCGGCGCGAACGGCACGGTGAACATCGACAACGCCACCGTGGCGCTGGTCGGCGACCGCTCCAGCGTCAACCCGCCGATCGGTGCCGGCGCGACCATCGGCCGCGGCACCGGGGGTGTCGGCGCGTTGAACATGAGCAACGGCGCGACGTTCACGATCACGCCGGGCGTTCATCCCGGCGGCATGAGCATCGGCGGCGACCAGTTCGTCTCCGGCGGCAGCGGCACGGTGACGATGAGCGGCGGCTCGTCGATCGTCATCAATGGCGGCAGCGGCATGAACATCGGCCGCAGCGGCACCGGCACGGCGACCCTGAGCAACAGCACGATCACCAATGCCGGCGGCAACATCTTCGTCGCGCGCGAAGTCGGCAGCACTGGCACGCTGGCGCTGACCAACGGCTCGGTCATCAACGCGGAGTTCGTCGGCGTGGGCGTCAGCGCGGCCGGCACCGGCGCGGCCATCGGCACGCCCGGCGGCGTGGGCACGCTGGCGCTGGACGGCGACTCGACGGTCAACACCGGCCGCTTCGAGCTGGGCGCCAACAGCTTCCTGGTCGGCAACGGCACCATCGACGCCGTCGGCGACGTGGTCATCGCCGGCACGGTGAGCCCCGGCTATTCGCCGGGCCGACTGCGCATCCGCTGCAATGTGGTCCTGCTGCCCGGCAGCCGCATCGTGCTGGAGATCTCGGGCTCGGGCAGCGACTTCGGCGGCTACGAGATCGATCAGCTGATCATCGGCGACACCGCCAGTTTCGACCTGGGCAGTGCCGAGATCGTCTTCAGCTTCCTGGGCGACACCAACCCGAACGTGGTGTCCGGCCTCGGCGGGCTGAACCTGGACTACTACCTGCGCACCGGCACCGAGGACCCGAGCGAGCCGCTGGACGCGCCGACGCGGGCCCTGTCGACGCTGTTCGCGCCGGGCCAGGGCTGGGCCGACGTGATCGACACGGCCAGTGTCACGGCGGTGTCCGATCGCTTCGACGTGACTTCGTTCAGCTACAGCGGCAACGGCACCTTCGAGCTGACCGCCGTGCCGGTACCCGAGCCCTCCACCTGGGGCCTGATGTTCGCGGGACTGGCCGCCGTCGGCGGCGGGGCGCGCCGACGCAAGGCGCAGGCCGCTCAGGCCTGATTCGCGGCTGCGGCGGGCGGTGGCTCGCGCCACTGCCCGTCCAGCAGCAGCTGGTGCGGCTGGAACTGCGACTTGTAGGCCATCTTCGGGCTGCGCTCGATCCAGTAGCCCAGGTACACGTGGCGCAGCTTCAGCGCCTTGGTCTGCTCGATCTGCCACAGCACGCTGTAGGTGCCATAGCTGGCCGACGCGTCAGGCTCGTAGAAGGTGTAGACGGCGGAAATGCCGTCGTTCAGCACATCCAGGATCGACACCATCTTCAGCACACCCGGCTGGCCGTCCTCACCCGGTTCGCGGAACTCCACCAGGCGTGAATTGACCCGGCTTTGCAGCAGAAACTGGGTGTACTGGTCGACGCTGTCGTGGTCCATGCCGCCGCCGCTGTGTCGCCCGGCCTGGTAGCGCAGGTACAGCTGGTAGTGCTCGGGCACGAAACACAGGCGCAGCACGCGTGCCTTCAGGTCGTGGTGCGCCTTCCAGGCACGGCGCTGGCTGCGCGTGGGCTTGAAGCCGGCCACCGGCACGCGCAGCGGCACGCAGGCGCGGCAGCCGTCGCAGTAGGGCCGGTAGGTGAACATGCCGCTGCGCCGGAAGCCGTTAGCCACCAGGCCGCTGTAGACGTCGGCATTGATCAGGTGGCTGGGCGTGGCCACCTGCGAGCGCGCCTGCCGTTCATGCAGGTAGCTGCACGGATAAGGCGCCGTTGCGTAGAACTGCAACGAGGAAAGTGGGAGTTCCTTGGGGTGCGTCACACGCCGTCTCTGCTGGCACAGGCCTGCAGCTCATCGAGCTGCAGCCACATGCGGGAATCATAGGTCCAATCGGCAATCTCCGGCTCCCCCGA
>JBEIHU010000210.1:0-7299 GCA_040381175.1 Burkholderiaceae bacterium
CACCTTCCCGACCGACGACGGCGGCGTCGACATGAAGTGCCCGACCGAGATCGCCATCGAGGACCGGCGCGAGGCCGAGCTGGCCAAGAACGGCTTCATGCCGCTGGTGCACCGCAAGAACAGCGACTTCGCCGCCTTCATCGGCGCGCAGTCGCTGCACAAGCCGGCTGAATACGACGACCCGGACGCCACCGCGAACGCCAACCTGGCGGCGCGCCTGCCCTACCTGTTCGCGACCTGCCGCTTCGCGCACTACCTGAAGTGCATCGTGCGCGACAAGATCGGCTCGTTCAAGGAGCGCGACGAGGTGCAGCGCTGGCTGTCGAGCTGGGTGATGCAGTACGTCGACGGCGACCCGGCGCACTCGTCGGAGTCGACCAAGGCGCGCAAACCGCTGGCCGCTGCCGAGGTGGTGGTCGAGGAAGACCCGGCCAACCCCGGCTACTACAGCTCGAAGTTCTTTCTCAGGCCCCATTACCAGCTCGAGGGCCTGACGGTATCCCTTAGGCTAGTTTCCAAGTTGCCCTCCGCGAAGGCAGGATAGAGCCGTTGGGATGAGACACCCCATCTCCTGCCTGCGGCTGCGCAGGGAGGCGCCAGGGCAGCCGGTCGACATTGCAGCGACAACCGCCCCTCCACACCGGGGCACTAAGGAGAGCACACCATGGCCGTAGACATGTTCATCAAGATCGGCGACATCAAGGGTGAGTCGACCGACAAGAAGCACGCGAACGAGATCGACGTGCTGGCCTGGAGTTGGGGCATGTCCAACTCCGGCACCACCCACACGGGCGGTGGCGGCGGCGCCGGCAAGGCCAACGTGCAGGACTTGTCCTTCACGAAGTACGTGGACGCGGCGTCGCACGCGCTGCTGCTGGCGTGCAGCAACGGCCAGCACCACAAGAAGGCGAATCTCTACGTGCGCAAGGCCGGCGGCAAGGGCGCGCCGATCGAGTACATCAAGATCGAGATGGACGAGGTGATGGTCACCTCGGTCAGCACCGGTGGCTCGGGTGGCGAGGACCGCCTGACCGAAAACGTGACCTTGAACTTCGCGAAGGTGAAGTTCGAGTACACGCCGCAGAAGCCGGATGGCTCGCCCGATACGACCAAGGAAATGATCTACGACATCGCCCAGAACGACAACGCCTGAGTCGTCTGCCATGAATTGACCCCCTCGCCACGGGCGGCGCGCTCAAGCGCCGCCCGGACCCCCGGGGGTTCAAGCGTCGCCCCATCGGAATCAAGACGGACTGACCCCCATGCCGCGCTCGGACATGTTCCTGAAGGCCGTGGGCCAGCGAACGGGCGCCATCACCGGCGAGTCCACCGATCGTCGGTTCGCGGGTCAGATCGACGTCGTCGACTGGTCCTGGGGCATGTCGGCACCGTCGGCCGTGAACGGCCAGCGCACCGGGCGGCTGCAGATCAAGGAGTTGACCCTCGTCAAGCGAGCCGACCGCGCCTCCACCGCGCTGATGAGCGTGATGCGCAACAACGAGTTGCTGTCCACCGCGGTGCTTTCGGTGCGAAAGGCCGGCGGCGCGGACCCGCTGCCCTACATGACCATCACGCTCGACAAGGCACGCATCGTCGCCTTCGACGTCCAGTCCGACATGGCACCCGACGGCGCACCGACGCTGACCGAGCGCATCGGGCTGCACTTCCTCTCGATGACCGTCGACTACGTTCCGCAGGGCGCCAGCGGCGCCGGCGGCGGCGCCTCGTCGGTCGTGATCGACAACAACCCGGCGGCCTAGGCCCCTGCGGCAAGTCGCCGGCCGCCGCCACGCCACGGAGCGCCGATGCCATCCCTTGCTGCCGAGGCCGAGCAGGCCCTGAAGAACGGCGACGCGCTCGCTGCGCTGAAGTTGCTGACAGACCAGGTCCGCACGCGGCCGCAAGACGCCAAGTTGCGCGTCTTCCTGTTCCAGCTGCTGTGCGTGACGGGGCAGTGGGAGCGCGCGCTGAACCAGCTCAACGTGGCGCTGGAGCTCGACGCCGCGATGCTGCCGATGGTGCAGACCTACCGCGAGGCGATCGCCTGCGAGGCGCTGCGTCGCCAGGTCTTTGCCGGCCAGAAGGCGCCGATGCTGTTCGGCGAGCCCGAGACCTGGGTCGCGCTGCTGATCGAGGCGATGCTGCGCGAGGGCCGCGGCGAGCCCGACGAGGCCCGCCGGTTGCGCGAGCAGGCGCTCGAGCAGGCGCCGGCCAGCCCGGGCACGGCCACGGTTGGCGAGTCGCCGGCGCAGGCGTTCGCCTGGATCGCCGACGCCGACTCGCGGCTCGGCCCCACGGTCGAGGCGGTGATCAACGGCAAGTACTACTGGCTGCCGTTCAACCGGCTGGCGCAGATCGACGTGCACGCGCCGCAGGACCTGCGCGACGCGGTCTGGATGCCGGCCAACTTCCGCTTCGTCAATGGCGGCGAGGTCGTCGGCCTGATCCCCACGCGCTACCCCGGCACCGAACTGGCGGCCGGTGACGCGCTGGCACTGGCCCGCCGCACCGAGTGGCGCGAGGCTGCGCCCGGGGTCTTCAGCGGCGTCGGCCCGCGGCTGCTGGCCACCGACCAGGCCGACATCGCGCTGATGGACCTGCGCACCGTGGTGCTGGCGCAAGCCGACGCCTGAGCACCGGGCTGCACATGGCCTCGCTGCGCGCCCAGGACCGCCTGCAGCCGGCGCTGCTGGACCGGCTGACCGACGAAGCCCCGGACAACCCGGCCGAGACCGCGGAGGCGCGCGTCATCAACCGCACTCGCCTGCGCGACCTGGTGCTGCGCGACATGGCCTGGCTCTTCAATGCCGTCGCACCCGGGCGCTCGATCGACTTCACTGGGCTGCCGCATGCGCAGGCCTCGGTGCTGAACTACGGCCTGCCGCCGCTGTCGGGCGAGACCGCGTCGACCATCGACCCGCTGGTGCTGCAGGCCCGCGTGCGCCAGGCCATCCTGGACTTCGAGCCGCGCATCCTGCCGGACTCGCTGCACGTCGAGGCCATCCTCAGCGAGGAGCAGATGGACCACCACAACCAGATCGGCTTTCGCATCACCGGCCAGATGTGGGCGCAACCGGTGCCGCTGGAGCTGATGCTGCACACCGATGTCGACCTCGAGACGGGTCGCGTCGCGGTGCGCGAGCTGCAGCGCTGAACCGGGCAGGCAGGGCCACGCACCATGGACCCCCGGCTGCTGCGCTACTACAACGAGGAGCTCCGCCACCTGCGCGAGATGGGGGCGGAGTTCGCGAAGGCATTCCCCAAGGTGGCCGCCCGGCTGGGCATGGAGGGCCTGGAGGTCACCGACCCCTACGTCGAGCGGCTGCTCGAGGGCTTCGCCTTCCTGGCCGGGCGCGTGCAGTTGCGGCTCGACGCCGAGTTCCCGCGCTTCACGCAGCGCCTGCTGGAGATCGTCTACCCGCAGTTCATGGCGCCCACGCCGGCGATGCTGATTGCGCAGCTGCAGCCCGATCTCAACGACCCGGCGCTCGCCGAGGGCGTGACGCTGCCGCGCGGCGCGACGATGACGAGCCAGCCCGGCAAGGCCAGCGCCACGGCCTGCGAGTTCCGCACCGCCCACGCGCTGACGATGTGGCCGCTGGAGATCACGCAGGTCGAGTACTTCAGCCAGGCGGCCGACCTGCCGCTGGCGGCGCTGCCCGAGTGGCGGCGCTACCGCTCGGGCCTGCGCATCCGCCTGCGCACGACGGCGGGGCTGGACTTCTCGCGCATCGCGCTGCGCGACCTGCGGCTGCACCTGGCCGGCATCGACGAGGTGGCGTACCGCCTGCACGATCTGGTGATCGGCCACACCATGGGCCTGCTGGTGCTGCCGACCCGGCGCCCGGCCGCCTGGCACGAGGCGCTGGACTCCGCCGCGGTGGAAGCCGCCGGGTTCGACGACGACGAGGCCCTGCTGCCGCCCACGCTGCGCGGCTTCGAGGGGTACCGCCTGCTGCAGGAGTACTTCGCCTTTCCGCAGCGCTTCCTGTTCTTCGACCTGCAGGGCCTGGGCGACGCGCTGCGCCGGCACACCGACACCGAGGTCGACGTCGTGCTGCTCTTCGACCGCCTGGACAACGCGCTGCTGCAGTCGGTCGATGCCGGCGCGCTGGCGCTGAACTGCGTGCCGGCGATCAACCTGCTGGAGCGCCGCTGCGACCGCATCCACGTCGATCCCGGCAACCACGAGTTTCACGTCGTGCCCGACCGCGCGCGTCCGATGGACTTCGAGGTGCACACGCTGACCGAGGTCACCGGCTACGGCAGCGGCGCGCAGCGCGAGTGGCGCTTCCTGCCCTTCTACAGCGCCTTCCGCACCGAGGACAGCGCGCACCCCGCCTACTACGCGGTGCAGCGCCAGCCGCGGCTGATGTCGCAGACGCAGCAGCGCGATGGCCCGCGCACGGCCTACCTGGGCACCGAGGTGTACCTGTCGGTCGTCGACGCCCACGAGGCGCCCTTCCCCGAGGAGCTGCGCCAGATCGGCGTGAGCGCGCTGTGCACCAACCGCGACCTGCCGGTGCTGATGCCGGTGGGCAGCGCCAAGGGCGACCTGACGCTGGCGCAGTCCGCGCCCGTGCAGGCCATCTCGGTGATCAAGGGCCCGTCGCGCCCGCGCTCGCCGCTGGCCGACGGCAGCGTGGCGTGGAAGCTGATCAACCAGCTGTCGCTGAACCACCTGTCGCTGACCGACACCGACGCCGAGCAGGGCGCGGCCGCGCTGCGCGCCATCCTGCGCCTGTACGCGCCCGACGGCGACGCGGCGGCGCAGCGGCAGGTCGACGGCCTGCGCTCGGTGGGCATCCAGCAGGTGGTGCGCCGGCTGCCCATGCCGGGCCCCATCACCTTCGGCCGCGGCACCGAGATCCGCATCGAGGTCGACGACCTGGCGTTCGAGGGCTCCAGCGCCTTCCTGCTGGGCTGCGTGCTGGAGCGCTTCCTGGCGCGCCATGCTGCGCTGAACAGCTTCACGCAGACGCGCCTGCACTCGCCGGCGCGCGGCGACATCCTGAACGGGCGGCCGCGCTGCGGCGCCCGGCCGGTGCTGTGAACGAGCCAGCCGACAGCGCGCGCCGGGCCGCCAGCCTGCTGGCCGAGATCGCGGCCGCGCCGCACCGGCACGACTTCTACCAGGCCTTGCGGCGCATCGAGGCCGCCCATCCGGACAAGCCGCGCCTGGGCACGGCGCGCCGGCCGGCCGACGAGCCGGTGCGCCTGGGCCAGGCCGCCGACCTGTCGTTCGCGCCGAGCAGCCTGGCGGCGGTGCATCTGCAAAGCCGCCTGGGCCGCCCGCGCATAGAGGTGCGCTTCCTGGGACTGTTCGGCCCCAACGGGCCGCTGCCGCTGCACCTGACGGCCTATGCGCGAGAGCGCATCATCCACAAGGGCGACGAGACCTTCGCGCGCTTCGCCGACCTGTTCCACCACCGGTTGCTGCTGCTGTTCTATCGCGCCTGGTCGCAGGCGCAGCCGACCGTCAGCCAGGACCGCCCGCGCGAGGACCGCTTTGCCGACTACGTCGGCTCGCTGGTCGGCGTCGGCGGCGACGAATGGCGCAGCCGCGACGCCGCGCCCGACCACGCGCGGCTGGCCTTCGCCGGGCTGCTGTCGCGCCAGGTGCGCAATGCCGACGGGCTGGCCCACCTGCTGAGCACTTTCCTGGGCCGGCCGGTGCGGGTGGAGAACTTCGTCGGCCGCTGGATGGCGCTGCCGCAGGCCGAGCGCACGCGCATCGGCCGGGCCGGCGCGCGCGGCCGACAGCCCACCGCGCGGCTGGGCAGCAGCGCGGTGCTGGGCGGCACGGTCTTCGACCGCCAGCACCACTTCCGCATCCACGTCAGCGCGCTCGCGCTGCCTGAATTCGAAGCGCTGCTGCCGGTGGGCACCGCGCTGCCGGCGGTGCAGGCGCTGGTGCGGCAGTACGTCGGCGTCGAGCTCGGCTGGGACCTGCGGCTGGAGCTGGCCGAGGGCCAGCGCCCGGCCTGCCGGCCCGGGCGCAGCGGCCGCCTGGGCTGGACCAGCTGGCTGGGCCGCGCCCGCGACGGCCGGCCTAGCGCGCTGAACCTCGTTCCCCGGACCCCGTCGTCCCCAATGTCGTCCTGAAAGGAAGCTCCATGGCGGAGATCAACCGCGTCACGCTGTTCGGCAAGCTCAACGCGCCGACCTACAAGACCATCGAGGGCGCGACCGTGTTCTGCAAGCTGCGCGGCAACCCCTACGTGGAGCTGGAACACTGGATCGCCCAGCTGCTGCAGAGCAACGACACCGACTGGCACCGCGTCATCAAGCACGCGCAGCTGGACATGTCGGTGCTGGCCAAGGACATCACCGCGGCGCTGGACCGCCTGCCGCGCGGCGCCACCAGCATCGCCGGCATCGCCGAGAACATCGCCGACGCCATCGAGCGCGGCTGGGTCTACGGCACGCTGCTGTACGGCGACAACGCGGTGCGCAGCGGCTACATGCTGGTGGGCATGCTCAAGACCAAGCGGCTGCGCGACGCGCTGGTCGCCATCAGCCGCCAGTTCGAGAAGCTCAAGGCCGACGACATTTCGGACCAGCTGCCCAAGCTCGTCGCTGGATCGGCCGAAGACGGGCAGGGTGCCAGCGACGGCTCGTCCGGCGCGGCCGGCGGCGCCGCGCCCGGCGAGGCCAGCGGCGCCATCGCGCCGGCCGCGATGGGCAAGCAGGAGGCGCTGAAGAAGTTCACGGTCGACCTCACCGAGCAGGCCCGCAGCGGCAAAATGGACCCCATCGTCGGCCGCGACGACGAGATCCGCCAGGTCGTCGACATCCTGATGCGGCGGCGCCAGAACAACCCCATCCTGGTGGGCGAGGCCGGCGTGGGCAAGACGGCCGTGGTGGAGGGCTTTGCGCAGCGCATCGCGCGGGGCGACGTGCCGCCCAGCCTGAAGGACGTGGAGCTGCGCGCGCTGGACGTGGGCCTGCTGCAGGCCGGTGCCAGCATGAAGGGCGAGTTCGAGCAGCGGCTGCGCAGCGTCATCGACGAGGTGCAGGGCAGCGCCAAGCCCATCATCCTGTTCATCGACGAGACGCACACGCTGGTGGGCGCCGGCGGTGCGGCCGGCACCGGCGACGCGGCCAACCTGCTCAAGCCGGCGCTGGCCCGCGGCACGTTGCGCACCATCGGCGCCACCACCTTCGCCGAGTACAAGAAGCACATCGAGAAGGATCCGGCGCTGACCCGCCGCTTCCAGACCGTGCAGGTCGACGAGCCCGACGAGCCCAAGGCCATCCTGATGATGCGCGGCGTGGCCAGCACGATGGAGAAGCACC
>JBEIHU010000211.1:0-7298 GCA_040381175.1 Burkholderiaceae bacterium
AAGACGGTCGCGTCAATAGGATTCAGGCACAGCAAGCCAAGTGGCGGCTTGCTGCGCAACGGCGGGGCACGGCGCGCGCGCCGTGCTCGCGCGGCGCATTACTTGACGTCTTTCCAGTAAGCGGCATTCAGCCGCCAGGCGATCAGGGTGAACACGGCCGTGAACAGCAGCACGAACACGCCGATGCGAACCCGCTGCCCCTGGTGGGGCTCGGCCATCCACTGCATGAAGGCCACCAGATCGGCAATGGCCTCGTTGTACTGCGCAGTGCTCATCGTGCCCTGGGTGATCGGCTCGAAGCCCTTGAACACCGAGTGGGTCTTGGTCGGGTCGTGCGCATCCTTTTCGGTGGCGAACACTGCCCGCTGCTGGCCCTGCAGTTCCCACATCACGTGGGGCATCGCCGCATTCGGGAAGGCCAGGTTGTTCCAGCCGGTGACGGTGCTGTCGTCCCGGTAAAAGGTGCGCATGTAGGTATACAGGTAGTCCGCGCCGCTGCCGGCACCGCTGGAACGCGAGCGGGCCACCAGGGTCAGGTCAGGCGGTGCAGCACCGAAGAATTCCTTGGCCTGAATCGGGTCGAGCGTGATCGTCATCGGATCGCCCACCTTCCTGCCCGCGAACATCAGGCTGCTCTTGATCTGCTCGTCGGTCAGGCCGATGTCGCGCATGCGGTTGTAGCGCATGTAGCTGGCCGAGTGGCAGTTCAGGCAGTAGTTGACAAACAGCCGCGCACCGTTCTGCAGCGCCGGCAGGTTGGTCACGCGCTCGGCCGGAAACCGGTCGAGTGCCACGCCGCCACCCGCGGCGTGCGCGCCGCAGAGAAGGCCCAGCGAGAGGACAAGGCCTAGGAGAAAACGCTTCGTCATGTTGTGAGTGCTCCGCCGCTGGCTTCAGTGGGCGTGGAAGGTCACACGCTCGGGCACAGGCTTGAAGGTGCCGATGCGGCTCCACCAGGGCATCAGCAGGAAGAACCCGAAATAGAACAGCGTGCCGATCTGCGACACCAGCGTGCCGATGTCCGAAGGCGGCTTGATGCCGAGGTAGCCAAGCACAAGGAAGTTGACGACGAAGATGCCGTAGAGCCACCTGTTCCAGCCCGGCCGGTAGCGGATCGACTTGACCGGGCTCTTGTCCAGCCAGGGCAGCGGGAACAGGATCATCACCGCCAGGCCCATCACCACAACGCCCCAGAACTTGGCGTCGAAGGCCATCAGCAACGCAATGACGACGATCGCGGAGACCAGCACCCCCAACTTCATCACACCCGACAGCCGGCCGCGCAGCACGGCCAGCACCGCGGCGATGGCGACAATGCCGACGAAGACGTAGACCATCTGGTCGGTCACCGCGCGCAGCATCGAGTAGTAGGGAGTGAAATACCAGACCGGGGCGATGTGCGCCGGCGTCTTCAGCGCGTCGGCCGGAATGAAATTGTTGTACTCGAGAAAGTACCCGCCCATCTCCGGCGCGAAGAAGACGACCGCGCTGAACAGGAACAGGAACACGCCCACGCCAATCAGGTCGTGCACGGTGTAGTAGGGGTGGAAGGGGATACCGTCGATCGGAATGCCGGTCTTCGGATCCTTCTTCTCCTTGATCTCGACACCGTCCGGGTTGTTCGAGCCCACCTCGTGCAGTGCGATGATGTGCGCCACCACCAGGCCGATCAACACCAGCGGCACGGCAATAACGTGGAAGGCGAAGAAGCGGTTCAGCGTGGCGTCGCCGACGACGTAGTCGCCGCGGATCAGCAACGCCAGGTCCGGGCCGATGAAGGGGATCGCGGCGAACAGGTTGATGATCACCTGCGCACCCCAGAAGGACATCTGGCCCCAGGGCAACAGGTAGCCCATGAAGGCCTCGGCCATCAGGCACAGGAAGATGGCCACGCCGAAGATCCAGATCAGCTCGCGCGGCTTCTGGTAGCTGCCGTAGATCATTCCGCGCCACATGTGCAGGTAGACCACGACGAAAAACGCGCTGGCACCGGTGGAATGCATGTAGCGGATCAGCCAGCCCCAGGGCACATCGCGCATGATGTACTCGACCGACGCAAAGGCCAGCGCCGCGTCGGGCTTGTAGTGCATCACCAGGAAGATTCCGGTGACGATCTGGATCACCAGCACCAGCAGCGCCAGCGAGCCGAAGAAGTACCAGATATTCTGAGCCTTCGGAGCGTAGTACTCCGACATGTGCTCCTTGTACATCTTGGTGGCCGGAAAGCGGTTGTCCACCCAGGTCATGGCCTGCTCGGCCACCGACGCGCCTGCAGGAGCTTGCTTGAATTCAGCCATGTCGATCCCTGTGATTGCTGAAAAGGGCTCTCAGCCCTTGCTGTCTTCGCCGATCAGCAGAAGCGTGTCGGACAGATACATGTGGGGCGGCACCTCGAGGTTGTCCGGCGCCGGCTTGTTCTTGAAGACCCGCCCGGCGATGTCGAATGTCGAGCCATGGCAGGGACAGAAGAAGCCGCCGAGCCAGTCGTCCGGCAGCGAGGGCTGGGGCCCGGGCGCGAACTTGTCGGTCGGCGAACAGCCCAGGTGCGAGCAGATGCCCACGGCCACGAAGATCTCGGGCTTGATCGAGCGCGGCTCGTTGCGAGCGTACTCGGGGGTCAGCTCCGCCGGGTTGCGTTTCGAGAAGGGGTCGGCTACCAGTGGCTCGGTCTTGGGCAGCGTGGCCAGCTGCTCTTCGGTGCGACGCACGATCCACACCGGCTTGCCTCGCCATTCGACGGTCATCTTCTCTCCGGGGCGCAGGCCGCTGATGTCGGCCTGCACTGGCGCACCCGCAGCCTTCGCGCGTTCGGAAGGCGCGAAACTGGATACGAAGGGCACCGCCACCGCGGCACCGCCAACGGCGCCAGCCCCGCAGGTTATTGCGATCCAGGTCCGACGCCCTGAATCGACTTTGGCCTCACTCATGCTTTCCTCTGCTTGATCACGATGTCCGGGTCAACCCGGAATTCTACCCGAGCGCTGTGGTGAATTCACTGGCTGCCGGGCCGGATATCCTTGACCGGCAAGGGCTCAACATTGAAGCCGCTCGGCCGGCGGGTAGGTTATCGTTTTGCCGCCGGCTGGCACAACATGAGGAGAAGGACCGACATGGGATTCGCAACTGAATTCAAGGAATTCGCCCTCAAGGGCAACGTCATGGATTTGGCCGTGGGCGTCATCATCGGCGCTGCCTTCGGCAAGATCGTCGATTCGATCGTCAGCGACCTGATCATGCCGCTGGTCAGCCGGATCTTTGGGGGGCTGGACTTCAGCAACTACTTCATTCCGCTGGCTGGTCAGACGGCGGCCACCCTGGTCGACGCCAGGAAGGCCGGCGCGGTCCTGGCTTACGGCAACTTCATCACCGTGGCGCTGAACTTCGTGATCCTGGCCATCATCATCTTCATCATGGTGCGGCAGATCAACCGTTTGCGGGCATCGACCCCCCCACCCCCGCCGCCAGCAGCGCCGCCGACGCCTGAAGACGTGCTGCTGCTGCGCGAGATTCGTGACGCATTGAAGAAATAGCGCGCTTGACCCGCGCCGCGGGTCTCCAGCGGACGGATTCGGGGCCGAAGCATGTCGCATACTGGCCCGCCCCATGAATCCGACGTCCGCTTTAGGTCTGCCCGCGGCCATCGAAGCTGCCGTCCAACGTGTGAAGCTGGCCGCGCGACGCGCGGCCGAGCGCACCGTGGACAGCCTTGGCGTGTCCGCGCTGGCTTCGGCCAACGTCTTCCAGCGTGATGCCCTGCTGGGCGCGCAGTTCGAGCTGAACCGCAAGCTGGCACTTTTCTGCAGCGGCTTCGACGAGACGCTGGACCGCGGCATCGAACGCGAGTTGCTGCCCCGCCACAGCGGCCTACAGCTGCCGGCCGAGACCAGCTGGGATGCGCTCAGCCTGGTCGACAACCACGAGATGGAAGTCCAGGTCAGCGCCGAGCGGCTGGGCCTGCAGATCGCCCAGGATTGCGAGTCCGAGCAGCGCGAACTCGATGGCTTCGTCGGCTCAGTGCTGTGCGGCCTTGGCGATGGCGCGCGCAACCCGCTGCGCCCGGAAGCCATCGGCAATGCCATGATCCGCAGCGTCGAACAGGTGACCGACCGCGCCGAGCAGCGCAAGGTGCTGATTGCCGAACTCGGGCGCTCGATGGCCGCCTCGCTGGGCGAGACCTACGCCGCCATCGTCGCCGACATGCGCGCCGCCGGGTTGAAGCCGTCGACGCCCAGCTTGCGCAGTTCGGAGCGGGGCAGCGAATTCGGGCGCACCAGTTCCGGCTACGACGTCTCGAGCCGGCCGGTCGGCCTGGACGATGCCAGGCCGCCGGCGCACGGCACGGCCAGTGCACATGCCGAGCCGCACCAGGGCGGCTGGCCGGGTGGCTCAGTGCGGCCTTCCGAGCGCGGTCGGCTGCACAATGCCGGCCACGGCGGCGCGCGGCCGGCAGCCCAAGGCACGCCCCTAGGCCAGGTCGACGCCGGGTTGATGGCGTTGATCCGCCGCCTGGCCTTTTCCGACCCGGGATCCGGCAGCGAAGACTCCGGTCTTGCCGCGGACACGGCTGCAGGTCACTCGCACCACGGCGCCTTCGAACACGACGGAGGCATGCGCGCGGCGCCGGTCGCCCCGAACCTGATCCGCGCGCACCGCGACGCGCTGCGTGAGGCTTCCACTGGCTCACTCGATCACATGGTGATCGACGTCATCGGCAGCCTGTTCGACCAGATCCTGTCCGATCCGAAGGTGCCGCCGCAGATGGCGCGGCAGATCGGCAGGCTGCAATTGCCGGTGCTGCGCGCCGCGCTCGGCGACCCGAGCTTCTTCTCCTCGCGCAAGCACCCGGTGCGGCGCTTCGTCAACCGCATCGCCTCGCTGGGCAGCGCCTTCGAGGACTTCGATTCCGAATCGGGCCAGCGCTTCGTGGCGCTGGTGCGCGAGCTGGTGCAGGAGATCGTCGAAGGCGATTTTGACCAGATCGAGGTCTACGAGCACAAGCTGTCGGTGCTGGAGACCTTCATCGTCGACCAGTCGCGGCGCGAGGTGCAGGAGCGCTCCGGCGCGGCCAGCCTGCTGGCCGAGAAGGAAACCGACCTGCGCCTGCAGCAGCGCTACACGCAGCAGCTGCAAGCGCTGCTCAAGCCGCTGCCGGTGGCCGATTTCGTGCGCGACTTCATCAGCCAGGTATGGAGCCAGGCGCTGATGCGTGCGGCGCGCCTTGACGGCGGCGACAGCGCACGCGTCAAGCGGCTGCGCCACGCCGGACGCGAGCTGATCATGAGCGTACAGCCCAAGGGCTCGCCCGAGCAGCGCAAGGCCTTCCTGATGCAGCTGCCGACGCTGATGAAGGAGCTGAACGAGGGCATGGACCTGATCGGCTGGCCCGAGTCGGCGAAGAAGAGCTTTTTCGGGCTGCTGCTGCCGGCGCATGCCGAATCGCTCAAGGGCCAGGCGCTGCGCACGCTGGACTACAACCTGCTGGCACGGCGGGCGGACAGTGCGCTGGGCGAGGCCATGCCCGATGCTTGCGAACTGCCGCCGCCGCAGGCGCACCTGCCGGTGCTGCGCGACGAGACCGTCGAGCCGCGCTTCAGCGCCGAAGAAGCGCAACGCATCGGCCTGGTAGACGAGGCGGCGGTCAACTGGGAAGGTAAGGTCGATATCGACCTGGGCGCCGAGACGGCACCCGGAGAGACCGATCTGGACATTGCCGGCCTGGCGAAGGCCGAGCCGGCCGAGCCGTCGAGTGGCAAGTCGCTGGCCGGCCACGTGCAGATCGGCTTCGCCTACCAGATGCACCTCGAGGACAAGTGGCAGAAAGTGCGGCTGAACCATGTCAGCCCCGGACGGACCTTCTTCGTCTTCACGCATGGCGGGCGCCACAAGAAGACCATCTCGATGACCCACCGCATGCTGGTGCGGCTGTGTGAGACCGGCCGCCTGCGCGCATTCGAGAACGGCTACCTGATCGAGCGTGCCACTGCCCGCGCACGGCGCCAGCTTGCTGCCCTGGGCAGCGGCGCCGCAGCCTGACTAGGAGCCTGCGCGGGCACCCAGCTGCCGCGCCATGCGGATCGCCGCCTTCAGGCTGGAGGCGTCGGCGCGGCCGCTGCCGGCGATGTCGAAGGCAGTGCCGTGGTCCGGGCTGGTGCGCACGAAAGGCAGGCCCAACGTGACGTTGACGCCGTGGTCCACCCCCAGGTACTTGACCGGGATCAGGCCGTGGTCGTGCGTCATCGCCACCACCAGATCGAATTCGCCGGGATGGCCGGCGGCTTGGCGCGCGCGCATGAACACCGTGTCGGGTGCGAACGGCCCTTGCGCGTCGATGCCTTCGGCGCGGGCCGCATGCACGGCCGGGGCGATGAAGCGCTGCTCCTCGTCGCCGAACAGCCCGCCCTCGCCGGCATGCGGGTTCAGGCCCGCCACCGCGATGCGCGGCCGCGCCTGGCCCCAGGCGCCCGCTGCCGCATGGGAGATGCGCAGGGTCTGCAGCACCGAATCGAAGCTCACCAGGTCGACCGCCTGGCGCAAGGCCACATGGATGCTGACCAGCACCACGCGCAACTCGCCGTTGGCCAGCATCATGCGCACCGGCGGCGCCTGGCCGCCCGGCGGAGTGGCCAGGGCCTGCAGCATCTCGGTATGGCCCGGGTGCGCGATGCCGGCCGCTGCCAGCGCCTCCTTGTGCAGCGGCGCAGTCACCATCGCGGCCGCCCGCCCGGCCAGCAGCAGCTTCGCGGCGGTCTCGATGCAGGCTGCCGCCGCCGCACCGCAGCGCGCGTCGATACGGCCCCAGGGCAGCTCGGCCAGGCCGGCGGGCAGCCCCGGCGGGCGCAGCACGGCCAGAGCACCTGGCGGCACCGCCCCCAGGTCGGCCGGCCCGTCGACTTGCGCCAGTGGCATCGGCAGCCCCAGCATGCGCGCCGCACGGCCCAGCACCGCCACATCGCCGATCACCAGGCAATGCCGGGCATCGCCATCGGCCGCCGCCTTGAGGATCGTCTCGGGGCCAATGCCGCAGGCATCTCCCATTGTCAGCAACAGCGGTCTTTGGTCCATACGATATTGTGAGGTGGGCAGTGCGCCGCGGCCGTCGATAATGTCCCAAGCGTTCGGTCTCGGACCGGCGCACCGGCCGACTGCCTGACTCCATGCTTCGCAAACTCTGGCTCCTGTTCGCCCAGACGGTGACCATCGCCCTGGGGCTTTGGTTCGTGGTGGCCACGCTGCGGCCGGGCTGGCTGCCGGGCCGCGCGGACCCGCCCGCACCGCCCCAGGCGGCGGTGACGGAGGCG
>JBEIHU010000212.1:0-7286 GCA_040381175.1 Burkholderiaceae bacterium
CTGGCGGAAAGCCTCGGCCATGGCCCGCGGCACTTCGGCCTCGGCTTCCACGACGCGCGCCCGCATCTCCTGCTCCTGGGCCACGGCCATCGCGCGGCGCTCCTCGGCCTTGGCCTGGGCGATCTGTTTGTCGGCGTTGGCCTGGTCGATCTGCAGCTTGGCGCCGATGTTCTCGCCAACGTCCACGTCGGCGATGTCGATCGACAGGATCTCGTAGGCCGTTCCCGCGTCCAGACCCTTGCTGAGGATGTGCTTGGAGATGTGGTCCGGGTTCTCGAGGACGTTCTTGTGGCTGGTGGCCGAGCCGATGGTGCTGACCATACCTTCGCCCACCCGCGCGATGATCGTCTCCTCGCCCGCGCCGCCCACCAGCCGGTCGATGTTGGTGCGCACGGTGACGCGCGACACCACGATCAACTGGATGCCGTCCTTGGCCACCGCGGCGATGCGCGGCGTCTCGATGACCTTGGGCAGCACAGACATCTGCACCGCCTCGAGCACGTTGCGCCCGGCCAGGTCGATGGCCGCTGCGCGCTTGAACGGCAGCGGGATGTTGGCCTTGTCGGCCGAGATCATGGCGTTGACCACGCGCACGACGTTGCCGCCGGCCAGGAAGTGGGCCTCCAGGTCGTTGAGCGAGATGTCGATGCCGGCCTTCACCGCGCTGATGCGCGCGGTGACGATGGTGGTGGGCGGCACGCGGCGCAGCCGCATCGCGATCAGCGTGAACAACCCCACGTAGGCGCCCGAGGCCCAGGCGGCGATCCACAGTGGCACCGGCACCAGGTACAGCAGCAGCGCCAGGACGATGACCACGATCGCCAGTACGCCCACGCTTCCGATCAGTTCGTACATCAGTCTTCCTTTTCAGTGGATGCCGCGCGACGCACGACGATACGGTTGCCATCGACGCGGATCACTTCGATGGCCTCGCCAGCCTCGATCATGATGCCGTCGGCGACGACATCCACGCGCTCGTGCTCGAAGTCGGCAATGCCCGCCGGCCGCAGCACCGACGCGGCGTGCCCTCGCTTGCCCAGCCAGCGTTGGTCGCTCTCGGGCGCCGAGCCATGGGCCGGGCCCGAGCCGAGGTCGGCATCCAGCACCAGCCGGTTCGCAAAGGGCAGCCGCGGAAAGAAGCGCAGCACCAGCAGGCCGGCCAGCACCGCCACCAGCAGCGCCATGACGATGCGAGAGACGGCGGAGATCATCACGTCGGTGGTGGCGCCGGCGCCGACCAGGCTCAGCGTCAGGCCGCCCAGCAGCGCCAGGACGCCCAGCGCACCGACCACGCCGAATCCCGGAAGGATGAAGATTTCCACCGCCAGCAGCACCAGCCCGGCGATGGCCAGAAGCAATTCCTCCCAGCCGGCCAGTGCCACCAGCCAGTGCCCGTAGAAGAACAGCGCGAGGCTGCCCAAGCCTACGCTGCCGGGCAGGCCGAAGCCCGGCGTGCGCAGCTCGACCAGGATGCCCACCATGCCGATGCTGATGAGCAGCGAGCTGAACACCGGGTGCGTCAGCAGGCGAACCAGCTCTTCGGCCCAGTGCGGCGCCGGGCGGCGCAACTCGGCACCGGCCAGGCCCAGTTGCTGCAGCAGGCTGTCCAGGCTGTCGGCGCGCAGGTCGGCAACCTTGTGCTTCAGGGCCTCGTCGGTGGTCAGCGTCAGCAGCTTGCCCTTGTCGATGACGCCGGGCACTTCGATGTCCGCATCCACCATCGCCTCGGCCAGCAGCTGAGGCCGTTGCCGCGCCTCGGCGGTGGCGCCAAACTCCTTGCGCACGTAGGACACGGTTTTTTCCTGCACCGGCAAGGCCGCGGCGCCGGGCGCGCCCGCCTGCACAGGTGCCGCCGCGCCGATGGTGCCGCCAGAGGCCCTGGCCAGCGTATGGGCGGACAGCGCGATCAGCGCGCCGGCGGAAATGGCCCGCCGGTCGACGAAGGCCACCGTGCGCAGCTTCGCGTCGAGCAGCGCGTCGCGGATCTGCACGGCAGCATCCACGCGCCCGCCGAAGGTGTCGATGTCCAGCACCACCGCGGCCGCGCCCGCCTGGGTGGCCTCGTCCAGCACGCGCGAAACGAAGGGCGCCAGTCCGAGATCGATCACGCCTTCGATCGGCACCACGTACACCAGCGGCCGCGGCGTCGGCGGCTGCGCCCTGGCGAAATGCATCAGCAGGCCGCACGCCAGCAGCAGCAGGCTGAGCAACAGGGCGGGGCTGGGCCGGGCCATCGGTCTCCTATTGACGACTCAGTGTCGCGGCAAAGGTCGGCGACATCCAGGTCACGGCGAAGTATGCGCCCAAGCGCATGCCGGCAGGGTGCGCTGGCGCAGGTCACCCTACACTGCGCGCTACGTAACAGACAAAGTGCCACCAGGAGCCTTCGGCCATGCAGCGTTTTCGTTTCCCCATCGTCATCATCGACGAGGACTTCCGCTCGGAGAACACCTCCGGGCTGGGCATCCGTGCGCTGGCCCAGGCGATCGAGAAGGAGGGCTTCGAAGTGCTGGGCAACACCAGCTATGGCGACCTGAGCCAGTTCGCGCAGCAGCAAAGCCGGGCCAGCGCCTTCATCCTGTCGATCGACGACGAGGAGTTCAAGGGCGGTCCCGACCTGGACCCGGCGGTACTGAGCCTGCGCCAGTTCATCGAGGAGATCCGCTTCAAGAACGCCGACATTCCGATCTATCTGTACGGCGAGACGCGTACCAGCCAGCACATCCCGAACGACATCCTGCGCGAGTTGCATGGCTTCATCCACATGTTCGAGGACACGCCGGAGTTCGTGGCCCGGCACATCATCCGCGAGGCCAAGAGTTACCTCGACGGCCTGGCGCCGCCGTTCTTCAAGGCGCTGATGGACTACGCGCAGGACGGCTCGTACAGCTGGCACTGCCCGGGCCACAGCGGCGGCGTGGCCTTCCTGAAGAGCCCGGTCGGCCAGATGTTCCACCAGTTCTTCGGCGAGAACATGCTGCGCGCCGACGTGTGCAACGCGGTCGAAGAACTGGGCCAGTTGCTCGACCACACCGGCCCGTGGCGGCCAGCGAGAAGAACGCCGCGCGCATCTTCAATGCCGACCATTGCTTCTTCGTCACCAACGGCACCAGCACCAGCAACAAGATGGTCTGGCACCACACGGTGGCGCCGGGCGACGTGGTGGTGGTCGACCGCAACTGCCACAAGAGCATCCTGCACAGCATCATCATGACCGGCGCGGTGCCGGTGTTCATGACACCCACGCGCAACCATTACGGGATCATCGGCCCGATCCCGCACAGCGAGTTCAGCCGCGAGGCGATCGAGGCCAAGATCGCGCGCAACCCGCTGCTGAAGGGCCTGGACGCCAAGAGCGTGCGCCCGCGCATCATGACGCTGACACAGAGCACCTATGACGGCGTGCTTTACAACACCGAAACCATCAAGGGCATGCTCGACGGCTACATCGGCACGCTGCACTTCGACGAGGCCTGGCTGCCGCATGCGGCCTTCCACAAGTTCTACGGCAGCTTCCACGCAATGGGCAAGAAGCGGCCGCGGCCGAAGGAGGCGATGGTCTATGCGACGCAGTCCACGCACAAGCTGCTGGCCGGCCTCAGCCAGGCCTCGCAGGTGCTGGTGCAGGACTCGCAGACCGTCAAGCTCGACCGCCATCTCTTCAACGAGGCCTACCTGATGCACACCAGCACCAGCCCGCAGTACGCCATCATCGCCAGCTGCGACGTGGCCGCGGCCATGATGGAGCCGCCGGGCGGCACCGCGCTGGTGGAGGAAAGCCTGAACGAGGCGATGGAGTTCCGCCGCGCCATGCGCAAGGTCGACAAGGAGTTCGGCCGCGACTGGTGGTTCAAGGTCTGGGGCCCGGACAAGCTGGCCGAGCAGGGCATCGGCCGATCCGAGGCCTGGCTGCTCAATGCCAAGGACAAGTGGCACGGCTTTGGCGACCTGGCCCCGGGCTTCAACTTGCTCGATCCGATCAAGTGCACCATCATCACGCCGGGGCTGGACCTGTCCGGCAAGTTCTCGCCCGCGGGCATCCCGGCGGCCATCGTCACCAAGTTCCTGGCCGAGCACGGCGTGGTGGTGGAGAAGACCGGGCTGTACTCCTTTTTCATCCTGTTCACCATCGGCATCACCAAGGGCCGCTGGAACACCCTGCTCACCGCGCTGCAGCAGTTCAAGGACGACTACGACAAGAACGCGCCGATGTGGCGGGTGCTGCCCGAGTTCTGTGCCGCGCACCCGCGCTATGAGGGTACGGGGCTGCGCGACCTGTGCCACAGCATCCATGACATGTACGCCCAGGGCGACATCGCCCGCCTGGTCACCGAGATGTACCTGTCCGACCTGCAGCCGGCGATGAAGCCCAGCGACGCCTTTGCCTGCATTGCCCACCGCGAGACCGAGCGGGTGGACATCGACGAGCTCGAAGGGCGCATCACCACCGCCTTGCTGACGCCCTATCCGCCTGGGATTCCGCTGCTGATCCCGGGCGAGCGTTTCAACCGGAAGATCGTCGAATTCCTGCGCTTCACGCGGCAGTTCAATGCCGCATTTCCCGGTTTCGACACCGACGTGCACGGTCTGGTCGAGGAAGAGGGCGCCGATGGCCGGCGCCGCTACTTCGTCGACTGCGTGCGCCGGTCGCACCAACGCTGAAGTCCGGCATGAGGCCGATCGATGGCTGGCGGCTGCTCGGCGACGTCGGCGCCACCAACGCGCGCTTCGCCCTGCAGGCCGGCCCGGGCGCGGCTCCCGAGGCGCTGACGAAGGTGCGCTGCGCGGATTTTGAATCCCTCGAAGCCGCCCTGCGCCACTACCTGGCCCAGCCGGGGCTGCCCGTGCCGCGCCAGGCCGCGATCGGCATCGCCAACCCGGTCGACGGCGACCATGTGCGCATGACCAACCGTGCTTGGCAGTTCTCTATCGAGGCGATGCGGCAGGCACTGGGCCTGCAGCGGCTGCTGTTCCTGAACGACTTCGCCGCGCTGGCACTGGCCTTGCCCACGCTGCGGCAGGAGGAGCTGCGCGCCGTCGGCGGCGGTGCGGCCGTGGCCGGCGCGCCGCTGGCGCTGCTGGGTCCGGGCACAGGGCTGGGCGTATCCGGCCTGATGCGCAGCACCGACGGGCGCGATGTGGTCATCAGCGGTGAGGGTGGGCATGTCACTCTGGCGCCGGCGGATGACGAAGAGGCGGCAGTGATCGGCTGGCTGCGCAGCCGCTTCGGTCATGTCTCGGCCGAGCGCGCGGTATCCGGCCAGGGCCTGGAGAACCTGTACCAGGCGTGGAATGCGGTGCACGGCCGGTCGGCGCCCGCGCTGGCTGCGGCGCAGATCACCGAGCGGGCGCTGCAATACAGCGATCCGGCCTGCGATGCGGCGCTGGAGCTGTTCCTCAGCCTGCTGGGCACGGTCGCCGGCAACCTGGCGCTCACGTTGGGCGCGCGCGGCGGCGTCTACGTGGGCGGCGGCATCGTCGCGCGCCTGGGCGCGCGGATCGATGCGTCGCGCTTTCGCCAGCGCTTCGAGCAGAAGGGCCGCTTCGCCGAGTACCTGAGCCGCATTCCGGTGCAGCTGATCCAGCCCGGTGGCGACCCGGCGCTGCGCGGTGCCGCGCGGGCGCTCGACGGTTGACGGGCCTCAGGCCGGTGGCGGCGCCTCGACCATGCCGAGCGCCACCTGGCTGAAGCCGCCGTCGACGTAGGTGATCTCGGCGGTCACGCCGGCCGCCAGGTCCGACAGCAGGAACGCGGCGACGTTTCCGACATCGTCGATCGTCACGTTGCGGCGCAACGGCGCCGTCTTGGCGAAGCTGTCGAGCAGCTTGCCGAAATCCTTGATGCCTGAGGCCGCCAGCGTGCGGATCGGGCCGGCCGAGATGCCGTTGACGCGGATGCCTTTGGGTCCCAGGCTGGCCGCCAGGTAGCGCACGCTGGCCTCCAGGCTGGCCTTGGCCAGGCCCATGGTGTTGTAGTTGGGCACGGCGCGCTCGGCGCCCAGGTAGGTCAGCGTCAGCAGCGAGCTGCCCGGGCGCAGGCGCGGCAATGCCGCCTTGGCCAGTGCCGGGAAGCTGTAGGCTGAGATGTCGTGCGCGATGCGGAAGGCCTCGCGCGACAGGCCGTCCAGGAAGTCGCCGGCGATTGCCTCGCGCGGTGCGAAGCCGATCGAGTGCACGAAGCCGTCAAACTGCGGCCATCGCTGGCCCAGCTGCTCGAACAGGGCGTCGATCTGCGCGTCGTTGCCGACGTCGCAGTCGAACACCAGATCGCTGCTGAACTCGCGTGCGAACTCGACGATGCGGTCTCGGAAGCGCTCGCCGACGTAGCTAAAGGCCAGCTCGGCGCCCTCGCGGTGGCAGGCCCGGGCGATGCCATAGGCGATCGAGCGGTTCGACAACAACCCCGTGATGACCAGCCGCTTGCCTGCGAGGAATCCCATGTGTGCTCCTGGATATGGCACGCCAGGCCGACCGCCGGACCGGTTGCTTTTGAGCGGGATTCTGGCATGGCGCCCGTAGCGGCGTGCCGACCCGTGCCGCCCATGTTGCCGCGGCTGCTGACGAGGGGTTACAATGTCGGTTTCGCTGACACACTGCATGGGCGGGGTTCATCCAGCCCATTTTTTATGGTTGATCGCATTTCGAACAGTGGTTTGCCCGACCGAGTATCGGCCCGGCTGGCCTCGGGCGGACTGTGATGGAGGCGGCAGACGGTTTTGGCTACGACGCACTGGCACACGACGATCGAGCGCACGGTCACCGGCTTGGACTACGAGCTGGTGGACCTGGAGCGTTCGGCCGGCGGTTTGTTGCGCGTGTACATCGATCGTATTCCCGGGCGCAGCTACCCGGCCGGTGAGGCCGAGTCGGTGACGGTCGATGACTGCGAGCGCGTCACGCGCCAGTTGCAATACGTGCTCGAGGTCGAGGCTGTGCCTTACCAGCGCCTGGAAGTCTCATCGCCCGGCCTGGACCGGCCGCTAAAGCGGGCCGCAGACTACGAGCGCTTCACCGGGCACGAGGTCAATCTGACGCTGAAGATGCCCTTCAAGGGGCGCAAGAACTTTCGCGGCCTGCTGATGGCTGGCGATGCGGGCTGGCGCCTGGCGCTGAGCGGCGACAAGGCCGAGCAGGCGCTGGACTTCCAGCTCGAAGAAGTGCGCGAGGCGCGGCTGGTGCCGGTGCTCGATTTCAAGGGCCGGGCCCGCAAGGTGCCCGGCGCGCAGCCGCCTGGACAGATGCTGCGCGGGGTAGACGGAGGTCAGACACGATGAATCGCGAAATGC
>JBEIHU010000213.1:0-7227 GCA_040381175.1 Burkholderiaceae bacterium
CGAATGCGCTGATGGTGATGGGTGCGGTCATGCTGGGCGGCATCATCACCGGCAAGCCGCCGGTGTCCTTGTCCCAGGCCACGCCGATCGCCCGCCTGACCAGCGAATACAACGTCTTCGTGCTGCCGGCCAATTCGCCCTTCAAGACCATGAAGGACGTGATCGAGCAGATGAAGAAGGACCCGGGCAGCGTTAAGTGGGGCGGCGGTTCGCGCGGCTCGACCGAGCACATCGCGGCGGCGATGATCGCGCGCGACGTCGGCGTCGACCCGTCGAAGATCAACTACGTGGCCTTCCGCGGGGGCGGCGAGGCCACCGCCGCCATCCTCGGCGGCAACGTCACCATCGGCGGCAGCGGCTACAGCGAATTTGCCGAGTACATCAACACCGGCAAGATGCGCGCCATCGCCGTCACCTCTGATGCCCGGCTGAAGGGCGTGAGCGTGCCCACGCTGAAGGAGCAGGGCATGAACGTCGTGATCGGCAACTGGCGCGGGGTGTACGGTGCCGGCGGGATCACCCCCGAGCAGGCCAAGGCCCTGACGGAGATGGTCGTCAAGGCCACCAAGAGCAAGGCCTGGGCCGAGGCGCTGGAGAAGAACAACTGGACGTCGGCGCTGCTCACCGGTGCGGCCTTCGCCAGCTTCGTCGATGACGAGTTCGCCAGCCTGCGCGCGGTGATGGTCAAGTCCGGAATGATCTGATGCCAATGCGTGGTGCCGAGGGCGCCCGGGGGCCCTCGTGAAACTGGAGCAAGCAGTGGTCGGCGCCGGCGTGCTGGTGCTCGGGCTGCTGATCGGCGCAGGGGCGGCGCAGATTTCCTCGGAGGCCGGCTATGGCGGCGTCGGGCCGAACTTCCTGCCCTGGGTGGTGGGTGCATTGCTGGCGCTGTGCGGCGTCTTCCTGGTATGGGAGGCTCTGAGCGGTGGCTTTCGCCAACTGGAGCCCGCGTCGGGCGCCGATACCGGCCACTGGTCCGGCTTCGTCTGGGTCTCGGCGGGGCTGCTGGCCAATGCCGCGCTGATCACCCGCATCGGCTTCATCCTCGGCTGCACGCTGTGCTTCGTGCTGGCGGTGCGCGGCTTCCGCTCGGCCGAAGGTCGGCTCGACCTGGGCCTGCGCGCCCTGGTCGTCGACGCGCTGATCGGCATCGCCATCGCCGCGCCGGTGTTCTGGATGTTCACCAAGTTCCTCTCGATCAGCCTGCCGGGGCTGACCGCAAGCGGCTGGATCTAGGCTTCGGATGGACACGCTCAACCTGCTGTTGCAGGGCTTCATTGCCGCTGGTACGCCAGTCAACCTGCTGTGGTGCCTGCTCGGCTGCACCATCGGTACGGCGGTCGGCGTGCTGCCGGGCATCGGCCCGGCCACCGCAGTGGCGATGCTGCTGCCGATCACGCTGAAGGTCGAGCCCACGGCCTCGATGATCTTCTTCGCCGGCATCTACTACGGCGCCATGTATGGCGGCTCGACCACCGCGATCCTGCTGAACACGCCGGGCGAGGCGGGTTCGATGGTCACCGCGATGGAAGGCAACAGGATGGCCAAGCACGGCCGCGCGGGCGCGGCGCTGGCCACCGCGGCCATCGGCTCCTTCGTCGCCGGATCGATCGCCACCGTGGTGGTGACCTTCTTCGCGCCGGTGGTGGCCGAACATGCGGTGCGGCTGGGGCCGCCGGAGTACTTCTTGCTGATGGTGCTGGCCTTTTGCACCATCAGCGCCGTGCTGGGGCAAAGCACGCTGCGCGGGCTGACCGCGCTGGGCGTTGGCCTGGCCATGGGGCTGGTGGGCATCGACCAGATCTCCGCCCAGGCGCGCTATACCTTCGGCGTGCCCGAGCTGATGGACGGGCTGGAAGTGGTGCTGATCGCGGTAGGCCTGTTCGCCGTGGCCGAGGCGCTGTACGCGGTGCTCTACGAAGGGCGGGTTGTCGAGACGCAGAACAAGCTGACCAAGGTGCACATGACGCGCGGCGAATGGCGGCGTTCCTGGCCGGCCTGGCTGCGCGCCACCGCCATCGGCACGCCTTTCGGCGTGATCCCGGCCGGCGGCAGCGAGATCCCCACGTTCCTGAGCTACGCCACCGAGAAGAAACTGTCCAAGCACAAGGGTGAGTTCGGCACCACCGGCGCCATCGAAGGCGTGGCCGGGCCGGAGGCGGCCAACAACGCTGCCATCACCGCGACGCTGATCCCCTTGCTGACCTTGGGCATCCCCACCTCCAATACCACCGCCATCCTGCTCGGGGCGTTCCAGAACTACGGCATACAGCCCGGGCCGCAGCTGTTCAGCAGCAACGCCGCGCTGGTCTGGGCGCTGATCGCGTCGCTTTACATCGGCAACGTCATGCTGCTGGTGCTGAACCTGCCGCTGGTGGGCCTGTGGGTCAAGCTTCTGAAGATACCGAAGACCTACCTTTACGCCGGCATCCTGATCTTCGCCACCGTGGGCGTTTACGGCATGCGCCAGTCGGCCTTCGACCTGGCGCTGCTCTACGCCATCGGCCTGCTGGGCGTGGTCATGCGCCGCTTTGGTTTTCCCACCGCGCCAGTGGTGGTGGGCATGATCCTCGGCCCGCTGGCCGAGGCGCAGATGCGCAATGCGCTGTCCATCGGCGAGGGCAAGTGGGGCGTGTTCGTCGAGCGACCGATGTCGCTGTTCCTGCTGCTGGTGATCGTCGCCGTGCTGCTGTTGCCGCGGCTCATCAAGCTGCGAAATACGCTGAAGAACCGTTGAGGGTGCCCGCATGGACCTGTCGCGCTTTGCCCGCCGCCGCTTTACCGCCGGCTTCACGCCGCTGGAGCCGCTGCCGCGCTTCAGTGCGCAGCTGGCGGCCAGCTGCCCGGGCGGCGCGGGCCCCGAGGTCTGGGTCAAGCGTGATGACCTGCTGGGCCTGTTCCCCGGCGGCAACAAGACGCGCAAGCTCGAGTTCCTGGTGGCCGATGCGCTGGCCCAGGGCGCCGACACACTGGTGACTTGCGGCGCGCCGCAGTCCAACCACTGCCGCATCACGCTGGCCGCTGCCAACAAGGTCGGGTTGAAGTGTCGCTTCGTCATCGAGGAGCGGGTGCCCCACAGCTACCAGCCCGAGGCCAGCGGCAACCATTTCATGTTCAGGCTGCTCGGCGTGGCCGCCCTGACGGTGGTGCCTGCGGGCAGCGACATGGGGGCGGCCATGCAGCAGGTGGCCGACGAGGTGGCCGACAGCGGCGGCCGGGCCTACGTCATCCCTGGCGGCGGCTCCAATGCGCTGGGCGGCCTGGGCTACGTGGCCTGCGCGCAGGAGCTGCAGCAGCAGTGCTTCGACATGGGCCTGCGCTTCGAACGTGTGGTCGTCGGCTCGGGCAGTTCGGGCACGCACGGCGGGCTGGTGGCGGGTTTCTTGGGCAACCATGTCGAACTCCCCGTGGTCGGCATTGGTGTCAGCCGCGACCCGGCCGACCAGGAACCGCTGGTGCACCGTGAGGCCCAGGCCGTGGCCGACCTGCTGGGCCTGGGCCTGAGCGTGCCGCGCGAAGCCGTGCGCACGGTGGGCGGCTACTGGCAGCCGAAATACTCGGTGCCCAACGCACGCATGGTCGAGGCGGTGCAATGGCTGGCCCGCAGCGAGAACCTGCTGCTCGACCCGGTGTACACGGGCAAGGCCATGGCCGGGCTGATCGGTCTGGCGCGCGAGGGCTTCTTCAAGCACGCCGAGCGGGTGCTGTTCTTGCACACCGGCGGCCTGCCGTCATTGTTTGCCTACGAAGACGCGCTGCTGGGCCGCGCTTCACTGGCGCCCTAGTCCTTGGCGCCCAGCCGCAGCGCGCGCTCACGTTGCGTCTGCAGTTCGGCTTGGTCAGGTTGCAGGGTGTTCCAGCCTTGCATGTGGCGCACGGCAATATCGCGCAGCGCGGCGATCCATTCGTGCCGGTCGTTCAGGCAGGGGATGTAGTGCAGCGTCTGGCCGCCAGCCCCGATGAAGGTCTCGCGCGCTTCCTGGTCGATTTCCTCCAGCGTTTCCAGGCAATCGACGACGAATCCTGGGCACAGGATGTCAACGCGCCCGACGCCTTCGCGGGCCAGTTGCTGCAGCGTGGGCTCGGTGTAGGGCTGCAGCCACTTCGCCTTGCCGAACCGGCTCTGGAAGGTGACGCGGTACTGCTCCTGCGGCAGTCCCAGTTGCGTGGCCAGCAGCCGTGCAGTCTTGTGGCAGCTGCAGTGGTAGGGGTCGCCGAGGTGCAGCGTGCGCTCGGGCACGCCGTGGAAGCTCATCACCAACATCGGCCCTCGGCCTTCGCGCTGCCAGTGCGCGCGCACCTGCGCCGCCAGCGCGGCGATGTAGCCGGGATCGTCGTGGTACTGCTGCACGAAGCGCAGCTCCGGCACCCAGCGCGCGCGCTGCCCCCAGGCGGCCACGGCATCGAACACGCTGGCGCTGGTGGCGGCCGAGTACTGCGGATACAACGGCAGCACCAGCACCCGGGTAGCGCCGTCTGCGCGCAGCGCGTCAAGCTCGGCGGCAATGCCCGGCTGGCCGTAGCGCATGGCATGGCGCACCAGAACCGGATGCCCGGCCTCGCCCAGGTAGCCGAGCAGTAGCTTGGCCTGCCGGGCCGTCCACACCGCCAGCGGCGAACCTTCGGGCATCCAGATGGCGGCGTACTTGAGCGCCGACTTGGCCGGGCGCACCCGCAGGATCACGCCGCGCAGAATCATCCACCACAGCAGCCTGGGTATTTCGACGACGCGCGGGTCGCTCAGAAACTCGGCCAAGTAGCGGCGAAGCGCCGCCGGCGTGGGCGCTTCGGGCGTACCCAGGTTGACCAGCAGCACGCCGACACGCGCCGCGCTGCCGTGCTTGAACGGGGTTTCGGGAAGATAGTTCATCGGCCGGCGGCGGCATCGGTGCCAAGGGCGGCCGGTAATCGGATCGGCACGGCTCAGCCCGCAGCGACCAGGCCGAGCGCCGCCAGTTCGCGGCGCAGGCTCTTGCTGTCGATGGGCTTTGGCCAACAGCCGTCGAAACCGCTTTGGGCGGCGACCTGCTGAACCTCGCGACCATGGTCGGCACTGCACAGGAAGGCCGGAACAGATGACAGGCCGGGCTGCTGGCGCAGGGCTCTCAACAGTGCAGGGCCATCGGTGTCAGGCAGGTGCAGGTCGATCAGCAGCAGCTGCGGGGGTTGCTGGCGCACAAGCTCGAGCGCTTCGCTGCCGCGCGACGCGGTGCACACCTGCACGCCGGCCACTGCGGCGCAGGCGGCTTCGAAGAGCATCAGGTTGATGCGGTCGTCGTCGACGTAGAGCAACTGCATCGCGCGCGCGGTCCGGCGATCAGGTCAGCGGCTGGGTTTCGGTGTCGCCGAAATGCAGCACCTCGAAGCGCACGCAAGCCGACGACGGGTCGGCCGGCGAACCGCCCAGACCTATGATACCGGTGCCGTGCAGCAGGCAGCTGCCGCGCCTGAGGCTGACGATCTCGCCATCGGCGAAGCGAACGTAGGTGCCGTTGTAGCTGAGGTCGCTGAGTTGGAAGCTTCCGCCATGCCAGTCGAGCCGGGCATGCGAGCGCGACACGCGCGAATCATCGACACAGTAGTGCGCCTGCGCGCTGCGCCCCAACACCACCGGCATCTGCCGGCTGGCAAAGACCTGGCTCTGGTCCAGCCACTCGAGGCACACCGCATTCGGCTCGGAAGTCGGCTCCACGTCGCCGAACTGCGTGGCCGCGCTGTCGGCGCTGCGGCGCCCGCCGTACACGTACACCTGCACCGGTTCGACGCGTCCGCGCAGCACCAACTGGTCGAGGCTGCGGAACAGCCGACTTTGCGCGCGATTCAGGCCGGCCAGTACCTGGGCGGTGATGAGCGTTTCGTTGTCGCCGGCATGGTCGAGCAACCGGGCCGCGACATTGACGGCGTCGCCGAAGCAATCGCCGGCCATCTCGACCACTTCGCCGCGGGACAGCGCCACCTGCAGGCGCAACGAGCGCAACCCGCTGGACGCGCCGCGTTCGCTGCCGCGGGCCACGATATCGGCCAGCACCTCGTGCATCTTCAGTGCCGACTGCAGCGCCTGCACCGGCCCGTCGAACACTGCCATCAGCCCGTCTCCGAGCGTCTTGACCACAAGGCCGCGCTGGCGCTCGACAGGCGGTCCAAGCGCCGAGACGCAATGGGTTACCACGGAGGTCGCCTCGGCATTGCCCAGCGTCTCGAACAGACCGGTGCTGCCGCGCAGGTCGGCAAACAGGATGGTGCGGTCGGAGATCTGCGTCATTCCGATGGAAAGTGTAACGCCCGCTACCGCAGGGCCCGCGCCAGACTCCGCAAGAAGTTAGGGGCGACTGCAGGCTGTCCAGGCCGCCAAACGGCACTTGCGCTCAATGCAGGTCTGCCGGCGCCCGCGTCGCGGGCGCTGCCGTCTGCGGCAGTGCGCACCTGGCCGGCCCTACAGGTTGTCCAGGTATGTCCGCAGCTTGCGGCTACTCCGCAAGCTGCACGGCGCCCGCTTCGCAGGCACCGACGACTTCGTGGTGACGTCCATGGCCAACCTCCTCGCTTCGTTCACAGGTTGTCCAGGTACGTCCGCAGCTTGTGGCTACGCCGAAAGCTGCACGGGGCCCGCTTCGCAGGCACCGACGACTTCGTGGTGACGTCCATGGCCAACCTCCTCGCTTCGTTCACAGGTTGTCCAGGTACGTCCGCAGCTTGTCCGAGCGGCTCGGGTGCTTGAGCTTGCGGATGGCCTTGGCCTCGATCTGGCGGATGCGTTCGCGCGTCACATCGAACTGCTTGCCCACCTCTTCCAGCGTGTGGTCGGTGCTCATCTCGATGCCGAAGCGCATGCGCAGCACCTTGGCCTCGCGCGGGGTCAGGCTGTCGAGTATGTCCTTGACCACGTCGCGCAGGCCTGCCTGCATGGCGGCCTCGATCGGCGCTGTGTTGTTGGTGTCCTCGATGAAGTCGCCCAGGTGCGAATCGTCGTCATCGCCGATCGGCGTTTCCATGGAGATCGGCTCCTTGGCGATCTTCATGATCTTGCGGATCTTGTCCTCGGGGATCTCCATCTTCTCGGCCAGCGTCGGCGCGTCGGGCTCGTAGCCGAACTCCTGCAAGTGCTGGCGCGAGATGCGGTTCATCTTGTTGATGGTCTCGATCATGTGCACCGGAATTCGGATGGTTCGCGCATGGTCTGCGATGTAAAGGGTGATGGCCTGACGAATCCACAACGTGGCGTAGGTC
>JBEIHU010000214.1:0-7219 GCA_040381175.1 Burkholderiaceae bacterium
CATCGCCAGCACCAGCGAGGTGCCGGTGACGGCGCGGCCCAGCGGCGTGGTGTTGAAGTAGGTGGCGCCGCCGGTGCTGATGTGGAAGGCGCCGCACTGGATGGCGGCGATGCCCTCGGCCACCAGCGAGGCCCGGCAGTCGATCAGCCGGGCGATCTCGGCGCCGTAGGCCCGGGCCTTGCGCGGGATGTCCTCGTAGTCGCTCTCGTCGGGCTGGCCCAGGTTGGCGGTGTAGGCGCAGGGGATGGCGCCCTTGGCGCGCATCCAGTGCACCGCGGCACTGGTGTCCAGGCCGCCGGAAAAGGCGATGCCCACGCGCTGGCCGGCGGGCACGGATTGCAGGATGGTGTGGGACATCGCGAAGGGCTTTGTTGGCAGGGGTGCCGATTGTCGCAAGCTTGTCGTGCCGTTCTGAAGAGTTACACTACCTTCGTGCACACTGTAATAGTGCGATTGAAAGTTTGGGCCGATGAAGAACATCACCCTCAGCGCCGAAGAGCGCCTGATCGAGGCGGCGCGTGAGCGAGCGCGCTCGGAGAACACCACGCTGAACGACCAGTTCCGCCTGTGGCTGGCCAGCTATGCGGACAGCGCCGGGCGGCTGCGGCGTTACGACGAGTTGATGCCCTCGCTGCGCGGCCGGCTCAAGCTCGGGCGCAAGCTCAGCCGGGACGAGATGAATGAGCGTTGACACCTTCATCGACACCAACGTCCTCGTCTACCAGTTGGACAACACGGACAAGCGCAAGCACCGCATCGCCGATGGCATCGTGCGCGATGCGCTGGCCGGCGGCCAGGCGTGCATCAGCTTCCAGGTGGTGCAGGAATGCCTGAACGTGGCGCTGCGCAAGGCGGCCGTGCCGCTCAGCCCTGACCAGGCACGCGCATACCTCGACGTGGTGCTGCTGCCGCTGATGCAGGTGCAGGCGTCGCCCGCGCTGTACCACCGCGCACTCGATCTTCAGCAGCGCTGGCGTTTCGGCTTCTACGATGCGCTGATCGTGGCCGGCGCCCTGGCTGCCGGCTGCAAGCGGCTGTTGAGCGAAGACCTGCAGCACGGCCAGCGCATCGACGACTTGCTCATTCACAACCCCTTCGCGTCGTAGCGCTTCGACGCATCGGCCGGCGCAATCCGCGCCATTGACACAGGCTATCGGCTGGGGGGAAAGCCCTAGTCCGCTTGGCCGCGGCACTGCGTCATGCTCGCATTCCCATTGCGGGGCCCTTTTCGGGCGCCCGGGCCACACAGGAGAAACGTGCCATGAGCCACGACGAACGAGACACCCGCCCCGGCCTCACGCGCCGCCACCTCACCCAGGGTCTGGCCGCCGGTGCCGCCGCACTGGCCGCACCGGCCGTGCTGCGCGCGCAGGCGGGCCCGGTGCGCATCGGCTACGCGATGGCCCGCACGGGGCCGTGGACAGGCGGCGCGCAGGTCAGCCAGGAGCCGAACTACCTGCTGTGGGCCGAGCAGATCAACGCCGCCGGCGGCCTGAACGTCAAGGGCAGCAAGCGCCCGGTGGAGCTGATCTCGTCGGACGACCGCAGCGAGGTCGAGACCGTCGTGCGCAGCTACGAGAAGCTGATGGGCAGCGACAAGGTCGACCTGATCCTGCCGCCCTGGGGCAGCAATGCCAACTTTGCGGTGGCCCCGCTGGCCAACCGCATGGGCTACCCCTTCATCGCGCCGACCGCGCTGTCCAAGCGGCTGATCGAGATGAAGCTGCCGTACTTCTTCCTGATGCTGCAGCAGCCGCAGCCGATGATGAACGCGCTGGTCGAGCTGCTGAAGGCCAACGGCGCGAAGACCGTCGCCGTGATCTACGTGGACGACCTGTTCGGCCTGGAGAACTATGCCGCGCTGAAGGTGGCGGTGGGCGGCAGCGGCCTGAGCCTGGTGGAAGAAAAGAGCTACCCCGGCGGCGTGAAGGACCTGGGCCCGGTGCTGCGCGGCATCAAGGACAAGAACCCCGACGCCTTCGTCGCGCTGTCGTACCCGCCGGACACCATCCTGGCGAGCCGGCAGAGCAAGGAGATCGGCTTCAACCCGAAATTCTTCTATGCCAGCGTAGGCACCGCCTTCCCGCTGTACAAGCAGGTGATCGGCGCGTCGGCCGAAGGCGTGATGGGCATGGGCTCGTGGAACCGCAGGAGCAGCAAGCTGGCCGAAGCCTACTTCGACGCCCACGTCAAGAAGTTCAACAAGGAGCCCGACCGCTGGGCCAGCGGCGCCACCTGGGCCAGCCTGGAAATCCTGCAGGCCGCCGTCGGCAAGGTGGGGCTGGACCGCAAGGCCATCCGCGACTACGTGGCCGGCAACACCCACGACACGGTGATCGGCAAGATCAAGTTCAACGGCAGCGAGAACGTCGCCACGCCCGGCTCGGTGAGCCAGTGGCAGAAGGGCGAGTTCGAGGTGATCTGGCCGAAGAGCATGGCCACCGGCTCGCTGGTGGCCAAACCTGCATGGGTTTGAGCGAGGGCTTCAACCGCTGAACCCGGCACCGGCGCCCGCGGGCACCGGTGTCGTTTGGCCCACGCCTTCAACCCGCCCCATGTCCCTCGGCGCCTGGCTCGAACTGTTGGCCTCCGGTGTCATCACCGGCAGCATCTACGCGTTGGTCGCGCTGGGCCTGAACCTGCAGTACGGGCTGATGCGCATCCTGAACATCGCGCACGGCGAGTTCCTGATGCTGGGCGCCTTCGTCACCTGGGTGGCGGTCACCACGCTGGGCTGGTCGCCGCTGGTGATGATCCCGCTGAGCTTCACGCTGACCTTCCTGCTCGGCCTGGCCATCCATCGCCTCTGGTTCAAGCGGCTGACCGACACCTCGCCCAACGTCGACGTGTTCGAGGCGCGCGCGCTGATGGTCTGTTTCGGCCTGATGTTCCTGGTGCAGAACTTCGCGTCCTGGGTGTGGGGTGGCGAGCTGCGCGGCTACGACTACCTGACCGATCCGGTGCACATCGGCGGCACGCAGTTCGCCGCCAACAAGCTGCTGGTGCTGGCGCTGTCGCTGGTGTTCGCGGCAGTGCTGATCGTGCTGCTGCGCACCACGCTCTACGGCAAGGGCGTGCGCGCGTTGATGCAATCGCCCACCGGCGCGCAGTTGGTGGGCATCGACACCGCGCGGCTGCACCCGCTGATGTTCGGCATCGGCCTGGGGCTGTCGGGCGTGGCCGGCTGCCTGCTGTCGATGACCTACACCATCGCCCCGGCCATGGGCGAGCCCTACACCGTCACCTCGCTGATCGTCATCACGCTGGGCGGCTTCGGCAGCATGGGCGGCGCGCTGGCAGGCGGATTGCTGCTGGGCGTGGTGGAGGCCATCGGCATGCACTTCACCAGCCCATCGCTGAAATCGCTGCTGTCGTATGCGGTGTTCATCGCCGTGCTGCTGCTGCGGCCGAATGGGCTGTTCCACAGGAAGCGGTAAGTCCTGTCGGACAAGGAGCTGCCATTGAGCAATGTCTACATTCCTGCATCAAGCGCCGACCAGTGGGCACAGTTCCTGGCCGAGCCCGCCAAACAATGGCGGACCGGCTATTCGGCGCGAACGCTTGCGTACTGTTGGCAAGAGTCCGACGGCTTCCCTGCGGAGGTTCGGGCCGTGCTTTCAGCACATCAGGACTTTGCCGGCATCGAGCTCCTGCTCGCCTTTCCGGAGCACCAAGTTCACCTTCCCGGCGGCTCGCGACCTTCGCAGAACGACATCTGGGTTCTGGCACGCGCGGACGACGGCATGGTTTCCATCGCAGTCGAAGGCAAAGTGGCAGAGCCATTCGGTCCGACATTGACGGAGTGGCTGGCTGGAGCCTCTGTGGGCAAGGCTGCGAGGCTAGCGTTCCTGCGCAGTGTGCTGGGCTTGCCAGATCAGCTTCCCGGAACGGTTCGCTATCAGCTGCTGCATCGGTCGGCGTCCGCCATCATAGAGGCCAAGCGCTTCGGTGCTGCGCATGCGCTGATGCTCGTGCACTCATTCAGCCAGACTCACCAGTGGTTCGATGACTACGCTGCGTTTGCCGCAATATTCGGGGTTGAGGCCGCCATGAATCGGATCGTGTCAGTGGGCGAGCGTGACGGCATTCAGCTACATCTTGCATGGGTCTGCGGTGATGCGCAGTACCTCAGCAGGTAGGCCCGCCATGACGCCTTCAACCCCGGGCCGCTGCTCCGGCCCAACGGGCCGTTCCGCCGCCTTCGCTTGCCTGGAGGACACCTACATGCAGAGATGGACCGTGCGGCAAGCCAAGGCCCAGTTCAGCGCAATGGTCGACACCTGTCTCTCCGAAGGCCCGCAACTCGTCACCCGACACGGGATCGACACCGCAGTGCTGGTGCGCGCGGACGAATGGCAGCGCCTGCGGGCCAGCGTACACCCTAGCCTCAAGCAGCTGCTGCTGGCCGAGGGCGCACGCTGCACCCCCGTCTTGGCCACCCGATCCACAGCCCGCCGGCGCCCCCCGGCTGCTGCGCGCTAGAACGCGATGAACGACCGCAGTCTCCTCACCCGCGACCTGCTGGTCCTCTTCGGCCTGACCGGCTGGGCGCTGTCGATCCCCTACTACGGCAGCGAGTTCGTCGTGTCGATGGCGCTGACCTGCCTGATGTACATCGCGCTGGCCACCAGCTGGAGCCTGTTCTGCGGCAGCACCCGCTACCTGTCGCTGGCGACATCGGCCTTCTTCGGCATCGGCGCCTACACCGGCGCGCTGAGCATCGAAAGCCAGGGCTGGGCCACCGCCATCGTGCTCGGCGCCGGCATCGCCACCGGCGTGGCGGTGGTGATGGGCGCGCTGGTGCTGCACCTGCGCGGCACCTACTTCGCGGTGCTGACCTTCGGCATGACCGAACTGATCCGCCATGCCATCACCTACTGGGAAAAGCAGGTCACCGGCACCGTCGGCCGGGTGCTGACCGTGGTGCCCGAGCGCGACACCATCTACCTGACGATGCTGCTGATCGCGGTGCTCGCCGTGGCCACCTCGATCATGCTGCGCCGCACGCGCTTCGGCCTGGCGCTGCGCGGCATCGGCTCGGACGAGCAGCGCGCGATGACGCTGGGCGTGGACACGCGGCTGATCAAGATCGCCGGCTTCGCGCTGACCGCGGCCTTCGCCGGCGCCGCCGGCGCGGCGATGAGCGTGCGCTGGACCTACATCGACCCGACGACGGTGTTCAACCCCTTCATCGGCTTCCAGACGGTGCTGATCGCGCTGATCGGTGGCGCGGCCACGCTGTGGGGCCCCTTGATCGCCGCCATCGTCTTCAGCCTGCTGGCCGAGACGCTACGCCTGCAGATGCCGCAGCTGTACATGATGATGCTGGGGCTGCTGCTGATCCTGTCGGTGCTGTACCTGCCGGGCGGGCTGGCCTCGCTGCGGGGAGAAACGTTCAAGCAGTGGTGGCGCGACATGCGCGACGAATGGAAGCGCAAGCGCTACGAATGGAGCGGCGACAAGGCCCGCGACAAGCAGCGCGAGAAGGAACGCCGTGTCGTCATCTGAGCACTCCACGCCGCTGCTCGACGCTCACGAGGTCACGGTGCGCTTCGGCGGCCTGACTGCCGTCGACGGCGTCAGCGCCAGCTTCCGCGCCGGCGAGCTGGTGGGCATCATCGGCCCCAACGGCGCGGGCAAGACCACCTTCTTCAACGCCATCTCCGGCGTGCAGTCGCTCACCTCGGGCCGGCTGGTGGTGGAGGGGCGCACGCTGACCGGCAAGCGCGCCCACCGCTTCGCCGCTTTAGGCGTCGCGCGCACCTTCCAGACGCCGCGCACCTTTGCCGAGATGACGGTGCGCGACAACATCGATTTCGGGCTGAAGTTCGCCGGCCGCCGGCCGCGCAAGTACGTGTTCTGGGGCGAAGAGGAATCGGTGTCCTGGGCGCTGCGCACGGCGGACAGCATCCTCAAGCTGATCGGGCTGGATGCGCTGGTCGATCTGCCCGCCGCCGCCATCACGCCCAGCCAGCAACGGCTGCTGGAGATCGGCATGGCGCTGGCCACGCGCCCGCGGCTGCTGCTGCTGGACGAGGTGGCCGCCGGCCTGACCGAAGCCGAGATCGAGGACATGGCGCGGCTGATCCGCCGCATGCGCGACGAGCTCGACCTGACCGTCATCTGGATCGAGCATGCGGTGACCATCCTGCTGCGCCACGTGGAGCGCGTGCTGGTGCTGCACCAGGGCCGCAAGATCGCCGACGGCCCGCCGCGGCAGGTGGTGCGCGATCCCGAGGTGATCGAGGCCTACTTGGGCGATGAAATGGTGGAGCCCGCATCATGATGTGGTGGCGCGATCAGCCCTTCCGCCTGGGCGGCACCACGCAGGCGCACCTGAAGGTGCAGGGCTTGAGCGCCGGCTACGGGCCCTTCCTGGTGCTGCGCGATCTGCAGCTGGAGGCGCGGCCCGGGCTGACCGTGATCCTGGGCCCCAACGGCGCCGGCAAGACCACGCTGCTGAAGGCGCTGGCCGGGCTGATCCCGATGCGCGGCATCGTCACGCTGGACGGCGAGGACCTGCCGGAGAAGACCCACGAGATCGTGCGCGCCGGCATCGCGCTGGTGGCCGAGAGCCGGCAGCTGTTCCCGCAGATGACGGTCACCGAGAACCTGGAGCTCGGCGGCTGGCTGGTGCCCAAGACCGAACGCGCCCAGCGCATCGAGGACGCATATCTGCTCTTCCCCAAGCTGCGCGAGCGCGCGCAGCAGCTGGCTGGCACGATGAGCGGCGGCGAGCAGCAGATGGTGGCGGTGGCCCGCGCCATGGTCAGTGCGCCGCGGCTGCTGATGCTGGACGAGCCGTCACTGGGCCTGGCGCCGAAGATGGTGGACGAACTGCTGGCCGCGGCGCGGCGCATCGCCGATGCCGGCACCACCGTGCTGATGGTCGAGCAGAACGTGAAGAAGGCGCTGGCCGTGGCCGACCGCGGCTACGTGCTGGAACGCGGCGCGCTGGTGGCCAGCGGGCCGGCGAACCTGCTGGCGCGCTCCACCGTCGTGCGCGAGGCCTACCTCGGCGCAGCCGAATCCGACACCACCACCGCCGCATCGGCAGCCAGCCGCACGCGGCCGGCTCGCGCCGCACCTCAGTAGCGACACAGGCAGGCACAGCATGAACAGCGCCAGGCGCGCCGCCGCGTCAGACCCAGTTCTCGAGCCTCAGCCCGGGCACACGCTCGAACTCGCGCCCGTTGTTGCTGACCAGGGGCACGCCAAG
>JBEIHU010000215.1:0-7178 GCA_040381175.1 Burkholderiaceae bacterium
GCCTGCTCCGCGGCTTCGGCGGCCGCGCGCAGGACCTCGGCCAGGGCGGCGGCCTGCGCCGCGGCGAGCGCGGCCTCGGCGCGTTGCGCGTCGGCCTGCTCGGCCGCCCGCATCTCTGCCTGGACGCGTTCGATGCGCAGCCGCTCGGCTTCGGCGCGGGCCGCATGCTCCCGCTCCCGCTCCCGCTCCCGCCCCAGCTCGGCCTGGGCTGCGCGTTCATCGGCCAGGCGCTGCTGCTCAGCCAGCTCGGCTGCCCGACGTTGTGCGTCGGCGCGGGCCTGTTCGGCCCGCTCGCGGGCCGCGGCCTCGCGCTCGGCCGCGGCTGCAGCGGCAATGCGCGCCAGTTCGGTCTGCGCCTCGGCCTGGCCGCCGGGCCCGGCTTCGGCCGTGGCCGGCTGTGGTGCGGCCACGGGCCTGGTCTGCTGCTGCAGCTCGGCCTGCGTCAGGGCTTGTGGCTCCTGCGCCTGCGACGGCGCGGGGGCTGCCGCAGGCGGCGCGCGCCGGCGAGCGGCGTAGCGCCAGGCCATGCCGGCCACCACCGCCACGGCCGCAAGCAGCCAGATCCACAGTTCGTCCATCGGTACGTCACCCCTGCGCTGCAGTGGCGCCAGCATAGAGGGCTTTGCGGCCCGGTGGCACCACCTACGGGGTGCATGCACGGCATATATTTCTCGCACCGTACAGCTTCGCCCGCCACAGCCGGTTGCAATCCCGCCTATGAGCCCGCCCGCCTTACTCACGCATCACGAGATCCTGGCGATGGCCGAGCCGTTCGTGCGCCGTGGGCACGCGGTTGACCTGGCGGCCTGCGAGCGCGGCGCGCGGCAGCGGGTGTTCAAGCCAATCGCTCGGCCGGGGGCCGACAGCGCCGCGCCGCCGCTGCAGTCGAGCCTGCACCTGAACTGCAGCCGCGAAGGCCGATTCGTGCTGCAGCGCCGGCTGGCGCATCCGTCCGGGCTGCAGGCCACGCTTCAGCTGGCGGGGGCGCGGGCCGCCGCGCTGCTCGACGCCCTGGACAGCGTGCTCCCGGAAAGCCGGTTCGAACGGGGCCAGGGCTGGTTGCTGGCCCGCAGCTATGAGGTGCTGGATGACGCCGGCGTGCAGGCGCGGCCGCTGCCACTGTTCCTGTGCCGCGCCCAGGTGCGGCTGGCCCTGCTGGATCTGGAGCTCAAGCTGCGCATGCCCGGTTTTCGCAGCGTGGCCGGCGACATCGAGCTGACGCCGGCCGAGGGCCTGAAGCTGGACTGCCCGAAGACCTGCTGGCGGTGCAAGGCTGGGACTGGACGCGCCTGGTGCGCGGCGCCGACGGCTGGACCAGCAAGTTGCGGCTTCGCGGCAAGGCGCTGCGCCGCAGTCGCACGGCCGAGGTGGCGTTGTTTCAGGCGGCAAGGCATCTGGCGCGCGTGCTGGCCGAGCCGCCGGTACGCTTCCACGATCGGCATCGGCTGGCGCGCTGGGGCGTGATGCTGCGCCGCGGCATCCCGACCTTCACTGCCTTGGGCATGATCGGCGGTGCGCTGTTGCTGCCGAAGCTGGCCGACACCCGCCATGCCGGCGTGTGGATGGCGTTGCACTACCTGCCGATCGCGCTGCTGGCGCTGAGCTTCAGCCGGCAGGAGCTGCCGCAGTTCGAGATTCCGCGCTGGCCGCGGCGGCTGCGCCATTGCGATTGGCAGCTGCCGTCGGCAGATGCCGCTGAGGCAAGCCGCTCCAGTCAGCCGGCCTGATGCTGCCCGGCGCCGGCCGGCCGATCATGCAGAATGCGGGCGCACAGCGCGGCCGCACCGTCGCTGCCCTTCGCCAACGCACGCAGGAGATCTGGCGTGATCCTGGACCTGATTCCCGAATCGACCCGCGCCGCCGGCCTGGGCGCCCTGATGAAGGGCGCAGGCAGGCTGACCCGCTTCATCCCGATACCACAACCCACGCTGCTGGTGGGGCCTGGCTCCAGCGGCCGCCTGGGCCAGGCCATCGCCGGCTTCGGCCACGCGAAGATCCTGATCGTCACCGACGCGATGATCGCCAAGCTAGGGCTGCTACGGCAGCTGACCGACGCGCTCGATGCCGGCGGCGCACGTTACGTGGTGTTCGACGAGATCACGCCGGACGCGCCGATCCCGCTGATCGAGCGCGGCATCGATTTCTATCGCCAGCACGGCTGCGATGCCATCGTCGCCTTCGGTGGCGGCTCGTCGATGGACGCATCCAAGGCCATCGCGGTGGCCGTGGCCTCCGGCAAGCCGCTGCGTGACCTGGCCGGCTACCTCAAGGGCGGCCTGAGCAGCCCGGTCGAGATCTATGCGGTGCCCACCACCGCCGGCACCGGCTCGGAGGTGACGGTGGCCGCGGTCATCGCCGACCCCGAGCGCCACGCCAAGCTGGTGATTATCGACCCGCGGCTGGTGCCGAAGATGGCGGCACTGGACCCGTCGCTGATGACCGGGCTGCCGCCGCACATCACCGCCGCCACCGGCATCGATGCGCTGACTCACGCGGTCGAGTCCTTCATCGGCAGGTGGACCACGCCCTACTCCGAGGGCATGTCGCTGTCGGCGGTGGGCCTGATCTTCGAGAACCTGCGCACCGCCTACCACCACGGCAAGAACCTCGAGGCGCGCGAGAAGATGTCGCTGGCCTCCACCTACGCCGGCTTCGCCTTCACGCGGGCCAACGTCGGCTACGTGCATGCCATCGCGCACCAGTTCGGCGGGCGCTACCACACGCCGCACGGCCTGGCCAACGCCATCATGCTGCCGCAGGTGCTGAAGTTCTCGCTGCCCGCAATCACCGACCGGCTGGCGCTGCTGGCGGTGCGCGCCCGCGTCGGCGAAGAAGGCGAGGACGAAGACGTGCTGGCGCGCAAGTTCCTCGATGCGGTGGACCAGCTGAACCACGACCTGGGCATACCGACGCACCTGGATGCGCTGCGCGAGGTCGACATCCCGGCGCTGGCCAGGGCCGCCTGCGAGGAAGCCAACACCTACCCGGTTCCGCGCTACATGACGCAGCAGCAGTGCGAGGCGCTGATCCGCCAGGTGCTGCCGCCCAAGGCCACGGTGAAGAAGCCGCGCGCCGCGCGCAAGACCCGCGATTGACGGATCACGAAGACAACGGAGACAGCAAGATGAAGAAGGTGGTGACGGTGACGCTGGGTGCGTCGAAGCAGGACTTCGAGTTCCAGACCGATTTCCTCGGCGAGCGCTTTTCGGTCAAGCGCATGGGCGCCGACGGCGACCACCGCAAGGCCTGGGAGATGCTGCGGCGCCAGCAGGCCAATGCCGATGCGGTGGGCGTGGGCGAGACCTCCGACCACTACCACGTCGGGCTGCGCACCATCGTCAACCGTGAAACCGAAAAGCTGACCAAGGTGGTCACGCGCGTGCCGGTGACCACCGGTTCCACGCTGCGCCGGCTGCTGCAGGTGCGCGCGGTGCGCCACGTGCACAAGGAATTGGGCGGCTACTTCAACAACAACCGGGTGCTGTTCCTGTCGGGCATGCGCAACTACGAGATTGCCGTGGCGCTGTCGGACTACACCAAGAACCTGAGCTTCGCCGATCCGGTGTACCAGGCCGGCTCGCCGATGCTGCTGGGCTCGCTGGCGCAGCTGGAGCTGTATGCCCGCGGCAACGAGCTGGTGGCCGGCCAGACGCCCTTCCGCCTGCTGGAGAAGTCGCTCGGCGCGCTGAAGAACATGCGCGTGGCCAATGCCATGTCCAAGGCGCACCTGGTCGTCGGCACCTTCGGCGAGATCAAGGCCGTGGGCACCGCCGAGAACCTGGAAGGCAAGACCATCATCACCTCGGCCGTGCACGACGACCAGCTGGCCTTCTACAAGCAGTGCAAGGTCAACCTGGTGATCGACGTCACGCCCAACCTGTTCGGCAGGGTGGTGGGCGTGGCCACGCTGGAGGCGATGATCCTGGCCCATCTGGGCCGCAACGCCAGCGAGCTGGCCGACGACGAGTTCGAGGAGATCATCACCGAGCTGGACATCAAGCCGCGGCTGCTGCACCCCACCGGCAAGTTCCGCAACATCCGGCGCTTCGCCTTCGTGGTGCACCCCTTGAGCCAGGAGTTCATCAAGAAGGGCTTCCCGATCCCGAAGGCCACGCCGAAGATGGTGATGGACAAGGTGGAGCAGCTGGCCGCCTACATCCCGCCGCAGGTTTACTGCAAGATGGAGAACATCGTCTCGCCCACCGGGGCCGAGGCCGAGGGCTGGCTGATCTTCGTCGGCGGCACGCCGAAGGAGATGCTGTCGCACAGCCCCGAGTTCACCTACCGCCGGCTGCTGGCCGCGGCCGAGATGGCCGAGAAGATGGGCGCGCAGATCATGGGTCTGGGCGCCTTTACCAAGGTGGTGGGCGATGCCGGCGTCACCGTGGCGCGGCGCGCCACCATCCCCATCACCACCGGCAACAGCTATTCGGCCTCGGGCGCGCTGTGGGCCGCGGCCGATGCAATGAAGCGCATGGGCCTCGTGCCGCTGCCGGCCAAGGGCAAGCGCATCGCCGCCAAGACCATGGTCATCGGCGCGTCGGGCTCGATCGGCTCGGTCAGCGCGCGGCTGCTGGCGATGGCCTTCGAGGAGGTGGTGATCGCCGGGCGCGACATGAAGAAACTCGACGAGCTGAAGAAGTCCATCCTGCAGGACACGCCCGATGCCAAGGTGGTGTGCTCGATCGACTACGACAGCCTGCTGGCCGACATGGACATGATCGTCACCAGCACCTCGGGCGCGGGCAAGAAGATCCTGGACATCACCAAGGTCAAGCCCGGCTGCGTGATCACCGACGTGGCCCGGCCGCTGGACCTGCCGCCCGAGGAGGTGGCCAAGCGGCCGGACGTTCTGGTGATCGAATCGGGCGAGATCGAGCTGCCCACGCAGGTCAAGGGCATGAAGAGCATCGGCCTGCCGAAGAACGTCGTCTACGCCTGCCTGGCCGAGACCATCGTGCTGGCGCTGGAGGGCCGCTTCGAGGTCTTCACCATCGGCCGCGACACCGAATGGGAGAAGGTCAAGGAGATCTACAAGCTGGGCCTGAAGCACGGCATGAAGCTGTCGGCCATTTCCGGCGTCAAGGGCGTGTACAGCGACGAAGACATCGCCAAGGTGGTGAAGCTGGCGAAGAAGGCGCGGCTGCCCTGGAGGGCCGGCAGCCCGGCGCCGAAGACGGCGCCGGTCAGGAAGCCGGCTGCGGCAGCCAAGGCCGCAGCCAGGAAGCCCGCTGCGAAGAAGGCTCCGCCCGCGAAGCCCGTGCTCGGCGCGGCAGCCAAGAAGGCGCCAGCACGCAAGGCTGCAGCGCGCGCCGCAGCCTGAGCCCCGCACCAGCCGGCTGGCGCGGCGACGCGACGACGCCAGGCTCGGCTAGCGCCGCGTCAGCGTCACGCCGTTGTGCACGATGCGCATCGAGCCGTCGGCTCGCGCGTCGATCAGCGCGCCGTCGTCGAGCCGGTACTCCAGCACGCCAGTGGACTGCCAGAGCTCCTGGCCGTCATGGAGGCTCGGGTCCTGCGCCATGCGCTCGTAGGCACGCACCTTGTAGGCCACGCCGTCGCTGCCCAGCGCGCCAAAAGATTCCAGCAGATGAAGCTTCAGGTTCATGGGGCTCTCCAATCCAGGCGCGCATGGGACACGCGCAGCATCAACCCCATGCTGGACGAAGCGCAAATCCGACTGGTTGAGCCAGCGCAAGACAGGCCTGGCTTCTCAGCCTGCCGCTGCGACCGGATGCGGCACCCGTACGGCCGGCAACCCGCCCAGGAAGAGGTCGGCCACGATCGGCGCCAGCGCCTCGTGGTCGAGCGCGCCGCCTGGCTTCATCCAGGTGAAGATCCAGTTGATCATGCCGAACAGCAGCATGGTCATCGGAGTGGCCAGCGCCGCTTCCTTCAGCTCGGGACGCAGCGCCGCGACCACGGCGGCGAAGCCGGCCACGACCTCGCGCTGCTTGTCCAGGATGCGCTGGCGGTCGGCCGGAGGCAGGAACTTCACATCCTCGGTCAGCACGCGGTGCGCATGCTGCGCGCCGGCATATTCGGCGACGATGCGGCGCACCAGCTCGCGGAACTGCGCCTGCGGCCTCAAGCCCAGTGCGCGGACTTCCGCCACCAGCGCCTGCAGCCGGGACACATGGCCCTCGGCGATGTGGACCAGCAACGCGTCCTTGTGCTTGTAGTAGTGGTACAGCGAGGCCTTCGACAACCCGGCGGCCTCGGCCAGCTGGTTCATCGACGTGGCGTGGTAGCCCTGGCGGGCAAACAGCTCGGCGGCGCGCGCGACGATGGCCTCGCGCTGCCCCTCATAGCCGGCGGCGCGCCCCCTAGCCATGGCACTGTCCGTCGAGCGGCTTGGCCAGGCGGCCGCCGCGAAACCGGCTCTGCCAGGCCGCTGGCGGCGCCCCCTGGGGCGGGCAGAGCCTGCGCCGAGCGAGCGCCTGCGCGCTCGCGAGTGGCTGGCGAAGGCCCGGCGGCGTGCAGGCCGGCGGGCGCGTCGAAGGCGCTTCGGGGGGGTACATCTACCTTTCGTCGAACGAAAGCACGACACGCTCGGTCAGCGGGTGCGCCTGGCAGGTGAGCACGAAGCCGCCCGCCACCTCGGCCTTGTCGAGCGCGAAATTGCGCTCCATGCGCACCTGACCCTCCAGCAGCTTGGCGCGGCAGGTGCCGCACACGCCGCTGGTGCAGGAGAAGGGCACCTCCATGCCGGCAGAGGAGGCAGCATCCAGGATGCTTGGCTGGTCCTTGCTGAATTCGATCTCGCGGCGCATGCCGTCGCGGATGATGACGATGCGCGCCTGCTCGGCATCCCCGGGTTTCGCTTCATGCACCACCGCGCCCACCGGCGCGCCAGCAGGCGTGGACACGCCGAAGCGTTCGATGTGGATGCGGCTCTCGGGCACGCCGGCGGCCAGCAAGGCGGCCTCGGCCTCGTCGTTCATCTGGAAGGGGCCGCAGATGTAGACCTGGTCGATCGCAGCAGCTGGCAGCACGCTGGCCAGGAATTCGGCAATCTTGTCGCGGCTCATCAGCCCCATGTTGAGCGGCGCGTCGGTCGGGTCGTCGCTGAACACATGGTGCAGCACCAGCCGCGTCATGTACTTGTTCTTCAGGTCTTCCAGCTCTTCCTTGAACATGGTCGAGCGCAGCATGCGGTTGCCGTAGATCAGCGTGAA
>JBEIHU010000216.1:0-7150 GCA_040381175.1 Burkholderiaceae bacterium
GGCACATTTGGCTGTGCTTTATGCGGCTCCTGTAAGGACGCCGCTCCGGGTCGCCGCCTTAGAGAAAGATTTGTAAGATGCGCAGCACGGCCATCGAGGCCTGGTCCATGTCCAGCACCGACAGCACGCCACGCATCGACTGCAGCTGCCCAGGCACCGGGATCAGCACCTCGCGCTGCGCGGGGTGGCGGAAGAACTGGTCGATCTGCTTTTCGACCTCGGACAGCGACGCGCGCAGCTCCTGCACCACGCTGCCCATGGTCTGGCGGTCCGACACGCGCCGGTAAAGCTCCTCCATCCAGGGTTCGAGCGGCTGAGCGGGCTGTCCTTCGCTTACCTGCCGAATGCGCTGCGCCAGGCGCCCCACGCGCGTGCCGATCAACGGATGGTCGAACTCACCGTCCTCGAGCGAGGCGTCGAGGTACAGGACGCTGGTGGCCACCTCCATGGCCAACGCCGGGCTGGGGGTATGGGACGTGGCCACCGTCTGGTTGACGGCCGCCTGCAGCGCCTCGGCCAGCACCTCGCCCGACGGATACAGCCGCTTCAGCGAGTCGCCCACCAGCGCGAACTGCTCTGCCAGACCGCTTTGACGGTGCGCTTCGCCGCCGGCCACCGCCGACCACACTTCCCTGGCGCCAGCCACGCGCTTGCGCGCCTGGGCGATCCAGGCCGGGTCGAAACGGCCGAGCCGAAGCGCCTGGTAGTCGAAGGCCGCGCCGCCGTCCAGCGAGTAGGCCTCGCGCACGGCTTGGAGGCGCGGCGCCGTCTGCCCCGCGGAGGGCGCGCGCGCATGGGCGCAGAAGAAAAGCACGTCCTGGGCCAGGCGGTCGGAAACCTGGGTCTGTCCTGCCATGCCCAGGCGCAGCTGAGCCAGCAGGCGAGAACTGACCCGCTTGGCATAGACGTCGGGCTCCAGCAGCCCGGCTGCCTGAGCCTCGTAGAAGGCGGCCGACAGCTTCCACAGTTCAGCCAGGCGTCCTTCTGCGCCGGCACCGAGGCCGGCGCACAGGTCGCTCAGCCGCTTCATCGCCGCCCGGTCCGGGCCGCGCATGACGGCCAGCACCAGCGTTTCCATGGCCGAGCGCGCGGCCATGTCAGCCTTGCGCGGGACGGCGCCGGCGTCGGTGCCGGCGCCGAGGGTCTGCCACTGCCAGTCATCGCGCCACAGATCGGCCGGGTGCACGCGGTCGGCGCCGGCCCATTCCTGCAGCGCGCGGTACTGCGGGAACAGCGCGAGCGTCGGCAGGCCCTTGCCGGCAAGTTTGCGGCTCAGGTAGTCGAGCACGCCGAAGGAGGCGGATTCGATGGCCTGGACCGCGGCACGGCTCATCAGCCTGGGCCGGGCGATGAGGCGCTGCACCGCGCCTTCGCTGGCGCGCAGCACGCGCGCCGGCCCCGGCAGGCCGATCATCTCGAGCGCGCCCACGCCCTGGTGCAGTTGCATGCGCGCAGCGCGCAGCACCGCCGGGTCGACCGTATCGACATCCGAGCCCGCCACCGCTTCGGCCTCCTTCAGGTAGCGGCGCAGCGACTTGTGCGCCGACTCCAGCGAGCGCCGCAACTCGTCATGCACCCAGGCCAGGGTGCTCAGGTCGTCTACGGCTTCCGGGCCGTCTGGCATGTCGTGCGGCATGTTCATCAGCACGCGTACTTCAGCTGACCTTGAAGCGAGACACCGACTGCTTCAGCTCCTCGGCCGTGCGCGACAGCTCGCGCACCATCTGCGCCGTGGAGCGCGTTCCCTCGCCGGTCTGCTCGGTCACTGCGAAGATGTGCTGGATGTTCGAGGCGACGACGTTGGCCGAATCGGCCTCCTTCAGGGCCTGCTCGGAAATCTGCACGATCAGGTCCGACAGCTGTCGAGTGACGCGGTCGATGTCGGCCAGCGCCGCGCCGGCCGCGTCGGACAGCTTCGCGCCCTCGACCACGCCGTAGGTCGAGCGCTCCATGGCGGCCACCGCCTCCTGCGTGTCGGTCTGGATGGTGCGCACCAGCACGGCAATTTGCTTGGTTGCATCGCCGGAGCGTTCTGCCAGGCGCTGCACCTCCTCGGCCACCACCGAGAAGCCGCGTCCGGCATCGCCGGCCGAGGCCGCCTGGATGGCGGCGTTCAGCGCCAGCACGTTGGTCTGCTCGGTGATGTCGGAAATCAGCTCGGTGATCTCGCCAATTTCCTGCGAAGACTCACCCAGCCGCTTGATACGCTTGGAGGTGTCCTGGATCTGGTCGCGGATGGAGTTCATGCCGCCGATCGTGTTTTGCACCGCGGTCAGGCCGGTCTCGGCAGCCACCAGCGACTGCCGCGCCACCGCGGCGGTGCGTTGCGCCTGTGCCGACACCTCGTTGATCCGCCCGGCCATCTGCAGCACCGACTCGCCGGTGTCGCGGATCTCGCGCAACTGCTCGGTCGAGGTGGCCAGCAGTTCGGTCGAGGTTTGCTCCACCTGCTGGGTGGTGTCCGTCACGCGCGCGACCGTGCTCTGCACCGCCGACACCAGCGTGCGCAGTTCCTCCACGGTGTAGTTGACCGAGTCGGCAATGGCGCCGGTGATGTCTTCGGTCACCGTGGCCTGCTGCGTCAGGTCGCCCTCGGCCACCGTCTGCAGCTCGTTCATCAGCCGCAGGATCGCGGCCTGGTTGGCGTCGTTGACGCGCTTGGCTTCCTGTTCCTGGCGCTCGGCTTCGAGGCGCTGGCCTTCGGCGACTTGCGCGCGGGTGGTCTGGTCGCCGACGAACAGCTTCAGTATTCCGGCGCCGCCCGCGACCAGCAGCAGCGCCGATACCAGCATCACCGTGATGTGCAGGCCGGTCAATCCGCCAGAGCTGGCCAGCTGCTGCTGCACCGTCTGCAGGCCCTTGCGCATCGGTTCGCTGTCGGCCAGGATCACGGCCTGCGCGTCGCGTGCCGCCACCAGCCCCTTCAGGTTGGCCAGGATGGCGTTGGACTGCGCCTGGGCGGCGTCGTGCTGCTTCAGCAGCGCGGCCATGCGCTCGCGGGCCTGCGCGCTGCCGGCATTCACGCCCTCGGCCAGCTCGCGAAAGGCCTTGAGGTCGCGGCCCAGCAGGTACACAGCCTCTGGATTGACGCCTTCCAGCGTGATGAACTCGCTGGAGCTCTTGCCGATTCGCTGGCTCAGCATCACCAGCTGACCCATGGTGGCCAGCTCGGCAGCCGGTGCGCCTTGCTGCAGCTTCAGCGAAGTCACGGTCTCGGCGGTGTCGAGCAGCTCGCCGGTCTGTTTGTTGATGGCGCGCAGCGACTGGCCGACCTCGGTCAGCGCCTTCTGCTGCGCCAGCACGACGGCGGCGTTCTTGTCGGCGCGCTCGACCAGCGGCAGCAGCGGGTCCACCGCCTGCTGCACCGCCGCCGGCAGGCCCGGGCCGCTGCCGTCGCCGGCGGCCAGCGCGCGTACGCTGCTCGACAGCACCTCGGCGCTTTCGCGCACCTCCGCAAAGGCCGCGGGCGTGCCGATCATGGCCTGCGACACCGACTTGGCCAGGCGCTGCGATTCCATCAGCGCCTGGCCGATCGAGCCCACCTGCTCGCTGCTGCGTGTGGCCGAATTCAGCGCCAGCACGGTGGACAAGGCCAAGCCCAGCAGGCCCAGACCAACCATGCCGAACAGCACGCGCTGCTGCTGCTGCGGGCGCAGGTGGCCGATCAGCGGCAGCGCCGCGCCCTTGGCAAGCGCGCCTGCAGCCGGGTCCTGCATGCGGGTTTCGCTGAATTCGCCTGCCATTTCAGAAGCCGTGACCTCGGAGATGATCGAAGAATCATGAGTGTCATAGCCGCTGCGCAGATCCGGCTGCAGCGTCGGGCCGCCGCGCTGCGCCTGCGTGTCGCGGGCCGGGCCTTCCGGGTAGGCGGTGACAACATCGTCGAATTGCGAATCGTAGGCGCCCGTGTCGGCGCGCGGGTCGCGCGGGCGGCTCGTGATTTTGTCCATGAAACTCATGTCACCCTCTTCGGTTGATCGTTCGGAAGCCGGTGCACGCAGGTCTCAGGTGGCAACGCCCAGGAACTGCTCGTGACCGACCAGCGCCGCCAATTCGATTTCCTGCCAGACGCGCCCGTCGGCGTCGCGCCAGCATGCGCCGGCGAAGGTCGGGCGTTCGCCAGGCCCGCTCGCGTCGGCCGGCTCGGGGCCGAGTTGGCCGGCACTGCGCAGGCCGGCCAGCCGATCGACCAGCAAGGCGCAGTTCACGCCCAGCGCCGGGTTGAGCGCCAACAGCCGGGCACCGTCGCCGGCGCTCGCAGCCGCAGCGCGCTGCAGGCCGAGGAACCTGGCCAGGTCCACCACCGCATGCAGGCCGCCGCGCAGGTTGGCGACCCCAGTAAACCAGGACTGCGTGTGCGGCACCGGCAGCACGCTGCCGACCGGGAAGATCTCGCCAGCCTGGTGCAGCGGGAACAGCAGGCCGGAGCCTGCGCATTCCACCGCCAGCCAGGATTGCACGCGCGCCTCGGTGCGCGCCTGCTGCATGCGCGTGGCCAGCCGTCCCTGCAGTTCGCGCAATGCTTCGCGGTTGGACATGGTCAGTCGAAGGCCTTGATCTTGGTGACCAGCTCTTCGGGATTCACGGGCTTGACGATGTAGTCGCGCGCGCCCTGGCGCATGCCCCAGACCTTGTCGGTCTCCTGGTTCTTGCTCGTGCACATGATCACCGGCACCGACGACCAGCGCGGGTCTCGCGTGATGGTGCGGGTGAGCTGGAAGCCGTTTTGCCCGGGCATGACCACGTCCATCAGGATCAGGTCGGGCTTGTCCTCGTTCAGGCGGCGCAGCGCCTCGTCGCCGTTCTCGGCGGTGCGCACCTGGTAGCCGCGCTTGCCGAGCACGTCGGACAGGTGGTGCAGCTCGGTCTTGGAGTCGTCGACCAACAGGATCTTCTGAATGGACATGGGCGCTTCCTTGGCATGGGCCTGAGCGGGGCATCGAGCTTTAGCGTCGCCACCGACGCGCGCGAGATCAAGCCGCCTGGCCGCTGAACTGTTCCACAGCGCGCAGCAGCTGTTCCTTGGTAAAGGGCTTGGTTAGGTACTCTTCTGATCCCACCATGCGGCCGCGCGCCTTGTCGAACAGGCCGTCCTTGCTGGACAGCATGATCACCGGCACATGCGCAAATCGCGGGTTGCGCTTGATGATGGCGCAGGTCTGGTAGCCGTCCAGGCGCGGCATCAGGATGTCGCAGAAGATCAACTGCGGCGCGTGGTCGTTGACCTTGGCCAGCGCATCGAAGCCGTCTTCGGCCAGCACCACCTCATGACCGCCCTGGCGCAGGAAGATCTCGGCGCTGCGCCGGATGGTGTTGCTGTCGTCGATCACCAGCACCTTGGCTGCGCCGGCAACTGCGGCCGAAGCTTCGATTTCCAAATGAGCTCTCCTCGGTGACGTCGGCAGCGAGTCGGCCGGCGAAAGATCAGATTTCGACCATTTCGAAGTCTTCTTTACGGGCACCGCATTCCGGGCAGGTCCAGTTCATCGGCACATCGGCCCAGGAAGTGCCCGGCGCAATGCCATGCTCGGGGTCGCCGCCGGCCTCGTCGTAGATCCAGCCACAGATGAGGCACATCCAGGTACGGGTTTCGCTCACGGCACCTTGGGTACAGGTCACTACAATGGAAATCGATTGTAGCCACCTGTCCAGGCGCAAAAGGAAAGGGGCGCAAGGCACTACGCAACATTCCTCAGATTCCGCTAGAGGTTCACGGAGTTTCCCGCAAGACCTCGATCGAGCCAGGACCCGAACCATGAGCTCCGCCCCCGCCGTCGCCACCGACACGCCCGATCCGCTGCAGGAACCGGCGGCGCCGGCCTGCGTGATGAGTTTCAACGCCAGCGACCCCAGTGGCGCCGGCGGCCTGGCCGGCGACATCGCCACCATCGCGGCGATGGGCGCCCATGCGCTGCCCATCGTCACCTCCATCGTCATGCGCGACACTGCCGAGGTCTTCGACCACCATCCGCTCGAAGCCGAGGTGGTGGTGGAGCAGGCCCGCTCGGTGCTGGAAGACGTGACCCTGGCGGGCTGGAAGGTCGGCTTCCTTGGGTCGGCCGAATCCGTCAGCGCGGTGGCCGAGGTGCTGAGCGACTATCCCGACCTGCCTCTGGTCAGCTACCTGCCGCCGCTGAGCTGGCTGGACGAAGACCAGCTGATGCCCTACCTGGACGCCTTCCGCGAGCTGATCCTGCCCGCCACCGAAGTGTTGGTCGGCAACCACAAGACCTTGACCGACTTCCTGCTGCCCGAGTGGGACAGCGATCGCCCGGCCTCGCCGCGAGAACTGGCTGTGGCCGCAGGCGAGCATGGCACGCGTTTCGTCCTGGTCACGGGCGTGATGCTGGCCGCCAAGGGCAGTGAACAGTTTATCGACAACGTGCTGGCCTCGCCGCAGGGCGCACTCACCGGCGAGAAGTTCGAGCGCTTCGACGCCGCCTTCGTCGGTGCCGGCGACACGCTGGCCGCCGCGCTGGCCTCCCTGCTGGCCGCCGGCAGCGAGTTGCAGGCCGCCGCGGGCGAGGCGCTGGCGTTCCTCGACCAGAGCCTGGACTCGGGTTTCCGCCCGGGCATGGGCAATGTCGTGCCCGACCGCTTCTTCTGGGCCATGCCACCGGCCGAGGACGGCGAGGAAGCCGCTGCCGCCGAAGCCGATGCACTGGCGGATGATGCCGCGACCAAGGGAGCCAGCCGCCGTGTCCACTGAACCGCTGAGCAATGCCGCGCTGTTCGAGCGCGCCCAGCATGTCATTCCCGGCGGCGTGAATTCCCCGGTGCGCGCCTTCCGCGCCGTCGGCGGCACGCCGCGCTTCATCCGGCGCGCCGAGGGCGCCTGCATGTGGGACGCCGAGGGCCGGCGCTACATCGACTACATCGGCTCATGGGGGCCGATGATCCTGGGCCACGGCCACCCGGCCGTGCTGGACGCCGTGCAAAAGGCGGCGCTGGACGGCCTGAGCTTCGGCGCACCCACGCAGGCCGAGATCGAGCTGGCCGAGCAGATCATCCGCCTGGTGCCCAGCGTCGAGCAGGTACGGCTGGTCAGCAGTGGCACCGAAGCCGGCATGAGCGCGCTGCGGTTGGCGCGCGGCGCCACCGGCCGCAGCAAGATCATCAAGTTCGAGGGCTGCTACCACGGCCATGCCGA
>JBEIHU010000217.1:0-7109 GCA_040381175.1 Burkholderiaceae bacterium
CAGCGGTTTGGCGCCACGCGGTGAAGCTCAGCCTTGTGAGGCGCACCTTGCCTGTCGGACCAGATGCGCCAGCTCGCGCCGACGCGCACCCGGGTTCTTGCCGTGGGCACAGCCAGCCAGCCGCCTTGGCATGTCACGATGAACGCCGACCAGCTGCGCCAGCTCCAGGCCCCGATCAAGGCCCGCTACAAGGAGCATCCCGACACCGCGCGACACGGGTTCCGTGCCAGCGGCATCCTGTTGCCCGACCGGCCGTCGGTCCGTATCGACACGCCCTCCGCGCGCTACGACGCCGGCCTGCACCAGAAGGCGGGGGGCGACGGCGGCGAAGCCTGTTCGGGGGATCTGCTGCTCGATTCGCTGGTGGCCTGTGCTGGCGTCACCTTCAACGTGGTGGCCGCGGCGCTGGGCGTGTCCTTCCGCTCGGTGCAGGTGGTGGTGGAAGGCGAGGGCGATTTCCGCGGCACGTTGGGCTCGACCAAGGACGTGCCGGTGGGCATCACCGACATCCGCCTGCAGTTCGACGTGGACAGCGACGCAGCCGACGAGCAACTGGCCACGCTGCTGAAGCTGACCGAGCGCTACTGCGTCATCCTGCAAACCCTGCGGACGCCGCCGCGGTTGTCCGCGACGGTTCGGCGTGCTGCCGCTTGAGGCCTGCCCCTACTTCACGGCCGGCAGCTTCACCAGTTCGATCAGCTGCGTACCCGCTGCACCTTGCGGGTGTGTCGCCGGGCGTTCGGTGACGCGCTTGGCATAGGTGCCTACCGCCTCGGGCATTGACCAGGTGGTCTGCTTGAAGCCGAGCTTGTCGGTGAAGCTCATGCGCCAGGCCTTGAAGGTGCCTGCCGGGACGGTGACGTCCTCGTAGGCCTCCACCTTCCACTGCGCCTTCATCGGCACCTTGTTCGTGCCGCCCACGGTCAGCTGGATGTCCTGCGTCCAGGTCTTGCCTTCCCCCAGCGGGAAGTCGAAGCCCAGCGGCGTCTCGTTGTGTATCAGCGGCCGGTCCCCGGGGCCCAGCACCACGAACACGCGGGCGGCATCGTTCAACAGGTTCGCGCCGCCCGCGCCGTCGAAGCGGTGGTAGGTCTTGCCCTCGAACACCACGTCGCGCATGCTCACCTGCTGCTGCACCTTGCCGGCGTTGCCGAAGCTGCCGGTGCTGGTGGTCTGCACCGTCCAGCTGGAGCCGATGGGTGGTGCGACGTAGCGCTCGGCCTTGGGCAGGCCGCTGGCGCAGCCGGCAAGCAGCGCAGCGCAAACAGCCAGGGTACCCAGGGGCGCAGCTTGGGTGGCGGAACGTGTCCTCCTGATCGACTCCTTTGCTGTCAACTCGGGCACCGGCACGGCCGACACCCGCATCGACACCAGCGTTGGCCGCCGCGCGGCGCAGCCGTTGAGTCAGATCACAGGCGCAGCACGCAGCGCCTTGCGTGCGCTCAATCCGCCTTCGCGCCCGACTCCTTCACCACCTTGGCCCATTTGGTGATTTCCTTGGCCTGGTAGGCGGCCAGCTCGTCGGGGCTGCTGATCCAGGGCACCAGGCCCAGCGAGTTGAGCTTGTCGAGCACGTCGGGCAGCTTGAAGACGCGCTGCATCTCGGCATTGATGCGCATCACCACGTCGCGCGGCGTGCCGGCCGGCGCGAACACCGCGAACCAGGTGGTGGCCTCGAAGCCGGGCACCGTCTCGGCCACGGTGGGCACGTCGGGCGCGGCCGGCGAGCGCGTGGCCGTGGTCTGCCCCAGCGCGCGGATCTTGCCTTCCTTGGCCATCGGCAGCGCCGAGGGCATGTTGTCGAACATCACCTGGATCTGCCCGCCCACCAGGTCGGGGATGGCGAACTGCCGGCCCTTGTAGGGCACGTGGATCATCTTCGTGCCGGTCATCGACTTGAACAGTTCCCCCGACACATGCACCGAGGTGCCGATGCCCGGCGAGCCGAAGCTCAGCTTGTCCGGGTTGGCCTTCATGTAGGCGATGAGTTCGGCCACGGTCTTCACCGGCAGGTCGTTGTTGACCACCAGCAGGTTCGGTGCCGAGGCCACGTGCGCCACCGGGGCGAAGTCGCGCACCATGTCGTAGGGCATCTTGCTGTACAGCGCGCCGTTGATCGCATGCGTGCCTACCGTGGCCATCACCAGCGTGTAGCCGTCCGGCGGCGACTTGGCCACGAATTCGGCGCCGATGTTGCCGCCTGCGCCCGCCTTGTTGTCCACCACCACCGGCTGGCCGAACTGCGCCTTGTCGGCGAACAGCCGCGCCAGGATGTCCGGCGCGCCGCCGGGAGGGAAGGTCACCACCAGGCGGATCGGCTTGCTGGGCCAGGCCTGGGCGGCGGCGGCGGCTGACAGGACGCTCAGCAGGGTGGCGAGCAACAGCTTCTTCAGGGTCATGGGGTCTCCAAGGTCGTGACGGGGGTGGGGATGCGGGTCACGCAGCATATCGGCGATGCCGTCGCGCGCGCCATGTCGCCTGCCCGGGCTTAGCCAGTGCCGCCGTCATGGGCCTGCCGCAGGCAGCGCGCCTGCAGTTCGGCCCAGCCGCGCGCACCCAGCGCCCTCAGCGTGAGCAGGTTGGTCTCGTAAATGGCCTCGGGTTCGGGGAAGGCCGCCACCGCGCGCTCGATGCTGGCTTCGCGCAGCAGGTGCAGCGTCGGGTGCGGCGAGCGGTTGGTGGCGTTGTCGATGTCGTCGGCATGTGTGCCGGCAAACTGGTACTGCGGGTGGAAGCTGGCAATCTGCAGCGTGCCCTCCAGCCCCATCTCGACCAGCAGCGCATCGGCCTCGTCCAGGAAGTCGTTGTAGTCGAGGAAGCCGCCCAGCACCTGCGGGTGCACCAGCAGCGTGGTTTCCAGCTGCTCGGCCGGCGTGCCGGCCAGGCGCTGCAACTCGCCGCGCAGCGCCTGCACGAGCGCTGCCTCGTCGCGCGCGTCGCTGCACACGTAGCGGATCAGGTTCTTCGCCTGCACCGCTTTGGCGAAGGGGCACAGGTTCAGGCCGATCACCGCCTGCTCGACCCAGGCGCGCGTGGCGCGCAGCGCGGTGGCTTCATCCATGCTCAGAAGCCGGAGCCCGGCTGCCTGAGGAACTCGGTTTCCTCGCCTGTCGACGCCCGGCCGAGCGCGGCATTGCGGTGCGGAAAACGGCCGAAGCGCGCCACCACGTCGTGGTGCTTTTGCGCCCATTCCAGCAGGCCGGCCAGCTCCGGCTCGTCGCGCCCCAGCTGCTCGAACAGGCGCAGGCACTCGATCTGGTCGGCCAGCGTTTCCGAGTGCTCGAAGGGCAGGTACACGAACTGCCGCTGCACGCCCGCCAGGTGCTGGTCGTCGCCGCGCGCCACCAGTGCGCGCGCCGTGGCCAGCGCCCGCGCATCGCCGACGAACATGCCGGCTGTGCCGCGCCGCGTGTTGCGCGTGAACTGGTCCAACAGCACGATCAGCGCCACCGCCGACAGCGGCTGCCCGGCCCAGTCCGCCAGCTCGCCCCGCAGGCCGGCCTCGATCAGCGCCCCGAAGCCCTGCGCGATCAGCGCGTCGAAAGCCTCGTCCTTGCGGAACCATTCGGGCCGCGTCTGCAGGTGGTGCGCCTCGCCCGGCCGGCCGAACCAGAAGTCCAGCACCGCGGCGGCGCGCGGGTCGATCGGCGGCGGGTTCATTCCAGCAGGTCCCGCGTGTCGGCATGGCGGCGCATGTAGCTGCCCACGTAGCTGCAAGATGGCCGCACGCGCCAGCCCATCGCACGGGCATGGGCCAGCGCGGCGCGCACCAGCGCAGCGGCGATGCCCCGGCCTTCGGCCTGCCGCGGCACTTCGGTGTGCACGATGTTCATCAGCTTGCCGGCCAGGCGGTAGACGCATTCGGCTTCGCCTCCGTCCACGTCGGCATGGAAACGCATGGCCGCGGGGTCGTGCCGCACATCGGTGGCGTTCATGGTCCCAGCTCCTGCCACAGGAAGCGAATTCCAGCGCCAGCATGTCGGCGCGCTGGGCATTGTCGGCCGCGCCGCCGTGGCCGCCTTCGATGTTCTCGTACAGCCAGGCGTCGTGGCCCCGCTCGGCAAGCCGCGCCGCCATCTTGCGTGCATGGCCCGGGTGCACGCGGTCGTCGCGCGTGCTGGTGGTGAACAGCACGGCGGGCAGCCGCGTGCCTGCGTCCGGCACGTTCTGGTAGGGGCTGTACTTCGAGATCCAGTCCCACTGCGCCGGATCGTCCGGGTCGCCGTACTCGCCCATCCAGCTGGCGCCGGCCAGCAGCTGGTGGTAGCGGCGCATGTCCAGCAGCGGCACCTGGCAGACCACGGCGCGGAACAGCTCCGGTCGCTGCAGCATCACCGCGCCGACCAGCAGCCCGCCGTTGCTGCCGCCCTGGATGGCCAGCCGACGCGGGTTCGTGATGCGCTGCGCCACCAGGTCTTCGGCCACGGCCACGAAGTCGTCGAAGGCCTTCTGCCGGTTCGCCTTCAACGCGGCCTGGTGCCAGCCCGGGCCGAACTCGCCACCGCCGCGGATGTTGGCCACCACCTGCACGCCGCCGCGGCCGTACCAGGCCGTGCCGAAGCCTCCCGAGTAGGCGGGTTGCAGCGGCACCTCGAAGCCGCCGTAGCCGTACAGCAGCGTCGGGTTGTGGCCGTCGGCCGCGGCCCCTTTGGGCCAGACCACGAAATAGGGCACGCGGATGCCGTCCTGCGAGGTGGCGAAGCGCTGCTCGACGCGCATGCCGCTGCGGTCGAAGAAGGCCGGACGGGACTTCAGCAGCTCGCGTGCGTCGCAGCCGCTGCGGCCCAGCTGCAGCGACTCGGGTGTCAGGAAGTCGGTGTAGCTGAGCAGGTAGTTTGCTCCCAGCGGGTCGTCGGCCACCTGCACATCGTGCAGGCTCTGTACATGCAGCGTGCCTGGGAAGGGCGCCTGGACCTCGCGCGCCTGCCAGCGGCTGCCGTCGAAGCGCTGCTCGACGAGCCGGCCCGCGACGTTGTCGAGCAGCTCCAGCAGCACCACATGGCGCAGCAGCGCGTAGCCGCCCAGCGAGCGGGTGGCGGTCGGCGTGAACAGGGCGGTCCACCGCGCCTGGCCGGAGACGAAGGCGTGGGCGTCGGCCGCCAGCAGCACGCCGCGCGGCCAGGTGGTGCCGCCTTGCACCCAGTCGCTGCGCAGCGCCAGCAGCACCTGGCCGTACCAGAAATCCACTTGCGCATCGGCCGGTTTGTCGAGCCGGTGCAGCCGGTCGTCGGCGAGCAGGAACACTTCGCTGCTGAAGAAGTCGGGCGCGCGATGCAGCAGCGTGCGCTGGAAGCCGGGTGTCGGGTCGACGTGCACGCTGGCGGCCACGTCGCCGCGCTGCGCTTCGAACACGGTGGCGGCCGCGGCCAGCGGCTGGCCGCGCCGCCAGCGCTTGATCAGCCGCGGATAGCCCGAATCGGTGAGCGAGCCGGGGCCGAAATCGGTGCCGACGAATAGGGTGTCGCGGTCCAGCCAGGCCACGTCGGACTTGGCCTCGGGCAGGCGGAAGCCGCCGGCCACGAATTGCCTCGCGGCGATGTCGAACTCGCGCATCTCCTGCGCATCGGCGCCGCCGCGGGACAGCTTGACCATGCAGCGGTGGTGGTCCGGGCCGAGGCAGGCTGCGCCGGCCCAGACCCAGTTGACGCCTTCGCTGCGGCCCAGCGCGTCGACGTCGAGCAGCAGCTCCCATGCCGGGTCGCTGTTGCGGTATTCGTCCAGCGTGGTGCGCCGCCACAGGCCGCGCGGGTTGTCGGCGTCCTGCCAGAAGTTGTAGACATGGCCGCCGCGTCGCGCGATGGCGGGGATGCGGTCGCGCGAGTCGAGCACCTGCAGGATGCGCTCGCGCGTGGCCGCAAAGCCGGGCCAGGCTTCGAGACGCTGCCTTGTCAGCGCATTGCGCTCGCGCACCCAGTCCAGGGCTTTCGTGCCTTCCACGTCTTCCAGCCACAGCCAGGGGTCGTCTTCGTCGTCGCGGGCTGGGTAGGCGGGAGTCGGCGTCATGGCGGGCGCAGCCGCAGCCAGATGGCTGCAGGCGCATCGGAGTCAACGGCTGGCGATGATAGGCGGGCCCATCAACAGCTGCGGCCGCAGCTCCACGGAGAGCTCGCCGCCCGTCACCCACACATGGCCGTCCTGCACCGTCACCTGCCATTGCATCGAGCGCGACGCCAGCCGCGACAGGGCCTGGGCCTGTTCCGGCGCGATCTGCCAGACGGCAAGCTTGTTCAGGCGCGTCAACTTGCCGCGGATGGCGTTCCACCAGATGCCCGCGGCGCTGCCGAAGACATAGAGCGTGACCCGCTCGGCGCGCGAGCAGGCCTTGGCCAGGCGGCGCTCGTCGGGCTGGCCGACCTCCAGCCAATGCTGCAGCTGGCCCGTCAGGTCGTGCTGCCACAGGTCGGGCTCGTCGCTGTCGGCCAGGCCGCGCGCGAACTGCAGTGCGCCGTGGTCGGTGTCGTGCGGCACGTTCAGCGCAAAGGCCAGCAGCCGCACCAGCAGCCGTTCCTCGGTTTCGGAAGGGTGCAGCGCCAGCGTCAGCGCATGGTCGGCATACAGCTGCCGGTCCATGTCGGCGATCTGCAGCGTGGCCTTGTAGATGGTTGATTTGAGGGCCATGGGGCGCCTGGGAGTGTGGCGGCACTGTGCCACACTGCGCCGCCACCAAGACAGCGGGAGACGGCATGGGCAGCAGGCTCGAAGGCAAGGTCGCATTCATCACCGGCGCGTGCTCGGGCATCGGCCTGGCCACGGCGCAGCTGTTCCTCGAGGAAGGCGCCTGCGTGCTGGCCGCCGACATCCAGGACGATGCCGGCGCGGCGCTGCAGCAGCGCTTCGCCGGGCGGCTGGAGTACGCGCACTGCGACGTCACCCAGCCGCCGCAGATCCAGGCCGCGGTGGACCGGGCGGCGGCCGGGTTCGGCGGCCTGGACATCGTCTTCAACAACGCCGGCGCCGGCGGCCAGCGCGGCGGCATGGAGGACATGACGCTGGAAGGCTGGGACTCGACCATGAACCTGCTGCTGCGCTCGGTGATGGCCGGCACGCTGTACGCGCTGCCGCACCTGAAGGCGCGCGGCGGCGGTGCCATCGTCAACACCTCGTCGATC
>JBEIHU010000218.1:0-7107 GCA_040381175.1 Burkholderiaceae bacterium
GGCTGATCTGCTACGCGCCGGTGTCTTTCGCCTATCGCGCGCTCCTCCTGGCCGGCCTGGTGCTGTGGCTGGGCGCCAAGTCGTGGCTGGCAGGCGCCGCCGTGGCGCTGCTGTTTGGCGGCTGGCTGCTGTTGCGCCCGCTGGCGGCATTCGCCCGCCTGCTCGGATCGGCGCTGCCGGCCCCGGCGCGCCGGCGCGCGCTGGCCGTGGCCGGCTGCGCGGCGCTGTGCGCCGGCCTGATCCTCTTCGCGCTGCCCTTGCCCAGTTCGACCGTGGCGCAAGGCGTGGTGTGGCCACCTGAACATGCGCAAGTGCGCGCCGCCAGCGCCGGCTTCATCGCCAGCCTGGGTGAGGACGACGCCGCGCCGGTCGAGCCCGGTCGCCTGTTGGTCAGCTTGTCCGAACCGGCGCTCGAAGCCGAGGTTGCCAAAAAGCAAAGCCAGCTCGCGGGCTTGAAGGCGCAGCAATACATGGCGCTCTTGCGCGACCCGCTGGCGGCCAGCAATCTGGCTCTGGACATCGCGCGCGCCGACGCCGAACTCGCGCGTGGCAGCGAGCAACTGGCGCAGCTAGAGGTGCGCGCCGGCAGCCATGGCCAGCTGGTGCTGCCGCGCGCGGCCGATCTGCCCGGCAGCTTCGCCGCCAAGGGCCGCATGCTGGGCTACATACTGGCGCCCGGCCCGGCCAACGTGCGCGCGGTGTTGTCCGAAGATGACGCGCAGCGGGTGCATGCACGCGCCCGGCAAGTCGAGATTCGCCTGGCCGAAGCGATCGATCAAGTGCTGCCCGCGGTGCTGCTGCGCGAGCCGCCGGCCGCCACCCGGGTGCTGCCCAGCGCCGCCCTGGGCGATCGCGCGGGCGGGCGCTTCGCCACCGATCCGGCCGATCACGACGGCCTGCGCACCATCGATCCGGTGTTCCTGCTTGATGTCACGACAGCGGCGCAGCTGCCCGCCCGCATCGGCGGCCGCGTCTGGCTGCGCTTCGACCTGGGCCACGAGCCGCTGGGCACGCGCTGGCTGCGCCACCTGCGCCAGCTCCTGCTGCGCCACTTCAACCCGGCAGGCCAGGCCTGAAACCGTGATGCCAGCCACGCTTATGCACCCCTCGCGCCATCTGCCGATGCCCGGCATCCTGTGGGGCGACTATCCGGAACGCGCGGCCGATGCCGAGCCAACCGGCATCGCCGCGCGCCTCGACCGTGCCTGGGATGCGCTCGGCCTGCGCCTGCCTACCCGGCGCGGCGCCCTGTATCGACGCTTTGCGAAGCGGGTCGCCGCACACGCGGCAAGCATCGACTATAGCGAGCGCGACGCCTGGCGACAGCGCCTGCACACCGTGCGCGCCGGGCTGGCGCGGCACGGCATGAACCAGGCCCTGGCGCTCGAGGCCTTTGCGCTGGCCGCCGTCGCCTGCAGGCAAACCCTGGGCTTCACGCCCTACCCCAGCCAGATCGAAGCGGCGCGCGCGATGCAGGAGCGGCAGCTGGCGGAAATGGCTACCGGTGAAGGCAAGACCGTCGCCGTGGCGCTGGCCGCCGCCGTCGCCGCGCTGGCCGGCACGCCGGTGCATGTGATCACCGCCAACGACTACCTGGCGGCGCGCGATGCCACGCACTTGCACGATTTCTACCGCGCCTGCGGCTTGACCGTCGCGGCGGTAACGCAGCCGCTGGCGCGCGAAGCGCGGTGCGCAGCCTACGCTGCCGACATCACCTATTGCAGCGCCAAGGAACTCGCCTTCGACTACCTGCGCGACGGCCTCGCACGGCCGCGCGCACTTGGCGACCTGGCGCACCGTGCGCGCCGCCTTGGGGCAGGCCCTGGGAGTGCCGGCGGCACGCTGCTGCGCGGCCTGTGCATGGCGATCATCGATGAAGCCGACACCGTTCTGATCGACGAGGCGCGCATGCCGCTGGTGTTGTCGCAGGCAAGCCGGCAAGGCGACAGCGCCGCGTTCTACGCCAGCGCCTTGCAACTGGCGCTGACGCTGCGCGCAGGCATCGATTTCACGCTGCACCGAGAGCGTCGCGTGACACTTGTCGCGGCCGGCGCCGAAAAAGTCGCCGCCTGGCAAGCCGCGCCGGGGCCGTACGCCGATAACCAGCGCCATCGCGAAGACACGCTGTGCCAGGCCCTGGCCGCGCTGCACCTGTATCGGCGCGACCGCGACTACGTGGTGCGCGATGGCGCGGTCACAATCGTCGACGACCACAGCGGGCGTGCTGCACCCGGGCGCGTGTGGTCGCGCGGCCTGCAGCAGCTGATCGAACTGAAGGAAGGCTGCGCGCCCGGCCGCGCCGTCGAGACCATCGCGCAAATCACCTTCCAGCGCTTCTTCAAGCGCTACCTGCGGCTTGCCGGCATGAGCGGCACCCTGCGCGGCGCCGAGCGCGAACTGGCCGCCGTCTATGGCTTGGGCGTGGTGCGCATCGCGCCGCGCACGCCGCCGCGGCGCAGCGTGGCGCCGCTGCAACTGCACATCGACGCGCCTGGGCTGTGGCAGGCGGTGGCGCGGCGCGCGCGCGAGGTACACGCAAGCGGCCGACCGCTGCTGATCGGTACCGCCTCGGTGGCCGAGTCCCTGCAGCTGTCGCAGGCGCTGACCGCCGCCGATTTGCCGCATGCGGTCCTCAATGCGCGTAACGACCAGGACGAGGCCGCGCTGGTGGCCGGCGCCGGCTGCGCCGGACGCATCACGGTGGCCACCAGCATGGCCGGGCGCGGCACCGATATCCGGCTCGGGCCCGGCGTGGCCGCACGCGGCGGCCTGCATGTGATTCTTTGCCAGCACAACGGTGCACGCCGCATCGACCGCCAGTTCACCGGCCGTGCCGCACGCAACGGCGAGCCCGGCAGTGTCGACACCATGCTGGCGCTGGATGGGCCCCTGTTCAAGCGCTGGCTGCCGCGGCGCTGGCGCGTATTCATGCAGGGCCGCGCGCAGGCGCCGGCCTGGCTGGCACGCTTGAGCGCCGCGCTGCCGCAAACCCTCGAAGAGCGCCTGCAACGCTCGCAACGCCGCACCCTGGAGCGCCTGGATACCCAGCGCGAACGCGCACTCGATTTTTGCCAAAGGACCGCATCATGAAACCTGCCCCGCTTGTTGCCCCCCTGCTGCTGGCCTGCATCGGCATTTGCCCGACAGCGGCCGCCGTCGTGCCCCTGGGCTGCCTGATCGAACCCTACACCGTGGCCGAGGTCGGCAGCCCGGTGATGGGCGTGATCGCCAGCCTCTATGTCGAGCGCGGCGACAGCGTACGCCGCGGCCAGGCGCTCGCCGTGCTGCGCGCCGATGTCGAGCGCGCCTCGGTCAACGTGGCCGCCAGTCGTGCCGGCGCCAGCGCCGAGATCGAGGCGGCGGCCGCCAACGCGCTCCTGGCGCGGCAGAAGCTCGCACGCGCCGAAGACCTGGTGGCGCGCCAGTTCCTGGCACCGCAGGCGCTCGACCAGGCGCGCGCCGAAGCGCGCGTCGCCGATGAAAGGCTGGCGCAGACGCGCGAAGCGCGCCGCACCGCCGAACGCGAGTACGAACTGGCGCAGGCGCAACTGGGCCTGCGCACCATTCGCGCGCCCAGCGACGGCGTGATCGCCGATCGCTACCTGTCGGTCGGCGAAAGGGTGGAGGAAAGGCCGCTGTTCCGGGTCGCCATGATCGACCCGCTGCGGGTCGAGGTGGTGTTGCCGGCGGCGCTGTTCGGCAGCTTGAAACCAGGCGCTGCAATCAGCGTCACCCCGGAATTCCCCGGCGCCGCCGCGCGCGATGCCAAGGTCATGCTGGTCGACAAGCTGGTCGACGGCGTGTCCAACACCTTCCGGGTGCGCCTGGCCCTGCCCAATCCCGGCGGTGCCCTGCCCGCGGGCCTGCGCTGCAAGGCCAATCTCGGTGCCGCGGTGGCCGGCGGCGGCAGCGGCCCCGCCTTGCCCGCGGAACGCACCAAAAGCGGCTTGCGGCCGGCCGCCTACAGCGCAGGCGACGAGGCGCGCCAGGCATTGCGCCAACCGCGGCAGGTGGCGCCCGCGCACGCACCGGCGGCGGGCGCAGGCGCACGCCTGCGCATCGATCAAACCCTGTCAACGCCGGCTGCACGGGCGAAGATCTGACGCCATGCAGGGCAGAGCGAGACGAGTCTATGTGGTGGCGTAAAAAGCGCCGGCCGCAAGTCGCGCGCCCCCTGGTGGAGGCGCTGGAGCCGCGCATCATGTACGCCGCCGACTTGGGCGCCGGGCTGCTGGCTGCTAGCGCGACCGAGGTGGCGGGCGCGATCGAAATGCGCGTGCTCGACGCCGGCGGCGACTATGCCGTGCCGGCCATCGCGCAAGACACGCTCACCGTCGCCGCGCCACCGGCAGCCGGCGTCGGCGCAAGCCGCGCGCAGCAATCTGCCCTGCCGCTCAACTTCGAGACCAACGCCGGCCAGGCCGATGCATCGATCGACTTCATCGCCCGTGGCAACGGCGTCGGCATCGCGCTGGCCGATGGCAACGCCACCCTGGTCCTGAAAAACGGCGCGTACAGCGACGTGCTGCGCATGACCCTCTCCGGCGCCGCCGCGGCGCCGGAGGGGCAGGCCGAAGGCGAGGTCACCACGCGCAGCAACTACCTCATCGGCAGCGCGGACCAATGGCTGACCAATGTGGCCAATCATGCCTCGGTACGCTACGACGGCGTCTACGACGGCATCGACCTGCGCTACTACGGCAACGAGCGCGCGCTCGAATACGATTTCATCGTCGCCGCCGGCGCCGACTGGCGGGTAATCGCGCTCGAGTTCGAAGGCATCGATGGCATCTCGATTGACGCCGACGGCGCGCTCTGCCTGACCATCGACGCAGCCGACGGCGCCAGGAGCCTGCATTTCACCGCGCCGGTGAGCTACCAGACCGGTCCTGATGGCCGCGAGGCGGTGGCCAGCCGCTATGTGATCGGTGACGACGGCCGCGTGCGCTTCGACATCGGCGCCTACGATGCCGCGCGCACCCTGGTGATCGACCCGCTGCTGGTGTACGGCACCTATTTCGGCGGCACCGGTGCCGACAGCGCCAGCGCGGTGGCGGTCGATGGCGCCGGCAATGCCTACCTCACCGGCTACACCAACAACGCCGGCCTGGTCGGCACCCTGCTCGGCCTGAGCGGGGGTGAAGACGTGTTCGTCACCAAGCTCTCCGCCGACCTGTCGACCGCGCTCTACACCACCTACCTGGGCGGCAGCGGCAATGAACGCGCCAATGCGATCGCGGTCGACAGCTCGGGCAATGCCCACGTGACCGGCTGGACGCAGTCCGCCGGCACGCTGGGCGTCGGCGCCTTTCCGACCGCGAGCCCCTACCAGGGCTCCCTCAACGGTACGCAGGACGCGTTCATCTTCAAGCTGAACGCCGCCGGCAACGCCCTGACCTACTCGACCTTCCTGGGCGGCTCGGGCAATGCCGATGTCGGCAACGGCATTGCCGTCGACAACAGCGGCAGCATCTACATGGTCGGTACCACCACTTCGGCCGACTTTCCTGTCTCCGCCAGCGCCGTGGGCAAGACCCTCGCCGGCAGCGAAGCCTTTGTCGCCAAATTCAACCCGGTCTCCAACACGCTGGTCTATTCGACCTTCATCGGCGGCGGCGGCAACGAGACCGGCAACGCCATCGCGCTCGACGCATTGAATCGCGTGGTGATTGCCGGCAGCACCGATTCCACCAACCTCGCGACCGTCGGCGCAACCCAGGCCGCCAACGGCGGCCAGACCGACGCCTTTGTCACCAAACTGAACAGCGCCGGCAGCGCCATCACCTACAGCACCTATTTCGGCGGCAATAATGTGGACATCGCCAACGCGGTGGCACTGCGCAGCGATGGCAGCATCGTGGTCGGCGGCGTGACCTACTCCAACGACCTGACAATCAGCAGCGGCGCTCTGCAGGCCACGCGCGGCGGCGGCGGTAATGGCGGCTTCGTCGCCATCCTCGACCCGCAGACCGCCGCGCTCACGTATTCGACCTATATCGGCGGCGAAGGCGGCGGCAGCGGCAACGAGGTGGTCACCGGCGTCGCGGTCGATACGGCCGATCGTATCTATGCGGTCGGCTATACGGCATCAAGTTCTTTTCCCGTGACGGCAGCCGCGCTTACCGGCACCTATGGCGGCAATATCGACGCCTTCGTCTCCCTCATCGACCCGGCCGTATCCGGCGGCGCCGGCCTCTTCTATTCCAGCTATCTGGGCGGCAGCGGCACGGACTACGCGCGCGGCATGGCATTCGCCGCCGGTACTGTCTATGTGGCCGGCGACACCACCTCCAGCAGCGGCATCGCCACCAGCGGCGCGCAGGACGCGAGTTATGGCGGCGGCACCGACGCTTTCCTCGCCGCCTTCAGCGGGATCGACGCGCCGGTCATCACCAGCGACGGCAGCGGCGCCAGCGCCGCCATCAGCGTTGCCGAGAACAGCACCGCCGTGACCACCGTCACCGCCACCGATGCCGACCTGCCGGCGCAGACCCTCACCTATTCGATCAGCGGCGGCGCGGACGCAGGCAAATTCACCATCAACGCCAACACCGGGGCGCTCGGCTTCATCACTGCACCCAACTTCGAAGCCCCCGCCGACGCCGGTGCCAACAATGTCTACGACCTGACCGTGCAGGTCAGCGACGGCATACTCACCGATACCCAGGCCATCAGTATCACGGTTACCAACGTCAACGACGCTCCCTCCGGCACAAACGCCACCGTCACCACCAACGAGGACAGCGCCTATACCTTTGTCGCGGCCGACTTCGGTTTCAGCGACACGGGGGATAGCCCGGCCAACACCCTCAGCGCGGTGCGCATCAGCACCCTGCCGGGCGCCGGCACCCTCACCAACAACGGCGTGGCACTGAGCGCCGGCCAGACCATCACCCTGGCCGACATCAACCTCGGCCGCCTGGTGTTCACCCCCGTCGCCAACGCCAACGGCAACGGCTACGCCAGCTTCACGTTCCAGGTGCAGGACGTCGTCGGCACCGCCTGTTTAGGGTTGGAAGTGGACCCGTCTGCCAAGACGCTGTCCTTCTCCGTCACGTAGGTCAACGACGCTCCGGCCGGCACTAACGCCACGCTGACGATCCTGGA
>JBEIHU010000219.1:0-7014 GCA_040381175.1 Burkholderiaceae bacterium
CGTTGCCCGCCGTCCAGGCGGAAAAGCCGCGCAAGGCCGCCGCTCCGCCGCGGCCGCGCAGCCCGCGCTGAACCGCGCCCCGCCGCGGCTCAGGCCGGGGGTGGGGCGTCGCGCTGGTAGGGCGGCAGCCTGGCGCCGCAGTCGCGGCAGAACTTCGCATTGGGCAGATGCCCTTCGCTCAGGCAGGCCTGGCAGGTGCGCGTGGTCGGCTGGCGCGGCGCGTGTTGCGCCACCAGCTCGGCGCTGACGATGCCGGTGGGCACGGCCAGCGTGCCCCAGCCCATCAGCATCATCAGGCTGGCAATGAAGCGGCCCAGGTCGGTTTTCGGCGTGACGTCGCCGAAGCCCACGGTGGTCAGCGTGGTGATGGCCCAGTAAACGCCCACCGGGATGCTGGTGAAGCCGTTCTCCGGCCCTTCGACCACGTACATCAGCGTGCCCATGATCGTCGTCAGCAGCAGCACGAAGGCCAGGAACACGGCGATCTTGCGCCGCGACGCCTGCAGCGCGCGGGACAGCGCCCCGAACTCGCTGACGTAGGCCGTCAGCCTGAGCAGCCGGAACAGGCGCAGCAGCCGCAGCAGGCGCACGTCGATCAGCGCATGCATCTCCGGCACCAGCACCGCCAGGTAGGCCGGCAGGATGGCCAGCAGGTCGATGATGCCGAAGAAGCTGCGCGCATAGCGCCACGGGTGGCGCACGCAGGACAGGCGCGCGATGTATTCGATGGTGAAGGCGATGGTGAAGAACCATTCCAGCCCCTTCAGCCAGCGGCCATGCTGCTGGTGCACCGAGGCCATGCTGTCCAGCACCACCACCGCCACGCTGGCCAGGATCATGGCGATCAGGGCCATGTCGAAGAGATGGCCGGCGCGCGTGTCGGCCTCGAAGATGATCGTGTACAGGCGCAGCCGCCAGCCGGACAGCGGCTTGCCCAGCTCGCGCGACTGCGGTTCCGCCGGGCTGGGGGGCATCCGGGGCGGGTTCATTGGACTGCCGTGCGCACTGCATGCTCCGGGAGGAGCGCTTGGGAGCGGACCGGCATGCTCATGCGGCGCCGGCGAAACCCTGGCGCAGCGCTTCGACGCGCGCCGCGTGGATCGCCTCGCCGATCTGCGGGCCGCTTTGCCCCGGCGCGGCAAAGCGCAGTGCCACCGCGGCCGTGTCCACGCTGCGAGCGAAGGCCAGCGCCTGCAGCAGGCGCTGGCGCTGCGGGTAGGCGCGCTGCTCCAGGCCCAGCCGGCCACGCGCGTCGCATTCGCAGGCCAGCAGCAGCTCGGCAAAGCGCGCGGGGCGGCGCAATGCATCACAGCGCTGCAGCAGGCGCATCTGCGCCGCCGGCTTCAGCGCCAGGCTGGCATGCACGTGGCCGTGCTCGAGCGCCGTCACCTCGGCCAGCTCGCGGCATGCCACCGGCACCTTCAGCCGCTCGCACAGCGGCCGCAGCAATCGAGCACTGCGCTCCTCGTGCCCCAGATGGCGCGGCAGTCCATCGGCCGGCGTGGTGCCCTTGCCCAGGTCGTGGCACAGGCAGGCAAATCGCACCGGCAGCGAGGCCTGCATGCCCGCGGCCTGGTCCAGCACCATCATCAGGTGCACGCCGGTGTCGACTTCCGGATGATGTTCGGGCGGCTGCGGCACGCCCCACAACCGGTCCACCTCGGGCAGCAGCACCTGCAGCGCACGACATTCGCGCAGCAGCTCGAACATGCGTGACGGGCGGTCTTCCATCAGTCCGCGGGCCAGTTCCTGCCACACCCGCTCGGGCACCAGCGCGGCCACCTCGCCGGCTGCGACCATGCGGCGCATCAGCGACATCGTCTCGGGCGCCACCTGGAAGTCGGCGAAGCGTGCCGCAAAGCGCGCCAGTCGCAGGATGCGCACCGGGTCTTCGGCAAAGGCCGCGGACACATGCCGCAGCACCCGTGCCTGCAGGTCGCGCTGGCCGCCGAAGGGGTCGATCAGGGTGCCGTCCGGTGCCTCGGCCATCGCGTTGATCGTCAGGTCGCGGCGCGACAGGTCCTGCTCCAGCGTCACCGACGGGTCGGCATGCACGCTGAAGCCGTGGTAACCGGGCTGCGTCTTGCGTTCGGTGCGCGCCAGCGCGTATTCCTCGTTCGTCTGCGGATGCAGGAACACCGGAAAATCGGCGCCGACCTGGCGGAAGCCGGCGCGCAGCATCTGCGCCGGCGTGGCGCCGACGACCACCCAGTCGCGGTCGTTCACCGGCAGGCCGAGCAGCCGGTCGCGCACCGTGCCGCCGACCAGGAAGGCCTGCAACCCAGGGGCCGCCGCGTCAATGCTGTCCATGAACGCTAGCGCGTGACGATCGGGAAGTTGCCCGGCGCGCGTTCCAGCAGCGCAAAGAAGCGGGCCAGGTCGATCCGGCTGCCTTCGATGCGGGTCTGGTCGGACAGCAGCAGTTCCTTCGCGCCGGCGTCGCCCGTGAGCATCTGCAGAAAGAACGGCTGGGTCAGGTGCAGCGTGGCGCCGGCATCGGCCGCCGGCGGCGCGGCGCGGTGGTGCAGCACGCCGTTCTCGATGCGCAGCACGTGGCTGCGGCCGAGGTCGGTGAACACCAGGTTGATCTTCAGCCGGCTGTCGGCCGCCTTCGGGCCGTTCAGGCTGGTGGCCATGGCGTCCAGGAAGCGCTCGATCGGAGCGTGCTGCAGCATGTCCAGCGCCGCGCGGCGGGAGAGGCCCTGCTCGGGCGGGCCCCGGCGCAATTCAAGCGCGCCGCTCAGGTAGACATTGCGCCAGGCGGCCGATTCGGCCAGGTAGCCCATCTGTTCGAAGCTGCGGGCCAGCAGCTCGCGTGCCGCGCGGTCGCCCGGGTCGGCGTAGACGGCGTGCTTGAGCAGCTCGGCCGACCAGCGGAACTCGCCGGCGTCGAAGGCCTGCTGCGCCTGCGTCCGCAGCTTGTCGGCGCCGCCGGCCAGCGCCACGTAGCGCTTGCCGGCTTCGGCCGGCGGCAGCGCATCCAGATTGGCCGGGTGCGCGTCGTACCAGCCCAGGTAGAGCTGGTAGACCGCGCGCACGTTGTGCCGCACGGTGCCGTAGTAGCCGCGCACGTTGAGGTGGTCCTGCAGCGACTTCGGCAGCTGCAGCGTGTCGGCGATCTCCTCGGGCTTCAGGCCGGCGTTCATCTGCCGCACCGTCTGGTCGTGGATGTAGCGGTAGGCGTCGCGCTGCTTGACGATGAACTCGTCGATGCGCTCGCGCCCCCACACCGGCCACTGGTGCTGGTTGAACAGCACCTCGGCCTGCGCGGCGTGGGCCAGCGTCGCGTCCAGGTAGCCGGCCCATTTCAGCGGGTCTCGCACCTTGGTGCCGCGCAGCGTGTACAGGTTGTGCATCGTGTGCACCATCAGGTCCGAGCCGCAGAAGGCGCGCAGCTCGGGCAGCGCGAACACGAACTGCGACGGCGATTCGGCATCGGGCACGTTGTGGAAGACGAAGCGCACGCCGTCGAGCGTGAGCTCCTGTGTCGGTTGCTCCACGACCACCGTTGGCGCGAGCATGCCGATGCGGCCGTAGGCCACCGCCTTGCCCAGGCCGTTGTCCACCAGACCAGCGGGATCGCGCGGCAGCCGGCTGCCGTACATGAACATCGAGCGCCGGCCCATGGCCACGCCCATCATCAGGTTCTCGCTGGTGGCCTCGTCCATGAAGCCGGCCGGCGCCACCACCGGCACGCCGCGTGCGCGTGCCTCCTCGGCCGTGATCACGCCCAGCGCGCCGCCGAAATGGTCGACGTGGCTGTGCGTGAAGATCAGCGCCGACACCGGCCTGTCGCCCAGGTGCCGGCGCGCGAAGGCCATGGCCGCGGCGGCGGTCTCGTGCGCCGTGAGCGCATCCACCACGATCCAGCCCGTCCTGCCCTCGATCAGCGTGATGTTGGCCAGGTCGAAGCCGCGCAGCTGCCAGATCCCGTCACGCACCTTGAACAGGCCCTTGTGGTTGTTCAGCAGCGCCTGGCGCCACAGGCTGGGGTTGACGGTCGCCGGCGCCTTGCCGTCGACGAAGGCGAAGGCGTCGTGGTCCCAGACGACTCGGCCAGCCTCGTCCTTGACCTGGCCGGAGGGCGCGGCGATGAAGCCGCGCCGTGCATCGGCGAAGCTGGCCGGGTCGGACAGGTCGGCCGCTGCGGCCACGGCGCCATGGGCCTTCTGCACGGCAGGCGTCACCGCGGCATTGGCGCCGGGTTGCGCAGGGTCGCGCATGCAGCCGGCCAGCAGTGACGCCAGCAGCCACGGCCCGGCACGGCGCAGGAAGCGGCGGATGGAAAGGCACACGAAGCGCATCTGCGGCATGCTAAGGCCGGCCCCCGGCCGCATCCTGCTCGGCCACGGCCGCGGCCAGGGCCTCGAGGGCGGCCCGGTAGCGCAGCACCACCTGCGGCGGCTCTTCGCCCCGTGCCGGCTCGGCGGCCAGCGGTTGCCACAGACGTGGCTCGATGCCGGCCAGCGTCGCGTGCCGCGCGATCAAGCTGTGCGGCGGCAGCGAGAAGCGCCCGCCGCTGTCCTCGATGCGAGCGGCTTCCCCGCCGAGGTGCACGCCCAGCAGATACAGCTGGCGGTGCAGCGGCGACAGTTGTGCCTCGATGCGCGCCGCCAGGCCGGTCTCATCGGCCTCGTAGCGCATGCCCAGCTCGGTGAATTCGCGCAGGCTTCCGGCGCCCAGCGGGCGTGCCTCGCCCAGGCTCCATGCCGTGGCGATCTGCGCCGCCAGGGCAGCATGCGGCGCAGCCTGCTGCTCGCCGATCGCACGGGTCGCGGGCGGCGACATGGCCGCCACGCCAATCAGCTGGCTGGCATAGCCCAGCTCGTAGCCCAGACGCAGCGCTGCCGCGCGGTGCCCGCGAGGCAGGCGCCGAAGGGGTTCGGCCGAGGCCGCGGCAATCTGGGCCGTCTGCTGCTGCAAAGCGGCTGCAGGGTCTTGCTGGATCATGCCCAGCCGCTGCAGCCACTGGTGGGTGCCGGAGGCGGTGAAGAAGGCCTGCTGCATCCTGCCGATCGCAAGAAAGGCGAGGGCTACCGCCAGCGTGTACGCAAGCACGCGCCAGACTTCGGCAAACGGGACAGGGCGTCGGCTCATGTGCGCGGACCGCGAATGCAGCTATCGTAGCCGTGGGGAGGGGGTATGAACACACTCGGCGGGGAGCTGTTCTCGCACCTGACGTCGGTGGTGTTGCTGACCCTGATCGTCGCGCCTGTGGTGCTGTGGCGCTACCGCCGTGCGGTGCTGGGTGGCATGATGCAGCGCCCGGGGCCGGCCTTGCCGGTGCCGCCGCCCGCACCGCTGCCGGCCGTGACGGCCGTGACCGCCGTCGACACGGGGACAGGTGAAGCCTGGGAGAGGCTTCTGCGGTGGCGCGTGTTCGTGGCTGCGTGGGTCGCGGCCTTCGTCGCCGCACTGCCGCTGTCGGCGCTTTACCTCCACCTGGGGGACCTGCCGCCGACCCCGGCGCACCTGTACCTGAAGGCGGCCGCGATGAGCGCCATCGCCGTGCCCGCGGTGGCGGTGCTGTGTGCGCTCCCCTGGCGTCGCACGCTGCGCCTTGGCGCGGGACTGCTGCTCGCGCTGGCGGTCGCGGGTGTGCTGCTGTCGATGCTGCAGCGGCCCTTCTACGGCAAGGCGCCGACGCTGGATCAGGCGATGAACTTCATCGTCTTCCTGCATTACGCGGCGCTCACGCTGTGGCTGCCGTTGCTGCTGGGCCTGGCCACGGGTGCGCGCCGGGTGCGCGGGGTCGCACCGATCGTGCTCGCCGGGCTGCTGGTCTTCGGCCTGGCGCCGCTGCTCGGTGCGCGCCTGACGCTGTGGTTGACCGGCACGCGCAGCGGCGCCCAGTGGGTGCTCTCCGGGCCCGGGCTCGACGCCGGCTTCGTCCTGCTGGCACTGCCGGTGGGCCTGCTGGCCTGGTGGCGCCTGCGTGTGCTGGCGCGCGGTTACGAGGCCAAGCGCTTCTCCGAAGCCCAACTGCTGGCACGCACCTGGTGGCTGCTGCTCGTCGCCATCGACGCGATCCAGCTGGTGAGCTCGCATGGGGCGGGCATGGCGCTGCCGGTGTTTGCCGTGTCGGCGCTGTCGGTGCTGCTCTTCGGCCCGCTGCTGGGCCTGACGTTGCGCCGCGCTGTGTCAGGTCCGCGTCCGCCGCCGCGCACGCTGCTGGTGCTGCGCGTCTTCGGTGACACCGCACGCAGCGAGGCGCTGTTCGACCGGCTGGTGTCGCGCTGGCGCTGGTTCGGCCCGGTGACGATGATCGCCGCCCCCGACGTGGTGGCGCGTACCGTGGATCCGGGCGACTTCCTGCGCTTCGCGGCCGGCGACATCGCTTCGACCTTCGTCACCACGGACGAGGACCTGCGGCACCGGCTGGCGACGCTGGACACCGTGCCCGACCCCGACGGTCGCTACCGCGTCAACGAATTCTGCTGTCGCGACAGCAGCTGGCAGGCCACCGTGGTGCAGCTGATCGAAGGAGCCGACGCCGTGGTCATGGATCTTCGCGGCTACGGCCCGCAGCGCGCGGGCTGCGCCTTCGAGCTGGGCGAGCTGGCGCACCGACGCCGGCCTGGCCAGGTGGTGCTGCTGGTGGACGCCAGCACCGTGCGGCCCCACCTGGACGCGCAGCTCGCGGCGGCCGGCACGGCGCCGTCGCAGATCGATGTTCCGCGCGGCGATCCGAAGGCCCTCGATGCGGCCTTCACGGCGCTGCTGCGCGCTGCGACCTGAGGGATACGCGAGGGCGACCGCCATCGTCAGAATAGCGCCTGCGTCCAAACCAACCCGGGAGGCGGGATGTACAAGGTCAAGTTCTACAAGGGCGACTATCTGCAACGCCAGCAGGCGGCCAATGCCGACAAGGCGGCGGCCTACGTCGAGCATCATTTCAACAGCAGCGCCAACCCGTCGGCGAACTATGCGGTCGTGGTGGTGGGTTCCAATGCCTCCAGCACCAGCCGCAACTGGGGTCGCTGGTACGCCAAGGCAGTGGCCGAGCAGTTCGGC
>JBEIHU010000220.1:0-6974 GCA_040381175.1 Burkholderiaceae bacterium
CAGCGCGCCAGGTCGATGGCCGGCGAGCTCAGTTGTGCGTCGATGCGCCACGGGTTGCCGCGCTGCGCCCGCAGCTGCCCGCTGAGCTGCTGCTGCGCCAGCGACAACTGCAGGCCATCGATGCGCAGCGACTGTGGCGCCACGTTCAGCCGGCCCTTCAGCTCGGCCGGCAGCGGCAGTCGCGCCGCCGCCGCCACCCAGGGCAGCAGCGCGGCGGCATTGCCGACGTTGGCGCTGATGTCGGCCTCCAGCGCGCGCGGCGGCGTGCCGCGGCGCAGCACGCCTTTGGCCGCCGCCGCGGCGCCATCGCCGGCCAGCTGCAGGTCGAAAGGCCAGTCGGCCTGGTTGAGTGCCAGGTCGGCCACGGCGCCGATGCGGCCTTTCAGCTGCCAGCGCTGGGCGCCACTGTCGATGGTGGCGCTCAGCGCCTGCCCGTCGCCGGCGGCGTCCAGCGCGAGCCTCGGCACGTCCAGGTTGCGGGTGCTGCCGCTGCGGCCGTCGCGAAAGGCCAGCTTGGCATCGCTCAGCAGCAGGCCGTCCAGATGCAGGCGCAGCGCCGCGCTGCCGCCGCCGGACGGACCCTGCGCCCTGGTGTCGCCGTCGCTGCCCATGGCCCAGTTGCCGATGCCGCTGCGGTCGGTTTCGAGCAGCAGGTCCACGCCAACGAGCGAGACGCTGGCGATGTCCACCTGCCCATGCAGCAGCGGCCACAGGGCGATGTCGAAGCGCGCGTGCTGCACCACCAGCATGTCCTTGCGCGTGCCCCAGGGTGCGTTGCCCAGCACCACGTCGTCGGCGGCAACGCCGATGCGCGGCAGCAGGTGGATGGACAGGCCGCCGCGCACCGCGAAATCGCGGCCGGTACTCTTGCGCACCTGCTCGGACAGCAGCACGGCCAGCCGCTCGGGCGGGAAGGCCTGGTTCAGCGCGACGTAGGCAATGGCCAGCAGAAGCAACATACCGCCCAGCGTGCTGAGCAGCAGCCGGGGCCAGCGCAGGTGTCGCTTGGGGGCGGGCATCGGGCCATTTTCGCTGTGATAGCGTGGTCCGCATGACTGAGCCTGCCAAGCCCCCGGTTGCAGCGCGCTGGCTGCGCTGGCTGCCCGGGCTGCAGCTGCTGCGCCACTACCCGGCTGACGGATGGCGGCACGATGTCGCCGCCGGCCTGGTGCTGACATCGATGCTGGTGCCGGTGGGCATCGCCTATGCGGTGGCTTCCGGCTTGCCCGGCATTCACGGCCTGTACGCCACCATTGCCGGGCTGCTGGCCTATGCGCTGTTCGGGCCCAGCCGCATCCTGGTGATGGGGCCGGACTCCGCGCTGGCCGCGCTGATCCTGGCGGTGGTGCTGCCGCTGGCGGCCGGCGACCCGGCGCGCGCCGTGGCCCTGGCCGGCGCGATGGCGCTGGCCGTGGGCTTGATCGGCATCGTCGCCGGGCTGGCGAGGCTGGGCTTCGTCACCGAGCTGCTGTCCAAGCCCATCCGCTACGGCTATATGAACGGCATCGCGCTGGCCGTCATCGCCAGCCAGCTGCCCAAGCTCTGTGGAATCAGCCTTGAAGGCGATGGCCCGGTCGCGCAAGTTCATGCCCTGGGGCAGGCGCTGTGGGACGGCCGGCTCGATGCCGCGGCCTTCGGCATCGGCGCCGGTTGCCTGGGGCTGATCGTGCTGCTGAAGCGCTGGCCGCGCCTGCCGGGCATGCTCATCGCCATCGCTGCGGCCACGGCCGCGGTGGCCTTGTTCGACCTGGACCGCAGGCACGGCGTGCCAGTGCTCGGCACGCTGCCGCAGGGGCTGCCATCGCCGGCGCTGCCGTGGATCAGCTGGGCCGACCTGCTGCCGGTGCTGGGCGGCGCGCTGGCCGTGGCGCTGGTGGCCTTTGCCGACACCAGCGTGCTGTCGCGCAGCTATGCCCAGCGCCTGCGCCAGCCGGTGGACCCGAACCAGGAATTGGTGGCGCTGGGCGCGACCAATCTGGCGGTGGGCCTGTTCCAGGGTTTCCCGATCAGCAGCAGCTCGTCGCGCACGCCGGTGGCCGAAGCGGCGGGCGCGCGCTCGCAGATGACTGGCGTGGTTGGCGCGCTCGGCGTGGCCGCGCTGCTGCTGGCGCCGCAGCTGCTGCAGCGGCTTCCATACAGCGCGCTGGCGGCAGTGGTCATCGCTTCGGTGATGGGGCTGGTCGAATGGCGCGACCTGCAGCGCATCCGCCGCATCCAGGCCTGGGAGTTCTGGCTGTCGATTGGCTGCGCTGCCGGTGTGCTGCTGCTGGGCGCGATCCAGGGCATCGTGCTGGCCATCGTCGCCGCAGTGATCGAATTCCTGTGGGACGGCTGGCGCCCGCATTCGGCGGTGCTGGGCAAGGTACCCGGCGTCGACGGCTGGCACGACGTGCGGCGCCACCCCGAGGCCCGCCGCGTCGACGGCTTGGTGCTGCTGCGCTGGGACGCGCCGCTTTTCTTTGCCAATGCCGAATGGTTCCAGCGCGTGGTGCGCAACACACTGGCGGCATCGCCGACGCCAGTGCGCTGGCTGGTGGTGACGGCCGAGCCGGTGACCAGCGTCGACATCACCGCCGCCGACATGTTGCGCGAGCTGGATGACTCGCTGCACCAGCAGGGCATCGAACTGTGCTTCGCCGAGATGAAGGGGCCGGTGAAGGACAAGCTCAAGCGCTTCGGCCTGTTCAGCCACTTTGGGCAGCAGACCTTCTTTGCCACCATCGACGATGCGGTGCGGGCTTACCAGGCGGCGTTTGGGCAGCGGGACGACGAGCGCTGAGTTGGAGACGGTCGACGCCGCAAGCCTTCTTGCAGCTGCTACCGCACGGTGCCGATGACGGCGAAGTCGTTGACGATGTCGAACTGAACGAGGCACTGCGCGACTTGGCGCGCCCGAGCCTGGGCGAGCTGCTCCCCGGACCAGACCACCATCCTGAACCTGAGCCATCTGCTCGAGGCCGATGACTTGGTCGAGGACATCCTCAGGGCGGTCAACAAGCGCCTGAAGCGCAAAGCCCTGCTGCTGAGCAAGGGAAGCATCGTGCACGCCACGATCATCGCCGAGCCGAGCTCGACCAGGAACCAGGGGTGGTCAGCGCGACCCGGAGATGCGCCATGCCAAGAAGGACAACCCATGGCGCTTCGGCATGACGGCTCGCATCGCCTTGGACGCCGACAGTCGCCTGGTGCACACGGTCACCACCACGGCGGCCAACGAGTCCGATGTCGAGCAGATCGCCGACCTGCTGCATGGCAAGGAGCAGCACGTGTGGTGGGCCGACCCGGGCTGCCGCGGTGCGCCAAGCCGAGTGCGGCGCGAACAGCTGCAGTGGCACATTGCCGCGCGCCCGGGTGACATGGCCACGCTGCCCGACGCGCAGCGCGAGGTGGCGGCCCCGAAGCGCAGGCGCCGCACGGCCAGCGTGCGCGCCAATGTCGAAGCGCACGTCGCCACACTGTTCGCGCTGTCGAACCTGTGGATGGCGCGACGACGGGTGATGGCCATGGCAGCAGGCCGTCCGCGATGCGCATGAGGCGACGGAAAAGCGGCCAAAGCCGCTCGACGCGCGATCGCCGGAGTCGGTTCTCCGGTTCTTGCCGGCCGATCACATCCGGCGCTCATGCGTTTGCCCGTTGTTCAAGTCTTCCCTACAGGCCGGAGCGCCGAACATTCTCGCCTGACGATCAAGTTCATGCGACAGCCGCGATCGTGCGCGTTCTCAGCGGCACAGGATCAAGCCCGTGGAGATCGCGAACCTTGCCGTCCAGCGGGCGGCATCCGCACGGGACGGCGTGACCGGACAGGCGCTCATGCCCACCAGCGGCATGCTGATGGAAAGAGCGCGCTCTCAGGTCGGAAGGCGCGCGACGCCCTGCACCTCGACCACGAGCCCTTCCCGGTAGAGCCCGGCGATCACGAGCAGGGCGTGGGGCGGGTAGACGCCGCCAGGGAAAATGCGCCGGTAGACGGCATCGCGGGCCGATTGGAACGCGGCCAGATTACCCTCGCCGACGACGAAGGTCGTGAGCGAGCAGATGCAGGAGAAGTCGCCGCCCAAGTCGCGCAGCATCCCGCCGATGTTCTGGTAGATCACCGGGACCTGCGCCGCGATGTCACCCGGTCCGATGGCTGCCCCTTCGTCGTCCATCGCCACCTGGCCAGCGATGTACACCGTCCTGCCGCCCGCCGGAACGACGGACAGGTGCGAATAGCTGCCAAAGACGCGAGGCGCGCTCGGCGGATTGATGTACTGAATTGCGCTCATGCCATCGCGCTCCGGTTGGGATGGAAACACCCGTGAATCGAGTATAGCCACGGGCTGGCGGCGGCTGCGCGCCCGGAAAGAGCAGAGTCCCCGGCCCGACCATTGCGCAGAGAGTGCGGGCGGGCTAGACTTTCCGGGTCACGATGCCTGCTCGCCCGATCCGCGAGCGCTCCAGATGGCGTCATTGAGCAACGGCATCGACGCGGTTAGCCGTATCTTGGGAGCGAATGCTTGTCGAAGGTTGCTGAACAGCTCGAAGCCATCGCTCAAGACGCGATGTCCCGCTGCACGACGTGCGGCGCCTGCTTTGAGGCCTGCCCGACAGCGCGCGAAGTCGGCCTGCCGCGAGACGACAGCAAGGGCGCAGTTCGCGACCTGATGGAGCTGACGAAGGGCGAGTCGGGCCGGGCGTTGGCGAGCCGCTGGGTCGAGGCCTGCAACGCGAGCGGTAACTGCACTGCGGCGTGCCCCGAGGGCATTAACGTCCGGCAGTGGGTTTCCATCGCGCGCCTGAAGAACATGGAGAACAAGCGGTCCCTCGAGCAGCGGGCCGCGAATGCCGCGCAGCGCTTCCGGACGATGGCGCAGTCGGTGCGGCTGCTCGCGAGCATGCAGATGCCCTCCGAGACGCTCAGGCGGATCATGAGCCCGGTGGAGAAGCGCAAGGCCGACGTGATCTTCTACACCGGCTGTAACGTGCTGAAGACGCCGCACATCGTGCTCAGCGTCATGGACGTCCTCGATGTGCTCGGCGTCGACTACGACGTGGCAGGCGGGACTTCGCATTGCTGCGGCGTCTACCAGTTTCTCGACGGCGACCTCGAGACCTACGAGAAGATCGGCGGGCGTACCTTCGAACGCTTTGCCGAATCCAAGGCGACCCAGGTCCTGACCTGGTGCCCGAGCTGCCAGAAGCAATTCGGCGAGGTGGAGGCGGACCGGGCGCCGCCGCCCTTCAAGCTTGACCACGTATCGCAGTACCTGGCCGCCAACCTGGAGAAGCTCAGGCCGCACTTCATCGCGCAGCCGTCGCGCAGGGCGGCTCTGCATTTCCACGACGGCCTGCCTGGCAATGTCGAAGGCATCAAGGCTCTGCTGCGCGCGATCCCCGGGCTGGAACTGGTCGACGTGCCGCAGGATTCGGCGTTCTCGTACATGTGCTACAACGCCATGGCGGCTTATCGCGAGCGCGAAGGGAAGAGCGACCGCGCCCTTCTCGAGGCAGCGCAGCAGCTTGGCGTCGACATCGTTGTCACGATGTACCACTCGTGCCAGCGCAACCTCTGCGGGGCGGAGGCGCACTACCCGTTCCAGGTGCGCAACTTCACCGAACTGCTGGCCGAGGCGGTCGGCCGGGGCGGCCACCCCGACAACTTCAAGCGCTTCAAGACAGGCCAGAGCCTGGACGAGGCCATCATCGCGGCGCGCGGCTACCTGCAGCAGAACGGCGTGCGCGTCGGGCGCGAGCAGATGGAAGCGCTTGGCGTGATGATGTTCGAGGAACTCGGGCCCGCGGGCGACAAGGTTCGCACAATCCGGGCGCTCACCTCGCTCGGCGATTCGGCGTGAGTGAGCATAGGCCGGCCGCCTGATTCCTTGCGGCAGCATCCCGGCAGTCTCAACGGCGCAGCGTCCGATCGGGTCGGCACTTTCGTGTCGATCTCTCGATAGAAGTCGATCATCGGGCCGAGTTGGTGGTCGGTCCGGCGCTGGCCGGCCTGGATCACCGCACTGCCGAACCTGCGCACGATTGATCCCTCGAGCGGGTACAGCTCCGCAGGCGCGCGCCCTGCAGGAAGGCAGGGCATGAGTTTTTCTCCCGCTGCGCCAATCGAGCCTGGCGCCATCCGCGCCTACGAACCCTGCTGTCGGCCCAACGCCCGACGACCGGGTTGTCCCGGCTGACAACCGAGCCTGCACGCGACGCCAGTCAGCAGCCGCGACGACTGCCGCTTCGACGACTTGGGTCGACGATTTTCCGTGTCGCCGGGCAACTCCTGTGCTTGCAGGCGCAAGGCAAGCGCTTGCCCTGCCCGGTCCTGAAACACCGCGCGGGCGCTTGGCGGCGCTGCTCCATCCGCCGTAATGACCCTGTACACGGCAGGGCCGGGGCAGGAATGCAGCCTCCCCTGCAAAATCCGGAGTGATCTTCAGGCTTATGGTGTTGATGTCAGTCGAGCAGTGTCCACAGTGCCAACGAACAACCAGGAGACAACATGAGATCAACGACTACTGTATTCCGCCCATCCGCCCGCGACCCGGGCCGTGCAGGCCGTCTTGCGCCAGCGCGCTGGCTGCCGGCCAGCCTGATTGCCGTGGCCGCGCTCTTGGGCGCCACGGCGGCGGCCGCGCAGGTCACCGTCAAGGCCGACGAGTTCCAAAAGGCCGAGTCGCCCTGGGACATGGCCTTCCTGCCCGACGGCACCATGTTCTTCACCGAGAAGTGCAAGGGCCTGTCCGTGCGCCTGCCTTCGGGCAAGGTGAATGCCCTGCTGGGCGTGGGTGACAGCAAGGGCTACGCCACCGTGCGCAACGACCTGTTCTGCGACGGCCAGGCCGGCGTGCAGGGCGTGGCCGTGGACCCGAACTTCGCGAGCAACCGCTTCGTCTACGTGTACGCCAGCTCCAGGGGCCCCAACCGCACCTACGGCGGGTATAACAACATCGTCATGCGGATGAAGGTGGACGCGCCGCTGGCCGCCTTGTCGG
>JBEIHU010000221.1:0-6877 GCA_040381175.1 Burkholderiaceae bacterium
GAACCCGCCCCGTCGGTGCCCACCGACAGCGGCCCCATGCCGGCGACCACCGCCGCGGCCGTGCCGCCGGACGAGCCGCCCGGCGTCTTGCTCGGGTCCCAGGGGTTGCGGCTGATGCCGGTGAGCGGCGAATTGGTCTCGCCTTTGCAGCCGAACTCCGGCGTCGTGGTCTTGCCCAGCAGCACCGCGCCGGCCTCGCGCAGCCGGGCGGTGGCGGGCGCGTCCGCGTCCCAGGGCTGCTTGGGGTCGACCGTGCGGCTGCCGCGCAGCGTCGGCCAGCCGCGGGTCAGGATCAAGTCCTTGATCGAGGTGGGCACGCCGTCGAGCACGCCGCAGGGGAGCCCGCTGCGCCAGCGCGATTCGCTGGCCCGCGCGGCGGCCAGCGCCTCGTCGGGCGCCAGATGGCAGAAGGCATTGAGCCGGGGGTTGAGCTTGTCGATGCGCGCCAGCACCGCACGGGTGGCTTCCACCGGCGAGGCCTGGCGGCTGCGGTACAGCTGCAGCAGCTCGATGGCGCTGCAGTCGGCAAGGTCGGTGGCTTGGGTCATGGCGGCTCCTGGCGGCGGGGGACCGAAACCTTAACCGAAGCAGCGCCGCCCAGTGCGGGACAGCCATCAGGTTGACTACCGAGCTCCTGGCCGGGCTGACCGGCTGGCGCGCCCAGCCGGCGGGCCGCTCCTGGTGCATCGCCCTGATGGCGGCGGGACCGGCGTCGCGGCCAGTGCGCTTCTGCGCCGTCGAGAGGGTCGTTGAAGGCCTGGGCGATGGGGGCGCAGTCCGCAGACGCAGGCCTGGGATGCCGATCGGCAGACGGAGACAGCTGCCGGCGCTGGCGCAGCAGGTGCTGCAGCGACCCGCCGAACTGGTCGTCAGCCATCTGAAGTTGACCGCAGCAGCCGCGTCACGGGTCGCGCGCGGCATGTCGATCGTGTGGGCCGCCTGCGGCGACCCGGTCGCCGCCGGAGTGGTGCAGCTTCGCGCGACCCCGGGGCACCCTCATCGGCGCCGCCTTCCTTGCGCAGGACCCGCTTGTCCCCGAGGACGCCACCTTCATTGCCCAGGCGCAGCGGCTGGCGGCGCCGGTTCGGCGTCCACGCCAGGCCAGCGCGGGCCACGAGGACTCCGCGCGGTTCGGCGGGTTGAGCGGCTACGGCGTCAACCGCGATGCCATCTTCCGCCGCGCGGCAGGCATGACCGACGAGCTGCTGCGCCACGCCAGGCCGGCCGATCTGCCGGTGGAGCAGCCCGCCGAAATCGACCTGTTGCCGAACGCGCGCACCGCGCCAACGGTCAGTCTGGCCTTTCCTGCCACGCTGCGTCTGTGCTCCGACGGGCTGGGGTACGAGATCAGCCCGCCTGCGCGGCCGCCTTGTGACGCTGCACGTCGGCCAGCAGCCGGGCCACCACCAGGCGCATGAAGTAGAAGCCGAGCTTCGGGTTCTGGTAGTACAGCTGGTAGATCTGCTCGTCGGTCATCGTGTAGAGCTCGCAGTCGGTCTCGCAGACGACGGTCAGCGTGCGCTTCTTGTCGGGCGAGAACAGCGCGATCTCGCCGATCAGGCTGTCCGGGCCGATCGTGGCGTTCACGCCTTCCAGCCGCAGCCGGCCGCTGCCCACGTAGTAGATCTCGTCGGCCTCGTCGCCCTCGCGGAACAGCACATGCCCGGCATGGTGCTTGTGCATGTGCATGTGCGGCAGCAGCCATTCGGAGGCCGGCGACTTCTCGGTCACCTTCTCGATTTCCTTGGTCAGCCGCATGATCTCGAGCAGCCGCTTGGCGTTCACCGGCATCAGGATCACGTTGAGCAGGAACTCCGGCGACACGATCAGCTTGGTCCAGTCGAAATGCAGGTGAAACACCGAGAAGGTGATCAGCAGCACATTGCTCACCAGCGACAGCACGCGCAGCGGCACCATCGCGCGCATGTAGTGGCTGGCCAGGTAGAAGGCGCCGCCAAGCAGGCCGATGGCGGTGATGAGGTCGAAATGCATGGATCGGTGTCCTCGAGGGCGGGTCTTGCGGTGCGGGTGCGATGCCGAGGCTGGCTGCGACGCACGGATTGTGTTTCATTTCCCGGGCTGAGCGGTCGGGTTACCGCGCGGCGAAAGCCCGTGCGCATACCGTTTTTTGGATAGCATAGAAACATGAAAAAATCTCTTGCCATTGCAGCGTTGCTCGTTGTCGGGGTCCTGCCTTCCACACCTGCCTGGGCTCAGGCGGCCAAGCTGGTCTCTGCGCAAAGCGAGATCGCCTTCGTCACCCGGCAGATGGGCGTGCCGGTGGACGGGCGCTTCAAGAAGTTCGACGCCCAGATCAACCTCGACCCGAAGAAGCCCGAAGCGGGCAGCGTGGCCTTCAGCATCGACACCGGCAGCGCGTCGCTGGGCGTGCCCGAAAGCGATGCCGAGATGCCCAAGGCCACCTGGTTCAACGTGGCCAAGTTTCCGCAGGCCACCTTCAAGTCCACCGCCATCAAGGGGCTGGGCGGCGGCAAGTTCGAGGTCGCTGGCAAGCTCGACATCAAGGGCAACAGCCGCGACGTGGTCGTCCCGGTGCAGATCGCACAAGCGGGAGCCAATTCCACCGCCACCGGCAGCTTCGTCATCAAGCGGCTCGACTTCAAGATCGGCGAGGGCGAGTGGACGGACACCACGGTCGTCGCCAACGACGTGACGGTCAAGTTCAAGCTGGCCCTGACAGGCCTGGGTCCGCTGTGAGTCCGCTGGGCCGCCCCGAGGGCGAACACCGCAGGACGCAGCCCGAAGGTGTCCCAATGAGCCCGCTGGGCCGCCCCGAGGGCGAACGCCGCGGGGCGCAGCCCGCGGCGGTGGCGAAGAGCTTCGTCCTGAGGCTGGCGACTTGCCTGGCCGCGGGGTTGGCGTGGGGCGTGCCAGCGCTGGCCCAGGCACCGGCGACCAACTTTGCGATCGACCCGACGCACACCTTCGTCAACTACGAAAACGGTCACTACGGCACCTCCACCAACCGCGGACGCTTCAGCATGAAGGACGGCACGCTGTTCTTCGACCGCGCAGGTCAGCAGGGCAAGGTGGACATCGTCATCGACATCTCGTCGGTCAACACCGGCGTCGATTTCCTCAACCGGCAGATCCAGGGCAAAGACTTCTTCAATGTCGCCGACCACCCCACAGGGCGCTTCGTGTCCGACAAGTTCGTGTTCAATGGCGACAAGGTCAGCGAGGTCCACGGCCAGCTGACGCTGAAGGGCAAGACCCACCCGGTGATGCTGAAGGCCTTGAAGTTCAATTGCTACATCAATCCGCTGATCAGGCGCGAGGTCTGCGGCGGCGACTTCGAGACCGTGATCCAGCGCAGCCAGTGGGACATTCTTTGGGGGCTGCAGTTCGGGTTCGAGGATGCGGTGCGCCTCATCATCCAGATCGAAGCCATCAGGATGCAATAGCCGAGCCGGCTACAGCATGCCTTCGGGGGCGATGAGCGACATCAGTTCGAGCATGATGAGCGTCCAGATGTCGGTCTCGGGCTCCTGCACCACTTCCTCGCGCCCGCCGGGGCCTGTGGTCAGCCACACCACGTCTTTGCCGTTGTCGGCCAGCGACACCTTGTAGGCTCCCTGCTGGCGGATGACGTCCACCAGCTTCAGCATCTGCTGCGCGATCTGCGGGCTCTGGATGAACAGGCCGATCTCGGTGTTGTGCTGGTCGGAGCGCGGATCGAAGTTCAGCGAGCCGATGAACACGCGTTCGCCGTCCACCACAGCACTCTTGGCGTGCAGCCGGCCGATCGAGCTGGAGAAGCGCCCCAGCCGCAGGCTGCGGCTGACCTTCTGCGGGCTCAGTTCGTACAGGTTAACGCCCAGCTTCAGCAGCTCGGGCCGGTAGCGGCGGTAGCCGGTGTGCACCACGGGCTCGTCGGTGGCGGCCAGCGAGTTGGTGATCAGCGTGAACTTCACGCCGTAGCGCTCGACCGCGTTGCGGAAGGTCTCGACGCCTTCGGCACCAGGCACCAGGTAGGGGCTGGTGATGACCACGTCCTTGCGCGCGCGGCGGATCATCTCTATGACGTTGTAGCGCACGCTGTCCACGTCGTCGATCGGCGCGATGCCATAGGTGGACACGCGGCCGATGACCTTGTCCGGCGCATCGGCATAGGCCTGCGCGTCTGCCCAGATCAGCCCGACCTTGCCGGCGTTCAGTTCGTCGAGCAGCGGGCCGTATCCGAGCAGGTCGTTGGGCGGAGGCTTCTCCGGCTCTGGCGTGCCGCCGGTTTCGCCCACCACTTCGACCACGTCGGCCAGGCCGGTTTCGGAAGGCGCCCGGGTGATGCGCAGCAAGGGCTCGGAGGGCGCGGCGGTGAGACGTTCGAAGTCGGCTTGCAGCTGCGCATCGGACAGGTGGGTCTTGACGATGGCGCGGACCGGCATGACCCGGTCGCTGTTCCAGTATTCGTCGAACAGCGATGACAGCCGCGGCAGGATCGCGCCGATGACAAAGGTGTCCAGGTCGATGAAGTTGGCACCGGCGCTGGCCATGAAGTATTCGTCGGAGATGTTGCGCCCGCCGACCACCGCCATCACTCCGTCGGCGATGAACAGCTTGTTATGCATGCGCCGGTGCACGCGGTCGAACTCATGCCAGTTCGCGGCGAAGCGCGTCAGGAAGTTTTGCCGCCCCGCTGGAAAGGGGTTGAACAGCCGCACCTCGAAGTTGGGGTGGGCGTCCAGCCCCAGCAGCAGCGGATCCATGCCAGAGGTGTAGAGGTCGTCGATGATCAGCCGCACGCGCACGCCGCGGTCGGCGGCGTCGCGCAGCGTGCGCATCACGTAGCGGCCGGTGCGATCGTTGTAGATTTGGTAGTACTGCACATCGAGCGTGCGCTGGGCTCGCCGCGCGAGTTCGATGCGTGCCTGCAATGCGTATTGCCCGGTGGGCATCAGGCGGAAGCCGCTTTGCTCGGGGTCGGCGGTCGAAGCCTTGGCGATTCGCCCCAGCGGCGTGTCCAGTGCCGCGCCGGGCGACTTGGAGGCCTGGCGCTCGACCTGCTCGGGCAGGCTCGCGCAGCCGGCCAGCCATGCCACGGCGATGGCCGTGAAGGCCAGTCGCCAAGCGCCGGCGGTCGCGCGGCAGCGGGCGGCGAAGCAGATCGCGAACATGGTTGGCCGTGCGGTGTGAAGGCAGGGCAGGCCAAGGGCCCGATGGCGGCAATGCTAAGGTCCGCGGGCTCCAGGCGTGATGTCAGGGGCCATGCACCGCGGCGCGGCGCATCGTCAACGCCTGCACCGGGCCTGGGGCCGCGGTGCAGGCGGTCGGTTCGACGGCCTCAGGCCTTCTTCACCCAGGAGACGCACCAGCCGTTGGCGGCCACGCTCTTGCCGGGGAACAGCGGGCAGCCGCCCTCGGCGGCGCCAGCCTTGGCCTGGAACAAGTGGCAGTTGCTGCACTTTTGCGCCACATCGTGCTTCGGGTACTTCTTCTTGTCGGCCTTGCCGGTGTCGGCGACATAGCCCAGCGCCACGGCAGTGGGATCCTTCTCGTCCAGCTTGGCCTGCGCCATGGCGGCGGAGGTGGCCAGCGCCGAGGTGCCGGCGACCAGGGTCATCATGAAAACGCGGCGATTGGTTGAACTCACGGGAATGCTCCATCGTTGGGGTTGATCTTCGGCATTTCGCGGCGCTGGGTCTCGAGACACCGAGAAAAGCAGTCTAGCCTACGCTGTAGCCAACGCCGGTGCGGCCGCTGCGGTTGACGCCGGCCCCCGCCCTTGCCGTCGCCGCCGGAACGATCCGCGCGCCCTGCGGGGCCACGCCGGTTCGGCGGACTTGCGTAACATGCCGCCGTCCTTAACCCGTTTCCCAAGGCCGTCTCCACATGATCGCAACGCCTGAACCGGGCCGCGCTGCGCCGGCCAGGCGCCACGCCAGGCCGAAACGATGAGCACAGACATCGTCGCACTGCGTGCGCTGGCCTTCGACCTGGACGGCACGCTGGTCGACAGCGCTCCCGACATCGGCCACGCCTTGAACACGGCGCTGCAGGAATCGGGTTTCGCCGGCTTCGATCTGGAGCGCGTGCGCACCTGGATCGGCGACGGCCCGGACGTGCTCATCGACCGTGCGCTGCTGGCGCTGCAGCATGGCGACGGCGCGGCCTTGCGCAGGACGCTGCGCCAGGCCTTCGATCGCAGCACCCTGTCAGCACCGCTGGCCCATGGCAGGGTGTTCGACGGCATTCACGGGCTGCTGCAGCAACTGCAGCCGGCCTGGCCGCTGGTGGTGGTGACCAACAAGCCCGGCGCGCTGGCCCGCGCGGTGCTCGATGCCGCCGGTCTGCTGCCGCACTTCGCCGCGGTCTACGGCGCCGACGAAGCCGCTTGGCGCAAACCTGCCCCGGCCATGCTGGACCGCGCCGCGCAGGCGCTGGGCCTGGCGACGCAGCAGGTGCTGATGGTCGGCGACAGCGCCGCCGACATGGGGGCCGCGGCGGCGGCGGGTTCACCCTCCGTCTGGGCTGGCTGGGGCTACGGCAGGCTGCACAGCCTGCCGGCACCGCCGCGCTGGCAGGTGCAGCAGCCCGGCCAGCTGCTGGAGATCCTGGCGGCGGCCCGCTGAGCTCGGCCTCCTAAGGCCGCACGCTGTCGATGACCAACTCGATGCCGCTACTGCGGCCGGCCAGCGGCGCGGTCGTGCCTTCCAGGTCGCCGCTTTGCGGCATGGCGTTGCCGCTCTTCGACAGCCGCGCGCCGACCACCACGTTGGCAAAGGACGAGAGTTTCAGCTCGGGCGCCATCGCCATGCTGTCGTCGAGCGTGAAGCTCAGCGGCAGATCGGCCGCGCTGTGCTTGATGATGGCCAGCGGCATGCGCGGCCCCTCGGCGGCGCGAGCAAAGACGAACAGC
>JBEIHU010000222.1:0-6843 GCA_040381175.1 Burkholderiaceae bacterium
GCGGCCGGCCAAACGCGCGTTGTTGTGGCTGTGCACCTGGCCCTGCAACTCTGTGGCATCGGTGCCCAGATAAACCTCCACCACCTTGGCGTCGTGCGTGACCTCGACAGGGCTGCCCTGCGCAATCAACTCGCCGTGGTCGAGCACCAGGCAGCGGTCGATGACCTTCATCAGCACACCCATGATGTGCTCGACCCAGATGATGGTGATGCCGCGCTCGTCGCGGATGCGGCGCAACATCTGCGCCGCCTGCTCCATCTCGCCCTCGTCCAGGCCGCCAAGGCTTTCGTCGGCCAGCAGCAACTTGGGGCGCGTGGCCAGTGCACGCGCCATTTCCAGTTTCTTCAGGCCCGCCGCACCCAGCGTGTCGACGCGTGCGTCAGGGTCGCGCGGCAGGCCGATAAGCGTCAACGCGTCTTCGGCTCGCATGCGCGCCTCGCCGCGGGTCACCGGCTCGGACGCGCCGTAGAAGGCAGCGAGCGTCGCGTTCTCCAGGATCGACAGCTTGCGAAACGGCCGCGGGATTTGGAAGGTGCGGGCCAGCCCGGCGCGGCACACTTTGTTCGGCGGCAGGCCGCCGATCTCACGCCCCATGAACCGCACCGATCCGGCGCTGGGTGCGTACAGCCCCGCCAGCACGTTGAAGGTGGTGCTCTTGCCGGAGCCGTTAGGCCCGATGAGGCCCAGAATTTCACCCTCGCGCAGATCGAACGACAGGCGGTCGACGGCCGTGAAGCCGCCGAAGCGCTTGGTCAGGGATTCGACTTGCAGCATCTGGGCCGACGCAGCCACACGGCACAGCCATCGGCCGGTCAGTTGGCGTAGGCGTGGCCCCTGGGCAAGGGCAGCACCGGGTCCTTGGTCTTGATGGCCGAAGGCCAGACGACGAAGGTATCGTTGCCGTTGTATTGCATTACCACTGGCGAGGACCGCTCGTTCTGCCCGGCCATCGCATGGCCCGGCGGGAAAAACTTGACACCGTAGCCCTGGATGGTGCCGCCGACAGGAATGTCGGTCTCGAGCGCGGACCTGCGCAGCGCCTCGGCATCGATGCCGCCATGCTTCTTGATGGCGCGGGGCAGTACGTCGTTGAAGAAGATCCACGACTGGTTGAAGCCCATCGACACGTGCGGCGGCACCTCGTCTCCCTTGACGTCGGCCTTGTAGCGCTTGACCATTTCCTTGGTGACGTCGCCCAGGCCAGGCGCCAGTGTCTTGGCATCGAGCAGCTGTGCAGCGACCGGGTCGACGTTGTAGATGTAGTTGGCATCTTCCTTGAAAGTGGCGAACAACTTGTCGAACTGGCCGTAGCCTGCCCCGTGCCCGATCAGCGCGGCCCACTTCAGACCCTGCTCGCGCGACTGACGCAGGAACAGCGTGATGTCAGGGTTGTAGCCGGTGTGCAGGATCACGTCTGGCCGTGCGCGCTTGAGCTTGGTGACCAATGGTGACAGGTCGGGTGAAGTGGCCGCGTAGCCTTCCTTCAGCACCACCTGCATGCCGAACTTGTTGCACGCCGACTCGTTGCCCGCCGCGACGCCCGATCCGTAGGGGCCGTCTTCGTAAATTACCGCGACGCGCAGGTCCTTCGGGTCCTTGCCCAGGCGCGCCTTGGCCTGTTCGTTGAGGAAGGTGCACGAGGCTTCGCCGAACTGGTCGGAATGCACCTGCGGCCGGAACACGTAGCGCAGGTTCTTGTCCTTGAACACCGCCGAAGCGACGCAGACGTTGGCCCACATGAAGCGCTTGGCTTGGTCGGCCTTCTGCGCCATCGGCACGCAGTGAGCTGACGAGAACACGCCCATCAGCATGTCCACCTTTTCCTGGTTCAACAGGCGCTCGGCTTCGTTGATGGCGACGTCGGCCTTGCTCTGTGCGTCGGCGTAGACCGGCTTGATCTTGTAGCCCTCGATGCCGCCGCGCTCGTTGATCATGTCAATGGCGTACTTGGTGCCGAGGTAGGCGGCGTTCGAGCCTCCAGCCGCGAGCGGGCCGGACAGGTCGTAGATGACGCCAATCTTCAGCTCCTTGGCCTGGGCGAATGCACTTGTCGCGGCGACGATCCCGCAGGCAAGCACAGCAATAGCTTTGGTGACCATGGACGTCTCCTGGGGGTGGCGGCTTGCGAAGCATCGTAGGGTTTGGCCGCGGCATCGCAATGCTCGCTAACCCGCATTATGGATCCATAGTCGACCCATTAAAGCCTTCATAGCAGGTTTCATCGGTGTTTTCACTATGTTTTGGATCCAACTGTTGACGATTGGATCCAAAGTGGCGAGATTGACGCCCATTCCGACACTTGGACGTGGCCTCCCGGCCACCCCGCAGCGACAGGAGGAATCGATGCCGAGGGGACAGGCCGCGGCCCGCCGCAAACCCACCCAGGCCATGGCCGTTCTCGGGCTTTGCGCAGTGCATCGCGACCACGCAGTCGCTGCAGTCGCTGAACTTCAACGTCGATGCGCTGACGCTGGTGGAGAACCTGGGCACCGCGAAGCGGCAGAGGGTGGACATCGTGCGCGCGGTGCGCCAAAACGCGCGCAGCTTCATCTTCGACGGGCCGACGGCTTCGCTGACGCCGGAGGAGACCCGGCATCTGTTCCACCAGATGAACACGCTGCGCGAGCGCGCGACCTGCATCATCTTCATCTCGCATGCGCTCGATGAGGCGCTGGAGCTGGCCGACCGCATCACCGTGTTGCGCGACGGCCGTTGCATCGGCACGATGGCCTCGCGCGAAGTCTCACGCGACGACCTGGTGCGCATGATGATCGGCCGCTGGGGCGAGTACGCGCTGCAGCGGCCTGCCGACGGCGAGCCGCCGCGCCGCGGCAAGAAGCTGCTGTCGGTGGAGAACGTGACGATGGGCAGCATCGTCAAGAACATGTCTTTCTCGCTGTTTGCCGGCGAGGTGGCGGGTGTGTTCGGCCTGGTCGGTGCCGGCCGCAGCGAGGCGGCGCAGGTGGTGTGCGGTGCGCGCAAGCGCAACTTCCTGCGCGGCGGCATGATCTACCTGCGCGGCAAGCCGGTGCGCGACGGCATCGCCTACATCACCGAGGACCGAAAGGTCGACGGCTTCTTCGAGACCATGACGGTCGACGAGAACATCTACCTCGGCTACCTTTCGTCGCCGCGGGTGCGGCGCTGGTGGTATTCGCGCAGCGAGATGAAGCGCATTGCCGACCGATGGATCGAGGGGCTGTCGACCTCGGCGCGCAAGCGCATCCTGCGCATCATCGAATACTCCGGCGGCAACCAGCACAAGGTAGTGGTCGCCAAGCCGCTGGCGCAGGAACCGTCGGTGGTGATCTTCGACGGGCCGACGCGGGGTGTCGACGGCAGCGCCATCCCGCAGATCCGCAAGGCCATCCGCGAACTGGCAGCGCAGGGCAAGGCGGTGATGGTCATCTCCTCGTCTCTGCTGGAGATCCTGGGCATTGCCGACCGCGTGCTGGTGGCGCGCGGCGGGCGTATCGTCGAGGAGATCCCGGCGGCAGATGCGACGCAGGAGAAGATCATGTACGCCGCCATCCACTGAAGCGCCATTGCCATGCCTTCCCGCCCCACCGTGCCACCGCCATCGCCCGGCCATGATGTCGCCACGGACGACGAGACCTCGCTGTTCAGCGCCCGCATCGCCGACGAGATCCGGCGTGCGGTCATCGATGGCGACATGCTGCCGGGCACGCGCGTCGGCCAGGAGTGGCTGGCGGCGAAGTTCGGCTCCAGCCGCATTCCGGTGCGCGAGGCGCTGCGCGAGCTGCAGAACGAAGGGCTGGTGGTGCTGGCGCCCAACCGCGGCGCGTGGATCGCCGACGTCACGTCGCAGGAGTCGATCGAGGTCTACAAGATCCGCGAGGTGCTGGAGCCGCTGGCGATCCACGAAAGCGTGCCTCACCTGAGCGATGACGACATCGCCGCACTCGAAGCAATGGTGCAGCGCCTGGAGCGCTGCGACAGCATCCAGGAATACATCGGCCTGGACCGCATCTTCCACTTGAAGACCTATTCGCGCGCGCCGATGCCGCAGCTGCGCCGCATGGTCGAGCGCTTCTGGAACACCACGCAGCACTTCCGTCGCTGGTTCGTCAAGGGGTCGCTGGCCAAGAACGGGCTGCCTTTTTCCGACCCGCAGCACCTGCTGCTGATGGACATGATCCGTTCCCGCGACGCCGACGGCGCGCGCAGCGTAGTGCAACTTCATATCCGACGCACGCGGCTGCTGATCGAGAAGATGGGCAACGACCCCGACGGCGGCTGGGGCGGGGCCAAGAAGAGCCCGGCATCGCCGCGGCGTTGAAGCCATGTCTCCTGCGAACTCGTCATCGACCACGCCGCCGGCCACCGTGCTGGAACTGTTTCGCGCGGTGCCGCCGAACGCCCCGGCGCTGCATTACTTCGACCGCACGCTGGACCATGCCGAGATCGACGCGCGCAGCAATGCGCTGGCAGCCGCCTGGCGCGCGCAGGGCGTGCAGCGCGGCGACCGTGTCGGCATCGTGCTGCAGAACACCCCGCAGTTCGTGATTGGTGCGCTGGCCGCCTGGAAGCTGGCGGCCATCGCCGTGCTGCTGAACCCGATGTACCGCCGCCCCGAACTGGCGCGCCTGTTCGCCGATTGCCGGCCGGCCGCGCTGCTGTGCCACGACGACCAGTGGCACGAGGTCGTTGCCGCTGCCGAGGACGTGCTGCCGGCGAACCGCGTGCTGTGGACCTCGCCGCGCGAAGGGCAGCGCCGCGAGGATGCCCGCGTGCTGCCGCCGGTGCCCGCCCAGCCGCCACCGGCGCAGGCTCAGGCCGCGCTGGCTGAGGCGTCTGCGCCCGACACGCCCGGCCCGCAGGCCGATGACGTGGCGGTGCTGATGTACACCTCGGGTACCACCGGCGTGCCCAAGGGCGCCATGCTCACACACCGCAACCTGGTCGGCAACGCGCGCGCCTGCGTGGCGCATTTCGGACTGGACGGGAATTCGCGCATCTTCGCGTTGGCGCCGATGTTCCACGTCACCGGGCTCGAGGTGCAGATGGTCACCGCCTTCGCCGCCGGCGCCAGCCAAGTGTTGGGCTATCGTTTCCATCCGGAGCTGGCGCTGGAGAGCTTCGTCGAGCACCGGCCCACCTTCATCATTGGGGCCATCACCGCCTTCATCGCGCTGATGAACCAGCCCGAGGCTCGTGCCGCGCACTTTGCGAGCTTCGAGCACCTCTATTCGGGCGGCGCGCCGATCGCACCGGCGGTGGTGCGGGCCTTCGCGCAGCGCTTCGGGCGTTCGATCCGCAGTTCCTACGGCATGACCGAACTGAGCGCGCCCAGCCACCTGGCGCCGGTCGATGGCGAGATCCCGGTGGACCCGCAGTCGGGTGCGTTGTCCATCGGTTTGCCGCTGCCCGGCATCGATGCCCTCATCGTCGACGAGCAGGGCCGGGAACTGCCGCCGGGCCAGCATGGCGAACTGCTGGTGCGCGGGCCCACCGTGATGGCCGGCTACTGGCGCAAGCCGGAGGAGAGCGCGCAGGTGCTGGCCGGCGGCTGGATGCACACCGGTGACGTTGGCTTCCGCGACGCGGCGGGTTGGTTCTATCTGGTCGATCGCAAGAAGGACATGATCTGCGCCTCGGGTTTCAAGGTCTGGCCGCGCGAAGTCGAGGACGTGCTCTACGCCTTTCCCGGCGTGCGCGAGGCGGCCGTGGTCGGTGCGCCCGACCCCTACCGCGGCGAGACCGTGGTGGCCTACGTCTCCGCCACCGCGCAGGCCGGCCTGGACCCTCTGGCGCTGCAGCGTCACTGCCGCGACAGGCTGGCGGCCTACAAGTGCCCGGTGGCGATCCACGTGCTGGAGGATCTGCCCAAGACCGAGTCTGGAAAGATCACCCGCGCGGTGTTGGCCAGGCGCTTGCGCGAGGGCACCTGAAACCCAGTGGGCTTCGGGCGACACGGCTGTCTGGCTTTCACCTATTGAGAATCGGCCAAGACCCGACTTCGTGAAGGGCAGCTTCCTGGCGGTCGAGCGCAATCAGTTCGACGCGAACTCGTTGCCCAAGATTGCCGCGATGTCTTGGCGCTCACCGAGCAGTCGAACCACATCCAGCTGGTCTGCGCGCTCGAAGCAACACCACAGCAGCGGGAACTTTGCCACCCGCCGGGTCCGAAGCCCCGGAATGCTCAGAAGCGTGCCGAGCCTTGGCGAGCCGATGCCGGGTTCGAGTTCGAACTGGTCAACTGCCTCATTTGTCGCTTTGACCACCGTCATTGCCAAGCGAGTGCCACCTTCCTCGCGGCAGTACCGCACCTCGCCCTGCTGATCGCGCAGCGCCTGCGGGCGAAGAACTGCCGGCTTCAATCGATCTCGCCGCGAGCGATTGCCAGCAATTCCTTCTCGTCCGCCGTGGTGCGAAGCCGGCCGGGCCCGGATGCCAGCCCTTCTTCGATGAGGTCGCGAAGCCGCTTCTTCGCCTGCTCTTCCTGGTCCCGCCGGACCAGGTCGCGGATGTACTCGCTGGTGTTGCCGTAGTGGCCTGCGGCAACCCGGTTGTCGATGTATTCGCGCATCGACTCAGGGAGAGCGAAGCTCATGGTGTGGCGGCTCATGGTTGAAACTTGCGCAGTTTGACAACCGTTGTCAACCTTCATGAACCCTCCGCCGCGCGCTGCTGCCGTACCGACGCCATGAGTGTCTCAAACCGGCAGCATGACACCCTACCCGAGCGACCGCTTCGTGGCGATCAATCCGGGGTCTTGAACGACGCCGAAGGGTCGGTGGGTGAGTTCGCCCAGAGCGGAGCCGGTCATCGGCGGGACGCCAGCCAGTCTGGAGTAGTCGACCGTTCGCTTTGAGAGTTCAA
>JBEIHU010000223.1:0-6835 GCA_040381175.1 Burkholderiaceae bacterium
ACAGTATTTCGGCGCACCGTCACTTCCAAACGGTGCGATCACTAAATCGGACTTTCTCTCCTGAATGCATGGCTCAATCGGTAAGAACACGCGATTAACTCATCGCTCCCTCACGCTCTCATTGGCCGTGCGCTGTATGGGGCTGAGCAGATAATCGATCACCCGCCGCTTGCCGGTCTTGATCTCCGCCGTCAGGTTCATGCCCGGGCTCAGATTGATGCGCTTGCCATCCACGTCGATACTGGCCTGGTTCAGGCTCAACACCGCCGGGAAGATCGCACCCTTCTTCTCGTCGTTCACCGCATCTGCGACCACGCTCTTCACCGTGGCCGGCACCGTGCCGTAGCGGGTGAACGGGAAGGTCTCCAGCTTGATGGCCGCGGACTGTCCGGCGCCGACGAAGCCGATGTCCTTGTTGTCCACCACCACCTCGGCGGTGACCTGCGCATCCTTCGGCACGATGACCATCAGCACCTGCGCCGGCGTCACCACGCCGCCCTCGGTGTGCACCGCCACCTGCTGCACACTGCCGTCGACCGGCGCCACCAGCTGCGCCAGCCGGGTACGCTGTTCGGTCTTGTGGCGCTCCTGGGTCAGTTGCTGGCGCTTCGACGCCGCCAGCGCATGGCGCTCGCTCAGCGTGCGCTGCGTCTCGGCCAAGTAGGCCAGGCGCGCCTGCTTGGTTTCCGCCAGAGCGGCCTGGGCTTCGTTTAGTCGGGCGCGCTGCGTGGCCAAGTCGCTTTCCTGTTCGATGCGTTCGCGCGTGCGGTCCTGCCCGGCGTGGCTGGACATGAAGCCCTGCTCTTGCAGACTCTTGAAGTCGGCCTCGCGCTGTCGGGCGATGGGCAACGTGCTCTCCAGCGTCCTGATCAGCTCGTTCACCGTCACCGCCTCGGCCTGGCGTCGGGCCTGCTCGGCCGCCAGCTGGGCCAGCCGGGCGCTGATGTCGGACCATGCAGCCTGCAGTTGCGCCTGGTCGCTGGCGGCCATTTGATCGCTGGCGGCCTCAGGCGGGGCCTTCGGCAGCACCGGCACCGAGTTCGCCTGCAGGGCCGTCGCCAGCGCCGCGGTGCGCCGTTCCTCGGAGATGGCGGCACGCAGCTGCTCGCGCACGCTGGCGCCGTCCGCGCTGGCGTTCGTGGCGTCCAGTTCCACCAGCACCTGGCCGGCCTGCACCGTGTCGCCGTCCTTCACCAGCACCTTCCTGACCACGCTGGTCTCCAACGGCTGCAAGGTCTTGGTGCGCTCGCTGACGACGATGCGCCCCGGTGCCACGGCGACGATGTCTACCTGGCCGAAGACAGCCCAGACCAGCGCGATGACGAACAGCGCGCACAGGGCGATAGCCACGCGCCGCGGCGCCGGGTGCGCCGGTGTGTCCTGCAAGCTCAATGCCGCGGGCAAGAAGGCGGCTTCGTCGGCCAGGCGCTTGGGGCCGGCCAGCTGGTGCCTTGCGGCCCACACGGCCCCGAAGATGGCGCGGTAGCGCCCCAGCAGCTCTAACGCGGGGTGCCGCTGGGGGGTGGCTTCGGCCTTGCTCATGCCGTGGCCCCCGACTGCATCGACCACAGCCGCGCGTACAGGCCTTGGGGCTGCTGCAGCAATGATTCGTGCGCACCTTCTTCCACAAGCCGCCCCTGGTCGATGACCAGGATGCGGTTCGCGTGCCTGACCGAGCTCAGCCGGTGCGCGATGATGATGACGGTGCGCCCCTTGCAGATGGCGCCCATGTGGCGCTGCAAGATGGCTTCGCTTTCGTAGTCCAGCGCGCTGGTGGCCTCGTCCAGGATCAGGATGCGCGGGTTCGTGAACAGCGCCCGGGCGATGGCAATGCGCTGGCGCTGGCCGCCGCTCAAACCCGCACCCTGTTCGCCGACGAGGGTGTCGTAGCCCTCGGGCAGCTCGCTGACGAAGCCGTGTGCACCGGCCAGTTGCGCCGCCTGCATCACCTGCTCGATCGGCGCGGCCGGGTCGGCGATGGCGATGTTCTCGCGCACGCTGCGGTTGAACAGCCAGTTCTCCTGCAGCACCACGCCGATCTGGCGGCGCAGCTGCGCGGCGTCGATCAGGCTGATGTCGATGCCGTCCACCAGCACGCGGCCCTGTTCGGGCGTGTACAGGCGCTGCACCAGCTTGGTCAGCGTGCTCTTGCCGCTGCCGCTGCGCCCGACGATGCCGATGACTTCGCCGGGGCGCACGTCCAGGCTCAGGCCTTGCAGCACCGGCGGCGCCTCGGGCCGGTAGCGGAACGTCACCTGGTCGAGCTGGATGTGGCCCTTCAGCGCAGGCAGCTGGGCGGCCGCAGCGGGCGGCACTTCGGTGCGGGTGTTCAGGATGTCGCCCAGGCGGGCCATCGAGATGCCGGTCTGCTGGAAGTCGGTCCACAGCTGGGCCATGCGCATGATCGGCTGGGCCACTCGCTGAGCGAACATGTTGAAGGCGACGAACTGGCCGACCGTCAACTGATGCTCCATCACCAGCCGCGCGCCGTACCACAGCGTGACGGCACCGACCACCTTGCCGATCAGGTTGATGCCTTCGTGGCCCCAGCTGGCCAGCATGCTGGTCTTGAAGCTTGCCGACACGTAGCCTGCCAGCTGGTCATCCCAGCGCTTGGCCAGCGTGGGCTCCAGGGCCGTGGCCTTGACGGTCTGGATGCCGGTGATGGCTTCGACCAGCAAGGCCTGGTTCTCGGCGCCTCGAGCGAACTTTTCGTTCAGCCGGGCGCGCAGGATGGGCATCAGGCTCAGGCTGAGCAGCACGTACAGCGGCAGGCTCACCAGCACGATCAGCGTCAGCGGCACGCTGTAGACCAACATGACGGCAATGAAGATCACCGAGAACACCAGGTCCAGCACCAGCGTGAGGGCGTTGCCGGTGAGGAAGCTGCGGATGTTCTCCAATTCGCGCACGCGCGCCACCGAGTCGCCAACGCGCCGGGCCTGGAAGTACGCCAGCGGCAGGTTCACCAGGTGGCGGAACAGCCGCGCGCCCAGTTCGACGTCGATGCGGCTGGTGGTATGGCTGAAGACGTAGGTGCGGAGTGCGGTGAGCACGCTTTCGAAGACGACCACGACGAGCAGGCCGATGACCAGCACGTCCAGCGTGCTCAGGCCGTTGTGCACCAGCACCTTGTCCATCACCACCTGGAAGAACAGCGGGCTGACCAGCGCGAACAGCTGCAGGAACAGGGACACCACCAGCACTTCGCCAAACAGCCTGCGGTACTTGACCAGGCTGGGGATGAACCAGCTGAAGTCGAAGCGAGCCAGTTCACCGGCCAGCGACGCCCGGCTGGTGATGAGGATCAGCTCACCGGTCCACTGCGCAGCAAAGATGCTCAGCGGCTCGATCACCGGGCGGCCACCGTGCAGCGCACCCGACGGGTCCTGGGTCAGCACACGCTTGCCGTCGCACTGCGCCAGGACCACTGGTATGACGGTGCCTGCTTCGCCGCGCAGCAGCGCCAGCGCTGGCAACGGGACCAGCGCCAGCCGGTCAAGATTGCTTCGGCTGAGCTTGGCCTTCAGGCCCAAGTGCTTGGCCGCGAGCAGCAGGTCGGTCGGGCTGGGTTGGTTGCTCGGCGGCCAACCAAGTTGATGCGCCAGGTGCGCCGGATCGGCGGCCACCTGATGCAAGCGGGCAATCAGGCAAAGGGCGTCGAGCCCCGAGGGTTTGTGCCCGGGTGAGCGCTGCTCGATGGCCGACAAGACGGCCGCATCTTCAGCCCCTTGCGGGGCCGTGCTGTTTCGCATGTAACGCTTCCCAACGACGGGTTCTTTTTTTCATTCACCTGGCCGTGCGAAACGGGCGGTGCGGTAAATCTGCCTCGCTTCTACACGAGTGGGATGTCATCGGCAAGCGATGAGTCCCCAAATGGGGAAAACGAGTAGTCAATCCTGTCTATGTGGCAAAGCGCCGCGTGTCATGCCGCCCTGAAGGGAAGCACCTTCGCCCCGAGCCTGAGCGCGGCAAGCTGGTCGGCCCAAGCCTGCATCATTTTGCGTCGCTCGGGCAGGTAGGTCGCGTGGTTGTAGGCAGCGCGGACCGCGTTTCGCTGCTGGTGCGCCAACTGCAGCTCGATGACGTCGTGGCGAAAACCCATCTCGTGCAGCATCGTCGAAGCGATGCCGCGGAATCCATGCCCTGTAATCTGGTGCTTGTAGCCCATGCGCTCCAGCGCCTTGAGGATGGTGTTGTTCGACATCGGCCGTTCGTGATCGCGTTCGCCTGGGAACAGCAGGTCGCTCAGGCCGCGCAGCTCGTGCAGCGTGGCCAGCACCTCCACGGCCTGCGTCGACAGCGGCACGATGTGCGGCGTTCGCATCTTCATGCGCTCGGCCGGTATGCGCCACTCGGCGGCTTCGAGGTCGAATTCGCCCCAGCGGGCGGCAATCAGTTCGCCGGTGCGCACGAAGGTCAGTGCCATCAGCTGCATCGCCAGGCGCGTGTGCGGCGTGCCCTGGTAGGCGTCGATCTTGCGCAGCAGCGTCGGCACTTCCTTGGCGTCGAGGCGAGCGTAGTTCAGCTTCTTGCGCGCCTTGAGCGCATCGCCGGGCTTGACGTCGGCCGCCGGATTGCGTTCGAGAAGACCATGGGCCACGGCGTAGCGCATGACCTGGCCGCAGGTTTGCAAGGCGCGCTTGGCGATGTCCAGTGCGCCGCGTGATTCGATGCTCTTGGCCATCGCCAGCAGCTGGGGCGCTGTGATCTCGCTGATTGGCTTGCGGCCCAGGGCAGGGAACACGTCGGCCTCCAGGCGCCGCATCACGTAGTCGGCATGGCGCGCAGTGCGTGGACCCTTCCAGTGTTCGAACCAGGCTCGGGCCACGGCTTCGAAGTGCGTTTCCATGCGCAGGCGTATCGCCAGCCGCGAATCGAGCTTGGCCTTCACGGGGTCCACGCCATCGAGCAGCTTCTTTCGAGCGGCATCGCGTGCCTGTCGCGCCTGCGACAGCGTTACAGCGGGGTAGGTTCCGATAGCCAGGCGCCTTTCCTTGCCCGCGAAGCGGCACTTCCAGCGCCAGTACTTGCCGCCGGCGGGCCAGACCTCCTGGTACAGGCCACCGCTGTCGGTAAAGCGCAGGCGGGCCTTGCCGTCCGGGCAGCGGGCGTTCTTGCAGGTCGCGTCGGTAAGGGGCATGGTGGGGAACTTTTAAGTCTCCGAGGCGCGGAGGCCCGAGAAAGTCCCCCAAAAAAGTCCCCCAGAGCGGGTGCGATGTCAAACGGCTTCGTGACACCGCCAGAAACTAAAAAGCCCTTGTCTACGTGGCTTTGCGGGGATTTCGTGGGCCGTCGTGAGACCCCGTGAAACGCATCCTTGGCGGAGGGAGCGGGATTCGAACCCGCGGGGGGCTGTTAACCCCCACACGCTTTCCAGGCGTGCGACTTAAACCGCTCATCCATCCCTCCTGGGCCGTGCGCCGCGTACGCACGGGTCGAGCCGGCCGCGATTCTAGTCGCGCCGCTCAGGCGTCGGCGGCCGGTGCCAGCGCGCTCCTGCGCAGCCAGTCCATCAGCACGTAGTCCAGTGCACGCGCGTGGGTGCTTTCCAGCACCACCGGCGGCGCATGGCCGGCTTCGTAGGCCTCGCGCCAGCGCAGCGCGCACACGCACCAGCGGTCTCCGGGCTTCAGGCCGGGAAAACGGGAATTTGGCCGTGGTGTGATCAGGTCGTTGCCGCGCTCGATCTGGTGGTTCAGGAAGGCCACCGTCATGCGCGCGCAGATCACGTGGCTGCCGGCATCGCGCGCATCGGTGTGGCAGCAGCCATCGCGCAACCAGCCGGTCAATGGGTCGTATGAGCAGGGCAAGAGCGGCGTGCCCAGCACGTTCAGCGGCGCGTCCATGCTCGGGCTACTCCATCTCGTGCGGTCGCCGGGCCCGGCACGGGCCCAGGATGGTGGCCACCACGATCGCATCGTGCAGCGCATGCCGGTCGCCCAGCAGCCTGCTGCGCGAAAAGCGTTGACTCGGCGACCCGGCCGGCGCATGCGCGGCCACGGAGGCCGCCAGCGGCCTGGGCCGCGGGCCTTCAGCCAGCGTCGGCACCCACGGTTGCGGCTCGGGTGTCGCCGCCACGGGCTCGGGCTCGGCTTGCAGGCTGTCGATCTCGACCGGACCCGTCGCTACCGGGTCGGCCTGAGGGCGGCGCCGCTTGCCGCGACGCCAGTTGCGCAGGATTTGCACCAGCACGAAGGCTGCGAACAACAGAAAGACGATCAGGTCCTCGGGAAGGCCGCCCATGGCCGCTGCTCCTACCGCTTCTGGCCGCCAGCCACGTCGTCCGCCGGGGTGGCGATCTGGGCGCGCATCGAGGTGTCGGCCTGCAGGTTTTGCATGCGGTAGTAGTCCATGATGCCCAGGTTGCCGGCGCGGAAGGCTTCGGCCATGGCGCGCGGCACCTCGGCTTCTGCTTCGACCACGCGCGCGCGCATCTCCTGCTCCAGCGCCACGGCCATTGCGCGGCGCTCTTCGGCCTTGGCCTGTGCGATCTGCTTGTCGGCATTGGCCTGGTCGATCTGCAGCTTGGCGCCGATGTTCTCGCCCACGTCGACGTCGGCGATGTCGATCGACAGGATCTCGTAGGCCGTGCCGGCGTCCAGGCCCTTGGACAGGATGTGCTTGGAGATGTGGTCCGGGTTCTCGAGCACGTTCTTGTGGCTGGTGGCCGAGCCGATGGTGCTGACCATGCCTTCGCCCACCCGCGCGATGATCGTCTCCTCGCCGGCGCCGCCCACCAGGCGGTCGATGTTGGTGCGCACGGTGACGCGCGAGACGACGATCAGCTGGATGCCGTCCTTGGCCACGGCGGCGATGCGCGGCGTTTCGATCA
>JBEIHU010000224.1:0-6769 GCA_040381175.1 Burkholderiaceae bacterium
CCGCCGCGCGCTCCCCGGGCCGCCGCCATGCGCCCGCCGCGGCCGGCAGCCGAACCAGCGCGACAGCCCAGGCCCCAGCGCCCGGTGCTGGGCCCTGCGCGGGCGGTGAACCCGGCCGCGTCGCAGGCGATGCCCCGCCCGCGGCCGCAGCACAGCGCGCCGGCCGAAGGCATCCGCCTGTCGAAGGCGCTGACCGAGCAAGGCATCGCCTCGCGCCGCGAGGCCGATGACTGGATCGCCGCCGGCTGGGTGCGGGTGGACGGCCAGCTGGCCGTGCTGGGCCAGCGCGTGCGGCCCGGGCAGCGCATCGACATCGACCCGGCCGCACGCAAGGAGCAGGCGCGCAGCGTCACGATCCTGCTGCACAAGCCGATCGGCTATGTCAGCGGCCAGGCCGAGGACGGCTACCCGCCGGCGGCCAGCCTGGTCACGCCCGAGCATCGCTGGGACGAGGAAAAGCGCCCTTTCCACCCCGGCCATGCGCGCGGCCTGGCGCCGGCCGGCCGGCTGGACATCGACAGCACCGGGCTGCTCGTGCTGACGCAGGACGGGCGGATCGCCAAGCTGCTGATCGGCGAGCACTCGCTGGTGGAGAAGGAATACCTGGTGCGCGTGACGCACGGCTTTGCCGAGGGCGTGCCCGAGTCGGCCATCCGGCTGCTGCGCCACGGGCTGGAGCTGGACGGCGAAGCGCTGAAGCCGGCCAAGGTGAGCTGGGCCAACGAGGACCAGCTGCGCATCGTGCTGCAGCAGGGCAAGAAGCGGCAGATCCGCCGCATGTGCGAGGCGGTGGGCCTGAAGGTGGTCGGCCTGAAGCGGGTGCGCATCGGCAGCGTGGTGCTGGGCAAACTGCCGCTGGGGCAATGGCGATACCTGCGCGATGACGAACGCTTCTGAGGCGGGCGCGGGCGCGCCGGCGGGCCGCGCACCGGGCCGCCCCCGGGCCGGCGTGCCGTCCGGTCGAGCGGCCGGCATGTCGCCGGCGCTGATCGTCACGCTGCTGGCGCTGCTGCTGGGCACGCAGCCGATCACCACCGACCTGTACCTGCCGGCACTGCCCGGACTGGCGGCGGACCTGAACTCGCCGATGGCCAGCACCCAGCTGACGCTGTCGGCGCTGCTCTTCGCCTTCGGCTTCAGCCAGCTGCTGCTGGGTCCGGCGGCCGACCGCTACGGCCGCCGGCCGGTGCTGCTGGGCGGACTGGGCGTGTTCGCGCTGGCCGGCATCGGCAGCGCACTCGCGCCGGACATCGCCACGCTGGTGGCCTGGCGCGCGCTGCAGGGCGTGGGCATGGCCGCGGCCGTGGTCTGTGCGCGCGCGATGGTGCGCGACCTGTACGCGCCTGCCGACGGCGCGCGCGTCATGGCCAAGGCGCTTGGCGGCCTGGGCCTCATCGCGCTGGCCAGCCCGCTGCTCGGCGGGATGCTGGCCACGCTGCTGGGCTGGCGCCATGCGCTGGCGGCCACCGGCGTGTTCGGCGCGCTGTGCCTGGCCGCCGTGATGCGGGCCATGCCGGAGACCGTGCCGGCGCGCAACCCGCTGGCGCTGCGCATCGCGCCGATGTTCGCGCAGTGGGGTCTCATCCTGCGTCACCCCACCTTCGTGGCCTGGGCGCTGCTGATCGCCTGCACCTATGGCGGGTTGTTCGCCTTTCTCGCGGCCTCGTCCTTCGTCTTCATCGAGGTGCTGGGCAGCAGCAGCTTGGCCTGCGGGCTGTTCATCGCCGGCTGCTCAGTCAGCTACATCGTCGGCACCTTCTGGTGCCGGCGCTGGCTGCTGGCCCACGGCCTGGCCGGCGCGGTGAAGCGCGGCGCGGCCTTCACGCTGGCCGGCGGGGTGTCGATGGCACTGCTGGCCTGGGCCGGCGTGTTCAGCCCCTGGGCCATCGCGGTGCCGCAATTCGTCTACTGCTTCGGCCACGGCATCCACCAGCCCTGCGGCCAGGCGGCGGTGATCGGGCCGTTCCCGAAGCATGCGGGCGCGGCCTCGGCGCTGGCCGGCTTCATCCTGGCCGCCACCGCCGTGGCCGTGGGCGCCTGGCTGGGCGTGGCGATGAACGGCACGGTCTGGCCCTTGGTGACGACGGTGTGCGGCATGGCAGTGGCGACGGCGCTGGTGGCCTGGACGCTGGTGCAGCGGCACGGCGAGGCGAAGTGACGCCGCTGGGCATCTGCCTGGCCGGCCCCACCGCCAGCGGCAAGAGCGCGCTGGCCCTGCAACTGGCCGCGGCGCTGCGCGGCGAGGTGGAGTTCGTCAGCGTGGATTCGGCACAGGTCTACCGCGGCATGGACATCGGCACTGCCAAGCCCGGCGCGGCCGAGCGCGCGCGCGTGCCGCACCACCTGATCGACCTGCTGGAGCCCGAGCAGGCTTACTCGGCCGCGATGTTCGTGCGAGATGCCGCTGCCGCGGCCGAGGCCATCCGCGCGCGCGGACGGCTGCCGCTGCTGGTGGGCGGCACGATGCTGTACTTCAAGGCGCTGCGCGACGGCCTGGATGCGATGCCCGCGGCCGACCCCGCCCTGCGCGCCCAGCTCGACGCCCGCGCCGCGGCCGAGGGCTGGCCCGCGCTGCATGCCGAACTGGCCCGGGTGGACCCGGCCACGGCGCAGCGGCTGGCGCCCCACGATGCGCAGCGCATCCAGCGGGCGCTGGAGGTGTGGCTGGCCACCGGCCGGCCCCTGTCGGTCTTCCATGCGCGCGATGCGGCGCACAGCCAGGCGGCGCGATGGCCGATGGTGTCGCTGGAGCCGGCCCCCCGCGCCGGGCTGCCCCAGCGCATCGCGCTGCGCTTCGACGAGATGCTGGCGGCCGGCTTTGCCGACGAGGTGCGCGCGCTGCGTCAGCGCCCTGCCCTGCGGCCGCAGATGCCGTCGATGCGCTGCGTGGGCTACCGGCAGGCCTGGGCTGCGCTGGAGGCCGGCGCAATGGACGGCCTGCGCGAATCGGGCATCGCCGCCACGCGGCAGCTGGCCAAGCGGCAGATCACCTGGCTGCGCTCGATGGGCGTGGCCACGCGCATCGCCTGCGACGAGACCGGCGCGGCAGCGCGGCTGCTCGACGCAGTGCGACGCCTCAGGGGCTGAACAGCAGCTCGCAGCCGCTGCCGGCCAGCGCGGCATCGGCACGCGTCCGGTCGGCCGGCGACAGCGCGGCATGGTCGCGCCGCAACCAGGCCAGGCATTTGCCCTGGTATGGATAGGCCTGCTGCACCCACGGCTGGCCGTCGATGGTGGCCTGCATCTCGGTCTGGCCAGCCTGCAACGCCTGCGCATTGGCCAAGAGCAAGGGCGCGTACAGGCGCCCCGTCTCGCCCAGCAGCGCATGCAGGCTGGCGGGCAGGCGCGTCGGGTCCAGCCAGTCTGCGTCACCCGGCTCCAGCCCCGACAGGTCTTCCATCATCAGCACCCAGGCAACGACGCGCGGCGCAATTTCGCTGGCCAGCGCCATCGGCGTGGGGTCGAAGTGCACCAGCTGCGTCAGCTGGCCGTAGAACGCGAAGTCCGAAGAGCCCGGCCGCGCGCCCATCAGGAAGCGGTGGGCGCGGAAGTGGTCTTCCAGCACCAGCAGCACGCGCCGGTACCCGGCCTCGATGACCGGGCCGGTGGCGGCATTGGAGCCCACGTAGCGCAGCCGCGGGATCTGGCGCTCGCGCACCGCCTGCGCGGTGGCGGTCAACGCGGCGTCGTCGTGCGGGCCGCCGCGCCAGCAGGCCAGCACCTCACCGGCCTTGCGGATGTCGGCCGCGTACTGCCAGCGGTAGTGGAACATCGCCTTGGTGAGCCACTCGTCGCCGAAGTCCTCCAGCAGCGCGTCGATCAGCGCCAGCGCCGGGTCGGCGGGAATCACCGCGCGGCCGGCGTGGTAGGCCTCGAAGCGGCGGATCAGCGGCGTGGAGTCGGTGACGGCCTGCAGCGCGCCGTCCGGCCCAGGCAGGTAGAAGGTGGGCAGCAGCGGCGGCTTGGCCTGCGGCAGCCCCGGCAGCGCCTGCGCCGACAGCAGCAGCCGGTAGGCGATGCGCCGGTAGCGCAGCAGCGCCACCATCTTGCGGGTGTAGGGCGAGCCGGGCGCGCCGCTCAGCAGCAGCGGTTCGCTCATGTCCGCGGCGCGGGCAGCGTGGGGTTGCGCAGCGCCATGATGTCGGCCAGGCGCGTGGCGATGCGCTGCAGGTGCTCTTCCTGGGCGGGCACGATGTAGTAGCGGTCCTGCAGCACCGCGTCGTGCACCGCATCGGCCACCACCGCCGGGTCGATGCCGGCCTCCAGCGCGGCGCGAAAGCCCTCGGTCCATTGCCGCGTCTTGTCGTTGAGCTTCGCCAGGTCGGTGGGCCCGCCGAACTGCGCCGGCCGGTTGCGCTCGGCGTCCAGGATCTGGGTGCGAATCACGCCCGGGCACAGCACCGACGCCGACAGCCTGGCGCCCGCGACCTTCAGGTCCTTGTACAGGCCTTCGGTGAGGCAGCTGACGCCATGCTTGGACGCGAAGTACGGGCCCGAGCCGGTCAGCAGCCCGGCCACCGAGGCGGTGTTGACGATGTGGCCCTCGTCGCCGCCGGCCAGCATGCGCGGCACGAAGCTGCGCACCCCATGCACCACGCCCATCAGGTTGACGGCCAGGATCCAGTGCCAGTCTTCGAGGCTGTTCTCCCAGGTGGGCTGCAGCAGGGCCGGCGCGGCCACCCCGGCGTTGTTGCACAGCAGGTGCACGGCACCAAAGCTCTGGTAGGCGGCATCGGCCAGGCGATCGACGCTGGCCGCATCGGCCACGTCCACCGTCACGGCGATGACCTGCGCGCCCTGCGCCTGCAGCTGCGACAGCGCGCGCTGCAGGGCGTTGGCCTCGATGTCGGCCAGCGCCAGCTTCATGCCGGCCCGGGCAAAGCGCTGTGCCATCGCCAGCCCGATGCCACTGGCCGCGCCGGTGACCACGGCGACCCGTCCCTGAAGCTGTTGCATGCGTTGCCCCTGCTGCGTTGTCGATCGGGCCATTTTGTCCCAGCCCGGCAGGCGCCGGCCCCGCGCCGTCACGGACGCTCGAGCGGCCGGCCTTGGGCCACCCGCGGGCGGCCCTGTTTGCGGCTGGGCGCTGCCGCTGCGGCATGATGCGCGCCCATGCTGCAGCTGCAACACCTGAGCAAGTCCTTCGGCGACACACCGGTGTTCCGCGATGTCGGCTTCGATGTGGCGCGCGGCGAGTTCGTCGCGCTGATCGGCGAGTCGGGCGTGGGCAAGTCCACCTTGCTGAACTGCATCGCCGGCCTGGAGCGGCCCGACAGCGGCACGCTGCAGCTGGCCGGGCAGGACGTGCTGAACTTGAGCGAGGACGCGCGCGCGCGCATGCGCCGCTCGCAGCTGGGTTTCGTGTTCCAGGCCTTCCACGTGCTGCCGCACCTGAGCGTGGCCGAGAACGTGGCGCTGCCGCTGCTGCTGCTGGGCCGGCCCGACGCGGCGCGCGTGCAGCAGGTGCTGGACACCGTGGGCCTGGGCGCGCTGGCCGCGCGCATGCCGGCGCAGCTGTCCGGCGGGCAGCTGCAGCGAGTGGCCATCGCGCGCGCCGTGGTGCATGCGCCGGCGCTGATCCTGGCCGACGAACCCACCGGCAACCTCGACCCGGCCACGGCCGAGCGCGTGCTGTCGGTGCTGGTGGCGCAGGTCCGCGACAGCGGCTCGGCCTGCCTGCTGGTGACGCACTCCGACGCCGCGGCGCAACGCGCCGACCGGGTGCTGCGCCTGACGGCCGGCGGCGTGGTCGCGCCGGCCGCGGCGACCTGAGCGCATGCCGCCGCTGTCGCTGTGGCGCCTGAGCTGGCGCGAGTGGCGCCACCATCCGTGGCGACACGGCATGGCCCTGCTGGCGGTGGCGCTGGGCGTGGCGCTGGCCTGGTCGGTGCACCTGATCAACGCCTCGGCGCTGGCCGAGTTCTCGGCCGCGGTGCGCTCGGCCAATGGCGAGCCCGACCTGAGCCTGCGCGGCCCGCGCGAGGGTTTCGACGACGCGCTGTTCGAGCGCATCGCCACGTCCGAAGGCGTGGCCCTGGCCAGCCCGGTGCTGGAGCTGGACACCTACGCACGCTCGGCTGGCGGCGAGCGCGTGGCGCTGCGCCTGCTGGGCATCGACGCGCTGTCCATCGCCGCGATGGCGCCGACGCTGCTGCCCCGCCCGGCCGAAGGCGAGAGCGCCTTCGCCGCGCTCGACCCGCAGCGCGTGTTTCTCAATGCCCGCGCCCGCGAGTTGCTCGGCGTGCCGGATGGCGCGCCGCTGGCGCTGCGTTCGGGTCCGCGCTGGCTGTCGCTGGGCGTGGCCGGCGACGTGCCCGCCAGCGGCGCGGCGCTGGTGGTGATGGACATCGCCGGCGCGCAGGCGCATTTCGGCATGGCGCAGCGGCTGACGCGCATCGACCTGCGCCTGCTGCCCGGCACCAATGCGCAGCGCTGGCTGCAGCAGGTGGCGCTGCCGCCGGGCGTGAGCGCAGCCGCGGCCGACGAGGCCGAACAGCGGCTGTCGAACCTGTCGCGCGCCTACCGCGTCAACCTCACCGTGCTGGCGCTGGTGGCGTTGTTCGTCGGCGCCTTCCTGGTGTATTCGGTGGTGTCGTTGTCGCTGGCGCAGCGCGCGCCGGCATTTGCGCTGCTCGGAGTGCTCGGGCTGACGGCGCGCGAGCGCGGCGTGCTGGTGCTGGCCGAATGCGCGGCGCTGGGCGCGGCCGGCAGCCTGCTCGGCCTGGCGCTCGGCGCGGCCATGGCCGCGGCGGCGCTGCGCTGGCTGGCC
>JBEIHU010000225.1:0-6682 GCA_040381175.1 Burkholderiaceae bacterium
CATCGGTGCGCATGAGGACATGCTGCCCACGCTGCTGGCCGCCGCCGGCGACCCCAATGCCAAGGCCGACCTGAAGAAGGGCCGCAGCATCGGCGGGCGCAGCTACAAGGTGCACATCGACGGCTACGACCTGGGCCCCGCGCTGCGCGGCCAAGGGGCCTGGCCGCGGCGCGACTTCATCTACTGGACCGATGATGGCAGCGTGGCCGCGCTGCGTTACGACAACTGGAAGGTCACCTTCCTGAAGCAGGAGGCGGAAGGGCTGAAGGTCTGGCAGATGCCTTTCACGCCACTGCGCGCGCCGAGCCTGACCAACCTGCGCATGGACCCCTTCGAGCGCGCCGAGCACGAGAACGCGATGGGCTACCAGCGCTGGTACCTGGAGCGCATGTTCGCCATCGCCCCGGCCGGCGCCTACGTGGCGCAGTGGTTGCAGAGCTTCCAGGAGTTTCCGCCACGGCAAAAGCCCGGCAGCTTCAACCTCGACCGGGTGATGGAGGCGGTGATGCGCAGCAGCGGGCAGTAGCGTCCGGGCCTGGCCGTCGGAATTGCCGAGCGCGGGGCAGCGGGCATGGCGACCCAGCCTTCAGCCGACGCGGCGGCCGTGCCCGGCTTCTCGCCGGTCGACAACGAAGCGCCGCTGCGCTGGTTGCGCCGCGCGCGGCTGGCGCCTAGCGCCGGCCTCGGGGCCGGGCGCCGGGCGCTCGGGCTGGCGCTGCTGACCTGGCTGCCGATCGCCGCCTGGGCGCTGGTCACGGGCCGGCTGGACCAGGGGGGCGATGCGGGCGAGTCGCTGCTGCAGCACTACGGCGTGCACGTGCGCTGCCTGGTGGTGATCCCGCTGCTGATCCTGGGCGAGCCGATGTTGCATCGCGCAGTGCTCGCCATTGCCGAGCGGCTGGCGGCCAGCGCCGCAACGCCCGCGGCACGCGGCGCCTTGGCGGACGCCGGGCGTGCCGTGGTGCGCCTGCGCGATGCCACGCTGCCCTGGGTGCTGCTGCTCGGCGCGGCGATCGCCTGGTCGCTGGCCGACGATCCGAGGGCGCACGGCGACGCCATGGCCTGGGCGCTCGACAGCGGCGGCACGCTGGCATTCGGCGGCTGGTGGTTCGCCTACGTGGTGCGCCCGGTGTTCCTGGCGCTGCTGCTGGCCTGGCTGTGGCGCATCGCGCTGCTCAGCCTGTGGATGTGGCGCGTCGGGCGCATCGAGTTGACGCTGGTGCCGACGCACCCCGACCGCGCCGGCGGCCTGGCCATCATCGAGAGGCTGCCCGCCGCCTTTGCGCCGGTGACGATCGCGCTGGCGGCGATGCTGGCCTCGCGCTGGGCGCACGAGATCCTGCACCACGGCGCCAGCATCGCCGCCTACAGGCATGCCGCCATCGTCTTCGCGCTGGCCTGGTCGCTGCTGTTGCTGCTGCCGCTGCTGGCCTTCGCGCCGGCGCTGGCGCGCACGCGCCGCAAGGCCATCGGCGCCTACTCGGCCTTGGTCGGCAGGCAGGGCGAGTTGCTGCACCAGCGCTGGATCGAAGGGCGCGAGGTGGCGGCCGAGCCGATCCTGGAGGCGCCCGAAATCGGGCCGGTGGCCGATGCCGCGGCGATGCACCAGGCCGTGGTGAGGATGCGCCGCGTGCCCATCGGCAAGGCCTCGATCATCGGCATCGCGCTGCCGCTGGCCTTGCCGCTGCTGCTCGTGGCCGCGCTGCAGGTGCCGCTGAAGGATCTGCTGCTCAAGCTGGCCAAGGCGCTGGTGTAGCGCAAGCGAGGCACGCGCAGTGCCGCGCAGCCCTCCGACCTCAGCCCACGGCCAGTGGCTGGCGCCGTCGCGGCGGCGGAAACAGCCGGTCCAGTTCAGCGAGCTCCTCGGGCTGAAGCCGCAGCGCCGCCGCCTGCCAGTTGTGCTGCAGGTGCAGCGCCTGCGACGACTTGGGGATCGCCATCACGCCGTTTTGCGCCAGCGCCCAGGCCAGCGCCAGCTGGGCCGGGCCGAGGCCGTGCCGTGCCGCCAGCGCCGCCAGCGGGGCATGGCCGGCCAGCGCGCCCTGGTCGAACGGCGAATAGGCCATCAGCGGCATCTGCCGTTGGCGCTGCCACGGCAGCAGGTCGAATTCGACGCCGCGCCGCGAGAGCGAGTACCACACCTGGTTGGCACTGCAGTCGCTGCCGCCTGGCACGGCCATCAGCTCGCGCATGTCCGCAAGGTCGAAGTTGCTGACCCCCCATTGGCGTATCAGCCCGCGGCGCTGCAGCGCCTGGAAGCCTTGCACCGTCTCGTGCAGCGGCACGCTGCCGCGCCAGTGCAGCAAGTACAGGTCGATCTGCTCCAGCCGCAGCCGGCGCAGGCTGCGCTCGCAGGCGGCGGCAACGCCGCGCACCGTGCCATTGTGCGGATAGACCTTGCTGACGATGAACAGCTCGCGGCGCGGCAACGTCCCGCGCAGGGCGCCGGCCAGGGCTTCGCCGAGCAGGGATTCGGCGCCTCCGTCGGCATACATCTCGGCGGTGTCGAAGACCCGGTAGCCGAGCTCCAGCGCCCGGCGCAGCGCCGCCAGCTCGGCGCCGCGGGCGGCACGGTCTTCGCCCATGCGCCATGTGCCCAGGCCGAGCGCGCTCACCGCTTCGCCGGCAGGCAGGGTGAGCGTCTTCGCTGCGGCGGCGGGCTCGGGCATGGGCCGCATCTTCACATGCGCGGCACGCTTGGCGGACGTCCGGGCAGCGGTCACAATGGACTTGGCCGTCCCGATCGATCCGTCCCGCCATGCCCGCCCCTACCGTGCTGGTCCAGCTGTCCGATCCGCATGTCGTCGCACCCGGCAGGCTGCTCGACGAGCGCATCGACACCCCCGCCTTCCTCGCCCAGGCGGTGGCCGCGGTGTGCGGCCTGCAGACGGCGGCCACGGCCGTGCTGGTCACCGGCGACCTGGTCGACCGCGGCAGCGCGGCCGAGTACGAGCACCTGCGCGACCTGCTGGCGCCGCTGCCGTGCCCGGTTTACCTGATGCCCGGCAACCATGACGACATACCGACGCTGCGGCAGGTCTTTGCCGGGCAGGCGACGCTGCAGCCGGCAGCCGATGCGCCCGGGCTCGGCGTCCACGTGCTCTTCAACCTGGACCTGCCCGGCCTGCGCGTGGTGGCGCTGGACACGGTGGTGCCGGGCCAGGAACACGGCATGCTTTGTGAAGCCCGCCTGGCCTGGCTGGAACGCACGCTGGCCGCCGCGCCTAGCCTGCCCACCATCGTCGCCATGCACCATCCGCCATTTGCCACCGGCATTGGCGGAATGGACACGATGGGCTTGCGCCAGGGCGCCGCGGCGCTGGATGCGTTGCTGTGGCGGCACCCGCAGGTCGAGCGCCTGATTTGCGGGCACCTGCACCGCAGCATCCAGTGTCGCTTCGGCGGTACGCTGGCGATGACCGCGCCCTCCACTGCGCACCAGATCTCGCTCGACCTGCGACCACGGGCGCCGCTGGGCTGGCGCTTCGAACCGCCGGGTTTCGCGCTGCATGTCCTGCTCGGCCGCGGTCTGGTGACGCACCTCGTAGCCAGCGGCGAGCACGGGCCGATCCATCTCTACGGCTGAGCGCGGCGACCGCGGCTGCTGCATACTGGTTTGCAGCCGCGCCGTGAGCCGGCTTCCCTCTTTCTTTCCTGTCTGCCCGAGCACTGGACGAGGAGTGCCGCATGCCTGACGATCCGGCTCAACGCTTTCAGGTCATGCGCAGCCAGCTGCGCAACTCGCGCCTGGTGAGCGACCCCGACGCCCCCAAAGCGCGGCCGCTGGCCGATGGCGAGGCGCGGCTGCGCATCGACAGTTTCGCGCTGACCTCCAACAACATCACCTATGCCGCCTTCGGCGAGGCGATGAGGTATTGGGACTTCTACCCCAGCGCAGACGCCGCCTGGGGCACCATCCCGGTCTGGGGTTTCGCCGAGGTGGTCGAATCGCGCGCCGAGGGCGTCGTCGTGGGCGAACGCTGCTACGGCTACTGGCCGATGAGCCGCTACGTGGTGGTTCAGCCTGCGCGTGTGGGCAAGCACGGCTTCAGCGACGGCGCCGCCCACCGCGCCGGACTGGCCGCGGTCTACAACCGCATCGAGCGCTGCGCCGCCGACCCCGGCTACCGCGCCGCGCTCGAGCCGCAGCAGGCGCTGCTGAGGCCGCTGTTCATCACCTCGTTCCTGATCGACGATTTCCTGGCCGAGGCGAAGTGCTTCGGCGCGCAGCAGGTGCTGCTGTCCAGCGCATCCAGCAAGACGGCCTACGGCACAGCCTTCTGCCTGGCGCAGCGGCGCGGCCGGCCGGGCGCCGTGCGCAGCGTCGGCCTGACCTCGGCCGGCAACCTGGAGTTCAGCCGCTCTCTCGGCTGCTACGACGAAGTGCGCGCTTACGACAAGCTGGACGCGATGTATCGCGCCACGCCATCGGTGTACGTCGACTTTGCCGGCAATGCGGCGCTGCGCCGCGCGGTCCACGAGCACTTCGGTGACGCGCTGCGCTACAGCTGCTCGGTTGGCGGCACCCACTGGGACGAGCTTGGCGGCAGCCGCGACCTTCCCGGCCCCAGGCCGACGCTGTTCTTCGCCCCGGCGCAGGTCGCCAAGCGCGGCGCCGCGCCGCCCGAGGGCTGGGGCCAGGCCGGCCTGCAGGCGCGCATCGCCGCTGCCTGGACGGCCTTCATGCAGCCGGTCACCGACCCGGCCTCGCCCTGGCTGCGAGTGCGCGGCGCGCGCGGTCCGCAGGCCGTGCGGCAGGCCTGCGTGGCGTTGCTGGACGGGCAGGTCGATGCGCGTGAAGGACTGATGCTTTCGCTGTAGCCGCGCCTCAAGGTGGTGCGCGCCGCGCCGATAACATGCTCACCATTCATGCTCACAGGAGGGCCGATGTGCAATGCCGCACCGCCCCCGATCGCCAGCGCACTGCCTGACCTGCAGGCCTGGACGGCCCATTTCCTTGCCGCGCCGCTGCCGGTGCTGGCTGACACCGCCGCGCTGCTCGAGACCTACCGCGCCAACGAGGACGCGGTCGATGCGCACCTGCTGGGCAGCGCGGTCTCTGCCGATCCTCTAATGAGCCTGAAGCTGATGGCGCACGTGGCCGGCGTGCGCTCGAAAAGCAGCACTGCCGACCCGGAGACGGTGACTGCCGCATTGGTGCTGCTGGGCATCTCGCCCTTCTTCCGCGCCTTCGGCCCTCAGGTCACGGTGGACGAGCACCTGGCCGGCCAGCCCGAGGCGCTGCTCGGGCTGGGCGAGGTGCTCAAGCGCGCCCACCGCGGCGCGGCCTTCGCACTGGCCTTCGCGGTGCACCGCATGGACCATGATGCCGAGGTCATCCACGCCGCGGCGTTGCTGCACGACTTCGCCGAGATGCTGCTGTGGCTGCATGCGCCGGCGCTGGCCCTGCGGATTGCCCAGGCCCAGAAGCAGGATCCAGCGCTGCGCTCGGCCACGATCCAGCGCGAGGTGCTGCACATCGAGCTGCACGACCTGCAGCAGTCGCTGATGCGCGCCTGGCGCCTGCCAGAGCTGCTGGTGCAAATCAGCGACGAGCGCCATGCCGAGACCTCCCAGGTGCGCAACGTGCTGCTGGCCGTGCGCCTGGCGCGGCATACCGCCCGCGGCTGGGACAACGCCGCCGTGCCCGACGACGTGCGCGACATTGCCGCGCTGCTGAACATGGGCGAATTGCCGACGCTGCACCTGCTGAAGGACATCGGCTGAACGTCGCGCAGGCGATGGTGCAAAGGCCGAGCCCCCTCCATAATCCCGATCCGCGCGGTCGCCGTGGCGGCCATCAAACCTACCGGAGCGGGTTTCCATGGACATGCAGGACATACAGAACTTTCTGAGCACCACGGCCACCGAGCTGGGCATCAAGATCCTGGCGGCCATCGCCTTCTGGATCATCGGCCGCTGGCTCATCGGCCGCGTTGTCGACCTGATGCAGGCGGCCATGGGCCGCAACCATGTCGACCCGACGCTGACCAAGTACCTCGGCTCGATCGTCGCGGTGATGCTGAACATCGCGCTGGTGCTCGGCATCCTGGGCTACTTCGGCATCCAGACCACCAGCTTCGCCGCACTGATCGCCGGCGCCGGCGTGGCCATCGGCGCGGCCTGGAGCGGCATGCTCGGCAACTTCGCGGCCGGCGCCTTCATGCTGGTGCTGCGCCCGTTCAAGGTGGGCGATTTCGTCGGCATCGGCGGCATCGTCGGCACCGTCAAGGAGCTCGGCCTGTTCGCCACCACGATCATCACGCCGGACAACGTGGTCACGCTGGTGGGCAACGGCAAGGTCTTCGGCGACGTCATCAGCAACTACTCGTCGACGCCGGCGCGCCGCGTCGAGCGCACCGCGCAGCTGGCCGGCGGGGTCGACGCGCTGGACGCGATCGCGCGCTTCAAGGCCGCCGTCGCCGCCATCCCCAACGTCGTGCAGGATCCGGCCCCCGAGGTCAACGTGCTCGACTTCAACCTGGTCGGCCCGGTGATCTCGGTGCGCCCGTATTGCCACACCGACCACTACTGGTAGGTGTACTTCGACACCAACGAAGCCATCCTGCGCGTCGCCCAGGAAGCCGGCTGGCCCGCGCCGACGCCGTCGCCGATCAACACGCTGATGCAGATCAGCGCCTGAGCCGTGGGGCGGCGCGGGGCCGCGCGCTATTCCTCGTCG
>JBEIHU010000226.1:0-6651 GCA_040381175.1 Burkholderiaceae bacterium
ACGAGGCCGCCGCCTGCAAGGTGCTGATCGTCAGCATGTATCCCGAAGACCAGTACGCGATCCGGGCGCTGCGCGCCGGCGCGCACGGCGATGTCCACCAGGGCGGCGACCCCCACCTGCGGGTGCAGGCGGTGCGCACCGTGGCGCAGGGCCGCAAGTACGTGACGCCCGAGATTGCGCAGATGCTGGTCGAGAATCTCAGCACCCCGGCCACCGGCCAGCTGCACGAAAAGCTGTCCGACCGCGAGCTGCAGACGCTGGTGATGATCGCCTCGGGCAAGCGCCTGTCGGACATCGCCACCGACCTGGTGCTGTCGCCGAAGACGGTGTCGGTGTACCGCGCGCGCGTGCTCGAGAAGCTGCAGCTGGCCAACAACTCCGAGCTCACCGTCTACGCGATTCGCAACGGCCTGGTCGGCAGCTGATGCCGCTTCGCGCTCAGGAATCCAGTCGCAGGCGGCTGCTGGCGGCGCGTTCCGGCCGTTGCGAATTGCTCCTCTGGTTCGCGCAGGCAGGCGTGCCGCATCGGCTGCGATAGCGCGCTGGCGTCAAGCGCGTTTTCCGGCCCACGCTCGCGGGCGACTGGCTTTTGTGCGCGAGCGTTGCCTCATCAGCACCGGCCGGGCAGCTCACCCGTCGGCATAGCGCGACTGGTGCCTGCGGCCACGCTCCATACGTCGAACGACCGCATTCAGCCCCGGCGGCGGCAACGCACCGAAAGCGGCGATCGCTTCCCTGCGGTCAAAGGCCAGCACGCTTGAGGCGTGACCGGCACGGTTTGCACGATGCGGGCTCTGCGGCTTCTGCCCCCCGAGACACGGGCCCCCATCCAGCGGGGGCTCCCCCGTGAACGTGGGGTCTTGCATGGTGGCGTGTTGCCTGGCCGGTCTCTAGACGTTCACACATGCATCGGCATGGTGTCGGTGCAAGGCAAGCAGCAAGGCTCCGAAGAGCGTGCGTGCGTCGATGTGCAACCGTTCGAAAAGGTCGTCCTCATGAAGTTTCACAAGATTGCCGCCATCATCGCCTTGGTGACCGCCGGCTCGGCGCATGCCGACATCGCGCTGCTCGGCTCGAGCATGTACTCCACGCTCTCTGGCACCAACGGTGCCGTCATTGGCGGCGTCACCTTCGCCAGCGCCCCCCCGCAACTTCAGCACCAAGACCCTTGGTACGCCGAGCATCACCGGCCTGGGTGTCGCTGGTGGCCTTACCGGTGGCGAGATCGACATTGACGAAACCGTGACCATGAGCTGGGTCGACGGCCTGACCATCACCAGTTTCTCCGTTGGCATGCCTTACAACGGCCCTGAGTTCGGCGACTGAGTCGAAACCGCGCAGGTGCAGGCGTACAGCGGCGCAAACCTGCTCTTCACCGGCAACCTGCGGGGCGATGCGACCAACAACACGGTGGCCACCTTCACGGGCACCGGCTTCGGCACGGTGACCAACCTGTCGCCAGCCACGGATTCCGGTGGCGGCGGCTGGCGCGTCGACAATCCCTTCGGCAAAGCGAAGGTCGACAAGCTGGTGTTCACGGCGCTGACCAGCACCGTCTGCGGTACGCAACCCTGCAACAACCAGTCCGACTGCACGTTGAGCAGCGTCACCGCCGTGCCCGAGCCCGGTACCTGCGCGATGCTGCTGGCCGGCCTGGGCGCCCTGGGCTTCGTCGCGCGCCGCCGCTTGCCGCGCGCCTGACCCCGTTGCGCCGGAGCGCCGCCGGCGGGCTTCAGAAGTTCGCCAGCATGCGCTCCAGCGCCATCGTGAAGGGCTGCTGCAGCAGCGGCAGCGTCAGCAGGATGCCCAGCAGCCCGACGCCCAGCGTGATCGGGAAGCCGATGGCAAAGACGTTGATCTGCGCGGCCACGCGCGAGATCACGCCCAGCACCAGGTTGACGAAGGTCAGCATCGCGATCATCGGCAGCGCGATCCACAGCCCGGTCGAGAAGATCATCGCGCCCCATTCATGGGGCATCGCCTGCCGCAGGAAGGCGAAGGGCTCGCCGTCGACCGGGAAGGCCTTGAAGCTGTTCACCAGCGCGGCGATGATCAGCAAATGGCCGTTGATGACGATGAACAGCCAGCCGACGATGGCGCCGAAGAAGCGGCTGGTGGCCGTGGTCTGGCTGGCCGTCACGGGGTCGAAGAAGCCGGCGAAATTCAAGCCCATCTGCAGGCCGACGAGTTCGCCCGCCAGCTCGATCGCAGCAAACACCAGCCGCACCGCGAAGCCCAGGCTGATGCCGATCAGCAGCTGCTGCACCACCAGCTGGAAGGCCAGCCAGGAGTCCAGGGCCACCGGCGCCATTGGCGGCAGCGCGGCCTGGGCGGCCAGCGCCACCAGCGCGGCCAGCGCCACGCGCACCCGAGCCGGCACGACGCGCGTGCCCAGCACCGGCAGCGACGAGAACAGCGCCAGCGCGCGCAGGAAGGGCCACAGCAGCGGCGTGATCCAGGCCAGGATCTGGGCTTCGGTGAAGCTGATCACGGCCGCGCGGCGACGATCAGCCGATCATCGACGGGATCGACTGCAGCGTGCGCTGCAGGTAGTCGACCAACGTGCTCATCATCCACGGCCCGGCGACGGCCATCACCAGCACCGCGGCGACGACCTTCGGCACGAAGGACAGCGTGGCCTCGCTGATCTGCGTGGCCGCCTGGAAGACGCTGACCACCAGCCCGACCACCAGCACCGTCAGCAGCACCGGCGCGCTCACCAGCAGCAACTGCAGCAGGCCTTCCTGGCCGAACGTGAAGACTTGTTGCGAGTTCATCTCAGTGGCGCCCGGCCGCCCGAAGCCACTGAGCGCCCCCTCGGGGGGCAGGAGCGAAGCGACGTGGGGGCTGGTACATTTCAGGTGGCGAAGGAGGCGGCCAGCGAGCCGAGCAGCAGGTTCCAGCCGTCGGCCAGCACGAACAGCATCAGCTTGAAGGGCAGGGCGACGAGCACCGGCGACAGCATCATCATGCCCAGGCTCATCAAGACGCTGGCGACGATCATGTCGATCACCAGGAAGGGAATGAAGATCAGGAAGCCGATCTGGAACGCGGTCTTGAGCTCGCTGGTGACGAAGGCCGGCAGCAGCACGCGCATCGGCACGTCCTCGCCCTTGACCTCCTCGGGCAGCCTGGCCAGGCGCGCGAACAGCATCACGTCGGCCTGACGAGTCTGCTTCAGCATGAAGGCGCGCATCGGTTCCTCGCCGCGCTTGAGCGCCTCGTCGAAGGCGATCTGGTTGGCGGCGAAGGGCTGGTAGGCGCGTTCGTACACCTGGTCCAGCGTCGGGCTCATGACGAAGAAGGTCAGGAACAGGCTCAGGCCGATGATCACCTGGTTGGGCGGCGCGGCCTGCGTGCCCAGCGCCTGGCGCAGCAGGCTGAGCACGATGACGATGCGGGTGAAGCCGGTCATCAGCAGCAGCACCGCCGGCAGGAAGCTCAGCGCGGTGAAGAACAGCAGCGTCTGGATCGGCACCGAGTAGCTGGTGCCGCCGGCGCCCTGGCCCACCACCAGCGGCAGGCCGCTGCCGCCCTGGGCCAGCGCGGCAGCGCCTGAGCCCAGCAGCAGCGCCGCCAGGACGGCGTGCTTGATCACCGGACCACCCTGCGCACGGCGTGCTTCGGGATCAGCGCTCGGGAGCGGAACGGTGCACTCATGGGTTGCGCTTCAGACGCGACAGCAGCTGCGCGAGGCTGGCGCCGGCGTCGGGCGCCGGCGGCGAGGCCTCGTCCTGCGGCGCCATCGTGTGCAGCGTGTTGATCGACTGCCCGCTCACGCCCAGCACCAGCCAGCGCCGCTCGCTGCCACTGCCGACCTCGACGATGGCCACGCGCTGCGACGCGGACAACGGCAACGCCGCCACGTGCCGCACCGGCCCGCTGCCCGCGCCGCCGCCCAGCGGCGTGCGCTTGAGCAGCCACAGCGCCAGCGGGATCAGCACGATGATCGCACCGAACCACAGCAGCGGGGTCCAGGACGGGGTCATCGCGATGCGCCGCCGCTGCGTCTGCGGTTCATGTCCGGCTCAGCCGGCGCAGCCGTTCGCTCGGGGTGACGATGTCGGTCAGCCGGATGCCGAACTTGTCGTTCACCACCACCACCTCGCCCTGCGCGATCAGGTAGCCGTTGACCAGCACGTCCATCGGCTCGCCGGCCAGGGCCTCGAGTTCGACCACCGATCCCTGGGCCAGCTGAAGGATGTGCTTGATCGGGATGCGCGTGCGCCCCAGCTCCACGGTCAGCTGCACCGGGATGTCCAGGATCATGTTGATGTCGTTGCCCGCGGCGGCGGCGTTGGCCGACGTGGGCGCGAAGTTGGCGAAGGGCGCCGGCGCCACGGTCTCGGCCGCGTTCGCCACCTCGCTGGCCACCTCGCCGCCAGCGGCCTTGCCCTCCTCCAGAGCGGCGGTCCATTCGGCCGCCATGCGGTCCTCTTCGGACATCGCGGCGTTTTCAGTGGTCATTACGTATTCCCTTCGAGCCAGTCCAGGCGAGAACCGGTCAGCAGTTGGTTGATCCTGATCGCGTAGTGCTTGTTCGAGGTGCCGTAGTGGCAGTCGAACACCGGTACGCCCGCGACCTTGGCCTTGATCAACGGCTCCAGGTCGAGCTCGACGAAGTCGCCCGGCTTGAAGGACAGCAGCTGTTCAACCGTGGCCGGCGCGGTGGCCAGCGTGGCCACCAGCTCCACCTGCGCGGACTGGATCTCGGTCTTCAGCAGCTGCACCCAGCGGCGGTCGGGCTCGCCGGCGTCACCCTGGCTGGTCGAGTACAGGATGTCTCGGATCGGCTCGAGCGTCGAATACGGAAAGCACAGGTGCACCGTCCCGCTGGTTTCGCCGATCTCCAGCGTGAAGCTGGTCGTGACCACCATCTCGCTGGGCGAGGCGATGTTGGCGAACTGCGGCTGCATCTCGGAGCGCTGGTACTCCAGCTCCAGCGGATACACGCCGGTCCAGGCCTTGCGGTATTCGCCCATGATGGTTTGCAGCAGGCGCAGGATGACGCGCTGCTCGGTGGGCGAGAATTCGCGCCCTTCGATGCGGGTGTGGTACTTGCCGGCGCCGCCGAAGAGCGCGTCGATCACGGCGAACACCAGGGTCGGGGCGCACACGATCAGCGCCGAGCCGCGCAGCGGCTTGACGCTGACGATATTGAAGTTGGTGGGCACCACGATCTCGCGCAGGAAGACGCCGTACTTTTGCACCTTGATGCCGCCGATCGACACTTCGGGGCTCTTGCGGATCAGGTTGAACAGGCCGACTCGGATGTTGCGGGCAAAGCGCTCGTTCACAACCTCCATCGTCGGCATGCGGCCACGGACGATGCGTTCCTGGTTGGCCAGGTCGTAGGAGCGCGGTCCGTCTGTGGGCGCCTCTTCCTGCTCCATCGCCTGGCTTTCGCCGGTGATGCCCTGCAGCAGCGCGTCGACTTCGCTCTGCGTGAGAATCTGTTGGGTCATGGGCCGATGCCGCCTTGCCGCCGCGCCGCCGGGATCACTGGATGATGAAGTTCGAGAAGTGCACCGCCCGCACCGGGCGCGGCTCCTCGTCTTCGGCTTGCTTCTTGGCGGCGGAGCCCGGCGCCTGAGGCTGCAGGCCGAGCGCGCGCTCGGTCTCGCGCAGCACCTCTGCGGCAAGCCTCTCCTTGCCGCTGCGCTCCAGCAGGTCGGACGAGCGCTTGTGGGCCAGCACCATCAGGATGTTGTTGCGGATGGCCGGCATGAAGACCTTGATCCTGTCACCGGCCTTGGTGTCGTTCAGCTCGAGCGAAATGCCGATCTGCGCATAGCGGTCGGTCTCGCGGTCGGCCAGGTTGACGGTGAAGTTGTCCAGCGCCACGAACACCGGCACGGCCTTCGGGTCGCGCTTGGGCGCGGTGTCGGCCTCGGCGGCGCTGCTTCCATCTTCGGCCTCTTCGGCGTCCTGCTCGGCCTGGGCCTTGGACTTGAGCCAGAACACCGCGCCGCCTCCGGCGGCGGCCAGCAGCAGCAGCACCGCCACGATGATGATGATCAGCTTCTTTTTGCCTGACTTGACGGGCACTGCTCCTTCGACGGCCGCGGCAGTGGACATGACACCTCCAGTGTTGGCGTTCCGCAGCCGTGGCCGAAGCGCCGCGGTCGGTCTGCATGCACAGGATTATTGAAAGCAGACCCTGCCGAGGATTGCGCGAAAAGCAGCCTAAACCCGGCCGTCTCGCCACCCTGGCGGGCGCTGCCCAAGGCCGCTCAGGCGTACAGGTCGACCACGCCGCGGGTGCGCGCGGTGCGCACAGCCGCTGCCGCGCCTGCCGGCGGCTCGACACCGGCGCCCTGGCTTCGGCTGCCGTGGCGCGTGCCGTCCTGGCGCTGGCCGCCACGCTGTTCGCGGGTCTGCTCGAAGACACCGCCGCCGCTCAAGGTCAGGCCGCTTTCGCGCAGTGCGCTGGCCAGCGCCGGCACGGCCTCTTGCAGCGCCTGCCGCGTCAGTGCGCTGGCGGCGCCGAAGTCGATCTGGGCCTGAGTCCCGTCGATGCTGATGCGCACCTCGATCGGGCCCAGCTCCGCCGGGTTCAGCCTCAGCTGCGCCAGTTCGATGCCGTTGCGCACCATCACGCTGAGCTGCGATCCCAGCGCCGGCGCGAATTCCTGCGAGCCAACGTGCGGC
>JBEIHU010000227.1:0-6617 GCA_040381175.1 Burkholderiaceae bacterium
ACAACAAGGACAACCAGGAGGACAAGGAGCCGCTGTTCGACAGCGTCGACACGCTGCGCGACACGCTGCGCATCATGGCCGAGATGGTCGAAGGCATCGTCGTCAAGCCCGAAGCGATGCAGCGCGCCGCGCTGCGCGGCTATGCCACCGCCACCGACCTCGCGGACTACCTGGTGAAGAAGGGCCTGCCCTTCCGCGACGCGCACGAGGTCGTCGCACACGCGGTGAAGTCGGCCATGCAGCAAGGGCTCGACCTGGCGCAGCTGCCGCTGGCCACGCTGCAGGGCTTCCACCCCGCCATCGGCGCCGACGTTTTCGAGGTGCTTTCGCTGCACGGCTCGCTCGGGGCGCGCGACGGCGTGGGCGGCACCGCCCCGGCGCAGGTGATGGCGCAGGTGCAGCGCCATCGCGCGCGCCTGGGCTGAACGCCGCAGCTTGGCAGGCGCGGTGTGGCGCTCAGCCGCCCGCGTCGCCCTCGTCCATCCGCAGCCACGCGCCCATCAGCGTGTAGGCCACGGCCAGCACCACCGGACCGATGAAGATGCCGATCAGCCCGAAGGCCAGCACGCCGCCGATCACGCCGCCGAAGATCAACAGCAGCGGCAGGTCGGCGCCCAGCCGGATCAGCGCCGGACGGACGAAGTTGTCCATGGTCACTGCGAACAGGGTCCACACCAGCAGGAAGGTGCCCCAGCCGGTCTCGCCGCTCCAGTAGACCCAGGCCACCGCCGGAAACAGCACCAGCGACGGCCCGAGCTGGGCGATGCACAGCAGCAGCATCACCGCCGTCAGCAGCCCGGCAAAGGGCACGCCAACGATCGCCAGACCAACGCCGCCAAAACCGGCCTGCAGCACCGCGGTGACGCCCACGCCCAGAGCCACGCCGCGGATCGCCTCGCCGGCCAGCGCGACCGCGCTCTCGCCGTGCACGCCCGCCAGGCGTCGGCCGAAGCGCCGCAGCGCCTGCGCCGCGGTCTCGCCGCCGAAGTACATGATCGCCGCCAGCACCACCATCAGCAGGAACTGCACGAACACCAGGCCCAGGCTGCCGGCCTGCGAGACGAACCACTTGGCGATCTCGTCGGCATAGGGCATGAGGCGCGTGATCAGCCCCGACGAACCGGCCTTGGCGGCGTCGCTCCAAATCTGCGCCAGCCGCTCGCCGACCAGCGGCAGCTGTTCCACCCAGGCCGGCGGCGGCGACAGCACGTAGCCCGACACGATGGCCGCCTGGGCGACGATGTCGTCGACATGGCGCACGATGGTGGCGATGGCCAGCATCAGCGGCAGCACCAGCAGCATCAGGATCAGCAGCGTCATCACCAGCACTGCCAGTCCGCGCCGGTTCCACAGCCTGTGTTGCAGCCACTGCAGCATCGGCCAGGTGGACACGACAATCATCGTCGCCCAGATCGTTGGCGCGATGAAGGGCCGCAGCACCCACAGCGTGGCGACGATGAGCACGCCGATGAAGAGCACGCCGAGCGTGGTGCGGGTCAGGTCGCGCTGGGGTTCTTGCATCGCCATCCGCTGTCAATGCGGTCAATTGTGCATCACGACCCTGCGGCAGGCGTGCTCCTAGAATCCGCGCTCCGCGCTCTAGAGAACCCGACATGCCCCTTTCGCGACGCTCGCGCCGCGGCTTCCTGGCCGGCGCGTTAGCTTTGCTGCTCGCGGCCGGCGTCCGGGCGCAGAGCGCGGACGCCGACACGCTGTCGCCGGGCACAGCCCTGGCCCCCGCCGGCGACTGCGTGTCCTGCCATCCCCCCCAGGGCGGCCAGCCCTTTGCCGGTGGCCTGCGCATGGACACGCGCTTCGGCCGCCCGCTCACGCCCAACAACACGCCCGATGCCGCCGCCGGCATCGGCAACTGGAGCGCCAACGAGTTCTACCGCGCCTTGCACCACGGCCTGAACCAGCTCGGCCAGGACATGCTCCCTGCCATGCCCTTCGACTTCCACACCCGAGTCACGCGCCAGGACAGCGACGCCCTCTACGCCCACCTGCGCAGCATCGCCCAGGCGACGAACCCGGTGGTCGTCCAGCACCTGCGCCTTCCCTTAAACCAGCGCTGGTCGATGGCGGTGTGGCACGAGCTGTACTTCAACGAACGCACCTGCAAGCCCGGCCAGGCCAAGTCCGCCGCCTGGAACCGCGGCGCCTGCCTCGCCGAGGACCTGGACCACTGCGCCGGCTGCCACCAGGCCACAAGCCGCGGCATGCCCGGCGTGTTCCCGCCGCTGGCTGGCAATGGCGTGGTGATTGCCCCCGTCCCGGCCGGCATCCTGCAGGGGGTGCTGTTCGGCGTGCCGGCGCAGGGCAAGTACGTGCCGATGCCCGGGTTCGCCCACCAGCTCGGCAACCAGCAGGCGGCCGACCTGGCCCGTTGCCTTCGCCTCAGCTTGGGCAACGTCGCCGTCGCCGACACCGCCGCGGCCCTGTCGGCGCGCCTGCGCGCAGCCGGCGCCAGCTAGCGTACGGCACGGACCTGCCCACCGCCTGTTCCATCACGGAGATTCACAGATGCATTTCGACAGCGAACTCGACGCCTCGGGCCTGGCCTGCCCGCTGCCCATCGTCAGGACCAAGAAGGCCCTGGGCGCCATGAGTCCGGGCCAGGTGCTGCGCGTCGTCGCCACCGATCCCGGGTCGCGCCCGGACATGGCCGCCTTTGCCGAGCAGACGGGCCACCAGCTGCTGGCACAGAGCGCGCAAGACGGCAAATTCGTCTTCTTCCTGAAGAAGGCCTGAGGGACTGGGCGGCGAGGTCGCGCGCCGAGCGCGCCTGCAATGCGAACCACGGCTGTCGCGGAGCCTGCCGCAACCGCCATCCGGAGTCTGAATTGAACCAAGCTGTCGATCCGACCAACATCGTGCTGTGGGGCGGTTTTGCGCTGGCCTTCGTCTTCGGCGTCGTGGCCCACAAGGCCAACTACTGCATCATGGGAGCCGTCGCCGACGTGGTCAACATGGGCCACTGGGGCCGCATGCGCATGTGGCTGCTGGCCGTGGCGGTGGCCGTCATCGGCAGCAACCTGCTCCATGCCGGCGGGCAGATCGACCTGTCGAAGGCGATCTACCAGCGGCCAGCGCTGCCCTGGCTGTCGATGTTGCTTGGCGGCATACTCTTCGGCGTCGGCATGACGCTGGCCGGCGGCTGCGTCAACAAGAACCTGATCCGGCTTGGCGGCGGCAGCGTGCGCTCGCTGGTGGTGCTGGCCTTCACGGCGATTGCCGCCTACATGACCATGAAGGGGCTGTTCGGCCAATGGCGCGCGGCCTGGCTCGACCCGGTGAGCATCGACCTGGCCGCCTGGGGCCTCGGCAGCCAGAGCCTGGCCTCGCTGCTGGCCGGGGTTGTCGGCTTGCCGGCGGGCGCGGCCCTGCTCGTGACCGTGCTGCTGGTCGGCGGCGGATTGCTGGTCTTCACCCTGGCCGACCGGCGCTTCCGCGGCAACTCCGTGCAGCTCGTCGGCGCAGTGGTGCTAGGCTTGCTGGTGGCGGCGGCCTGGTACCTGACCGGGCATCTGGGCTACGGCGAGAACCCGGACACGCTGGAGACGGTGTACTTCGCGACCAACACGCGCACGCTCGAGTCGCTGAGCTTCGTCGCGCCCTCCGCCTACAGCCTGGAGCTGCTGATGCTGTGGACCGACAAGTCGCTGCGCATCAGCTTCGGCATCGTCACGGTGGCCGGCGTGATCACCGGCTCGCTGGTCTACGCGCTGGCCAGCCGCCGCTTCGCCTGGGAGGGCTTCGCCTCCTTCGCCGACCTCCGCAACCACCTGGTCGGTGCAGTGCTGATGGGCTTCGGCGGGGTCACTGCGATGGGCTGCACCGTCGGTCAGGGCATGTCGGGGCTGTCGACGCTGTCCATCGGCTCGCTGATCGCCGTGGCCGGCATTGTCGGCGGCGCGGTGGCGACCATGAAGTACATGCTCTGGCGCGAAGGCTGAACGCGGCGCACGGGCTCAGGCGACAATGGCGCTTCGGGCACGCCTTGCCCTGCAGGACCACGATGAACGCCGCCGCCCCAACGCCCGCCGAACGCAGCGACAAACTCGAGATCAGCCTGGCCAGCGCCACCGAACTCTGCCAGCTCGGCATGGGCACGATGATCGACATCCGCCAGAGCTTCGAGATCGAACTGAAGGGCGCCATTCCGGACACGGTGCACATCCCGATGTTCGAGGTCAAGCAACTGCTGGGCCACGCGCTCAGCGAAGACGAGCAGGACATCCTCGACGCCGGCAAGCCCAGCGACATCGACGTGCAGGGCTTCTTCACGATGATCAACCGGCTGCACCATGCGCACGACAACATCCTTCTGTGCATCTGCAACAGCGGCCGGCGCAGCCTGTATGCGGCGCGGCTGCTGCGTTCGATGGGCTATGGCAAGGCGCTGTCGGTGGCAGGCGGCTTCCAGGCCTGGAAGCAGCAGCAGGCCGCGCTGCCGAAGGCCTGAGCGCCATCGCGGCTGGAGACGGCGCTTGCGCAACCGGCCCGAGCCCGGCAGGGAAGGCGGCGAAGTCCGTCTCGGATCGGGCGTGCGCGAGGGCCTCTCGCGCCAAGCCAGAGCGCATTCCGACGGGGAATCGGCCGGGGTTGGGATCGGCCAACGGCCAGTCATCAGCCGGGGCGCATGAGCCCTTTGCTCCATTGCCCCGGCGGTTCGAACTGCGTCCGGTCCCGGGGCGGTCGGCTGCTCGCTCTGGCCATCGGGCTTTGGCTGGCATTGCCAGCGCAGGCTGCTGCCGGGCTGCCGGCCGACGGCCTCGCCTGGTGGGTGTGGCCGCTGGCGTTGTTCATTGCCTGCTTCTTGATCGGCATCGTCGCCGTACCGGCCGGCATCGGCGGCGGCACGCTGTTCGTGCCGCTGATCGGCGGCTTCTTCCCCTTCCACCTGGATTTCGTGCGCGGCGCCGGGCTGCTGGTGGCGCTGGCCAGCGCGTTGGCGGCAGCACCCGTGCTGCTGCGCAGCGGCCTGGCCAGCCTTCGCCTGGCCTTGCCGCTGGCGCTGCTGGCGTCGGCCAGTGCCATTGGCGGCGCGCTGCTCGGCCTGGCGCTGCCGGCCTCGGTAGTGCAGGTGGCGCTGGGCGTCATCGTGCTAGGCATCGTCGCGCTGATGCTTTCGGCCAGCAAATCCGAGTTCCCGCAGGTCGACCGGCCCGACCGCTTGTCGGTGGCCTTGCGCATGAACGGCGTCTTCATCGACAACGCCAGCGGCCGCCAGGTCGATTGGCAGGTGCACCGCACGCCGCTGGGGCTGGTGCTGTTCCTGGGCATCGGCGTGCTGGCGGGGATGTTCGGCATCGGCGCGGGCTGGGCCAACGTGCCGGCGCTGAACCTGCTGATGGGCGCACCGCTGAAGGTCTCGGCCGGCACCTCTGGGCTGGTGCTTTCGCTGGTCGACTCGTCGGCCGCCTGGGTCTACCTGAACCGCGGCGCGGTGCTGCCGATGATTGCCGTGCCGTCGGTGATCGGCATGATGCTCGGCGCACGCATCGGCGCGCGACTGCTCGGCGTGCTCAAGGGCTCGGTGATCCGCAAGCTGGTGATCGCGCTGCTGCTGTTCGCAGGCCTGCGCGCACTCTCAAAGGGGCTCGGCATATGGCCGTGAAGCCCGCCATCGCAGCACACGACAGGCCGGCGCCGCCGCAGCCGCCCGAGCAGTTGCTGTACGCGCGGCTGCTCGACTGGGGCGCGCGGCTGGGCTTCGTGCTGCTGGTGGCCGGCTTCGCCGCCTATGTGTTCGGCTGGGCCGAGGCACTGGTGCCGCTGGAGCAGTTGCCGCAGGTGTGGGGCCAGCCTGCCGATGTCTTCCGTCAGCGCACCGGCATGCCGCAGGGCTGGGGCTGGCTTGGGCTGGTGCACAAGGCCGATGTGGCCAACCTGGCTGGCATCGCGCTGCTGGCCGGCTGCTCGCTGCCGCCGCTGCTGGCCGCGATGGCGCTGTACCTGAAGCAGCGCGAGTGGACGCCCGCGCTGCTGTGCGCCGGCGTGGTCGTGGTGGTGCTGCTGGCTGCATCGGGCCTTTTGGGCGTGGGGCACTGAGCATGTCCACGGTTTTCCACAACCTGCTGCTCGCCACCGAACGCACTGAATTCGACGCTGGTGCCGAGCACCTGGCCTTGGCGCTGGCGGGACGCTGCGGCGCGCCGCTGGGGGTGGTCATGCCGCTGCACAGCAATCCGGAGTTCGAAAGCGCCGCGCCGGCGCGGGCCGAGCGCGCCGAGCGCGAGGCCGCCGCCCGCCTCGCCCGGCTGCGCCAGCAGGCCGAGGAAGCCGGCATCGGCATCGAGCTGCGCGTGCGCCGCGGTGCCGAGCTGTGGCGCGAGATTGTCGACGAGGCGCGTGAGCGCGGCAGCGAGCTGCTGATCCTGCGCCGCCGCGGACGGCGCGGCTTCCTGGCGCAGCTGCTCGTTGGCGAGATGGTCGGCCAGGTGCTCGCCCATGCACCCTGCTGCGTGCTGGTGGTGCCTCACGACGCCCGGATGTGGTCGAGCCGTGTGCTGGTTGCGGCCGAAGCGGGCGATCAGGGGCTGCGGCAAGCGGCGCTGGGCGTGTCAGTGGCGTCGGCCTGCGCGTGGCCGCTGAGCGTGGTCTGCGTGGCCCGC
>JBEIHU010000228.1:0-6566 GCA_040381175.1 Burkholderiaceae bacterium
CCTGCGCACGCAGCGAAAGCGAGCAAACTCGGCCGCGCTTCGCCGGCGGCCCACCAGAGCCTCGCGCATGATGCTGCAATCCCTGATCGATCGCTTCGGCGAAAACTGGACCCTGGCGCTGGCCTGGCTGGCGATCGGCGTGGCCTTCGGCTTCCTGGCGCAACGTTCGCGCTTCTGCCTGCGCTCGGCGGTGATCGAGTTCTCCCGCAACCTCACTGGCGGCAAGCTGACGGTGTGGCTCTTCGCCTTTGCCAGCGCCGTGCTGGCCACGCAGCTGCTCGTGCTATTGGGAGCCTTCGATGCGAGCGATGAGCGGCAGATCGCGGCACGCGGCTGCCTGTCGGGCGCGGTCATCGGCGGCGCGCTGTTCGGCATGGGCATGATCCTGGCGCGCGGCTGCTCCAGCCGGCTGCTGGTGCTGGCCGCGCAGGGCAACCTGCGCTCGGTGCTGTCCGGCCTGGTCTTCGCCGTGACGGCGCAGGCGGCCTGGACCGGGGCGCTGTCCCCGCTGCGCACGGCCATTGCCGAATGGTGGACGGTGGACGGCGGCGCCTCGCGCGACCTGATCGCGCGCACCGGCATCGGTCATGGTGGCGCGCTGCTCTTCGCGGCGGTGTGGCTGTTGGCCGCCATCTTCTGGGCGCGGCGCCAGCGCGTGGCGGCATGGGGCTGGGCAGGTGCCATCGGCGTCGGCCTGTGCATCGCCGCCGCCTGGTGGGCGACCTATGCGATCTCGAGCGCCTCCGTCGATCCGCACCCGATCCAGGCGCTGAGCTTCACCGGCCCGTCGGCGGAGGTGCTGACACGCGTGCTCTTCGTCTCCGACAAGCCGCCGAGCTTCGACCTCGGCCTGGTGCCGGGCGTGTTCCTCGGCTCCTTCATCGCTGCGGCGCTGTTCGGCGAGCTCAAGCTGGAAGGCTTCAGCGGCGGCGCCAGCATGCGCCGCTACCTGATCGGTGCGATGGCGATGGGCTTCGGCGGCATGCTGGCCGGGGGCTGTGCCGTCGGCGCCGGGCTGTCGGGCGCCGCCGTGTTCACCATCACCTTCTGGGTCACGCTGAGCACGATGTGGGCGGCAGCCGCGTTGACCGACCGGCTGATCGACGAGCGTGACGCCGGCGTTCTCGACCAGCCCACGCGGGGCCTGCCGGCGGGCGGCGTGCCTGCATGAGGCCCACAACAGTACCCATCGGAGATGCCATGCACCGCCTGATCACACTTGCCGTCGCCTTGCTGCTGTGCGGCGCACTGCCGGGCTGGGCCAACGACCAGGCCCGCGTCGACGAGATCGTCCAGGGCAAGTGCTTCATCTGCCACGGCGCCGACGGCGAAAGCTCGAGCCCGGCGTTCCCGCGGCTGGCCGGCCAGCATGCGCGCTACATCGAGCGGCAGTTGGCGGACTACAAGAGCGGCAAGCGCAAGAGCAGCGCGATGCAGCCGATGGTGGAAGACCTGACGCCGGCCGACTTCAAGCTGCTGGGCGCGTTCTACGAGAGCCGCAAGCCGCAGCCGCACAAGGTGGAGGACACCGAGCTGTCGCAGGTCGGCCGCTTCATCTACCTGCGCGGCAACCCCTTCAGCGGCGTCGCCGCCTGCAGCACCTGCCACGGCCCCACCGGTGGCGGCACCGAAAGCCTGCCGCGGCTGGCAGGCCAGCATGCGCAGTACACCGAGAACCAGCTCAAGGCCTTCAACAGGCGACAGCGCACCAACGACAACGCCATCATGCACGCCATTGCCAGCAAGCTCACCGAGCTGGAACTGAAGGCCGTGTCGATCTACCTCAGCGGGCTCGACTGACGGCCCGCCCGCTGCATGGGGCGGGCGGGCGTCACAAGGCCAGTGAGTCAGCCCAGATGTTCTCTGCCCAGCTCAGCGCGTAGCGGGCTTCGATCTGGTTGGCCGCTGCCGACACCCCCCCCGAGCCCGGCACGGTCTTGAAGGTCTTGTCGGCAGCGTCGTACTGGTGTACCGACGCCACATGCATCGCTTCGCGGTTGGTGACGAAGCTGTAGCAGGTGTTCATCACCACCGGCGTGGCATTCACCGCCTCGCCCTTGAGCAGCTGGATGATCGCTGCGGCCGCCACCTTGGCGTGCTGATTGGCCATGTGACCCGACTTGGGCATTGCCGGCGCCGAGAAGGTGGCATCACCGATGACATGCACCCCCGGGGCAGCGGTCGATTCCATCGTCAGCCAGTTGACGCCGACCCAGCGGTTGTTCATGTTCAGCAGCCCGGCGTTGCGCGCCAGGTCGCCAGCGCGCTGCGGCGGGATGACGTTGAGCACATCGGCCTTGACGTCTTCGAACTCCAGCTTGGCCACGCCCCCAGACAGTTCCTTCAGCTCGGCATTCGGCCGGTACTCCAGGATGCCGGTGTAGCGGTCCTTGAAGGCCTTTTCGAACAAGCCCTTCTTCGACGTGATCTCGGGGTTGCCGTCCAGCACCAGCACCTTCGACTTCGGCTTGGCGGCCTGCAGGTAGCTGGCCACCACGCAGGCACGCTCGTACGGGCCTGGCGGGCAGCGGTACGGCGCCTTGGGTATGAACATCGCGAAGACGCCGCCATCGGGCATCGCTTCGATCTGCTTGCGCAGCGCCACGGTCTGCGGCCCGGCCTTCCAGGCATGCAGCACGCGGCCGCTGTTCAGCGCAGGCGCCAGTCCGCCAACCTGGTCGGCCATGAAGTCGATGCCCGGCGCCAGCACCAGTCGGTCATAGGGCAGCTCGCCGCCGCCGGCCAGCCGCACCTTCTTGCCGGCCACGTCGATGGCGCTCACCTCGCCTTGCACGACCTTGACACCCGCCGCCTTCAGGCCGTCGTAGCCGCGGGTGATGTCGGACATCTGCTTGTAACCGCCAAGCACCAGGTTGCTGATCGGGCAGGAGATGAACTGCGGTTCGCGCTCGACCAACGTGACGTCGACGTTGCCGGCCCACAGCTTGAGGTAGCGCGCCGTGGTCGCACCGCCGTAGCCGCCGCCGACGACGACGACGCGGCCGATCGACGGCCCGCTGGACATGCCGGCGCAGCCGGCCAGGGTGGTGGCAGCCAGTGCCGCTCCGGCGCCCAGCCACTGACGGCGCCCGAGATCGATGGTTTTCATGCTGCCGCCCTCACTTGCGCGCCGGCTGCGCGGCGAAAAAGGCCGCAACGAGCTTGATCTGCTCGTCGGTGTAGCCCTTGGTGATCTGGTGCATGATCGTCGCCGGCTGGTTGCCGCTCTTGTAGTCGGCGAGCATGGCGACGATCTTGTCTGCCGGCACACCGGCCAGCGGTTTCATGTCGCCTCGCGCATGTCCGTTGGTGCCATGGCAGTTGGCGCAGGTGGCCGCCAGGTTGCGCGCCAGGTTCGGATCCTGGGCCTGGGCCAGGCCGGTCAAGCCGATCAGGCCAGCGATGGCCGCGCAGCGGCGCATGAAAGTAGGCATGTATCCTCCTTACTGTCGAAATTCCGATAGTGCTTCGGCCGGATCAGATTTTGGCGGCATTGGCCAGCCGGCAGCGACGGCGGCGCTCGTTTCGGACTAGCGATTTACCCGAACCCACGCAGGCCTCGCGCCGCGAATGCCGCACTGGCGCGGCACGGCGCTTCAGCGTAATATCACTCGATGCTGATGTTTAAACCCTTGATGCGGCTGCTGGCCGCCGGTTCGGCCTTTGCGGCTTGTGCCGCGGCCGCACAGACGCTGCAGCCGCAGGCGCTGCGGGTGGCGCCCGATGTCTACATGGTGCAGGGCGCGGCTGCGCTGGGGTCGGTTGCCAACCGCAACTTCATCTCCAACGCCGGCTTCGTGGTCACGCCCGAGGGCGTGCTGGTGGTCGACGCGTTGGGCGCGCCAGTGCTGGCACGCGAGCTGCTGGCCGAGATCCGCCGCATCACGCCGCTGCCCGTGCGCTACCTGATCGTCACCCACTACCACGCCGACCATGTTTACGGGCTGCAGGAGTTCAAGGCTGCAGGCGCGACGCTGATCGCCCACCGCGCTGGCCGCGTTTATCTGAACTCCGAGACTGCCGCGCTGCGTCTGACCGCCAGCCGCGATGAACTGGGGCTGGCCGTCGACGAGACCACACACCTGGTTAGCGCCGACCGCTGGATCGATGCGCCGACAACGCTGCGGTTCGGCGGCCTCGACTTCCTGCTGCAGCCGGCCGGCCCCGCGCACACGCCGGACGACCTGGTCGTGTGGGTGCCGCAACGCAAGCTGCTTTTTGCCGGCGACCTGGTGTTCCGCGGGCGCATTCCCTTCGTCGGCCAGGCCGACAGCGGGCAATGGATCGCCGCACTGGACAAGCTGCTGGCCTTCGAGCCGGCACTCATCGTGCCCGGCCATGGGCCACCATCGAGCAGCGCCCGCGCCGACCTCGAACTGACTCGCGATTACCTGGTCTACCTGCGCCAGACCATGGGCGAGGCAGCGCGCAACCTGGACCCTTTCGAAGAGGCCTATGCGCGCACCGACTGGTCGCGTTTCGCGAAGATGCCGCTGTTCGGCCCGGCCAACCGCATCAATGCCTACAACACCTACCTGCTGATGGAGCAGTCCGCCAAATGAAGACAGTCCAAAGGCGCCGCGTGCTGCTGGCCCTGGCCTGCGGCAGCCTGGGCCCGACGCCTCTGCTGGCCACGCCGGCCGTGCCCGGCGAGCCGGTGCGCTGGCCGCAGGTGCGGCTGCTCGACGGCTCGGGCTGGACCGCCGCCCAGGCCGAAGGCAAGGCGGTGGTGGCCGTCTTCTGGTCGATCACCTGCCCGTTTTGCCGCCGCCACAATGCCCATGTGGAAAAACTGCGCCAGGCCGCGGTGGGCCGCCCGCTGGAGGTGATCACGATCGCACGCGAGAACGACCCGCCGGCGGTGCAGCGCTATCTGTCCCGCCAAGGCTGGAAGTTCGCGGTGACGCTGGACCACGAGCCGATGCGCGCCGCGCTGTCCACTCGCAACATGGTGCCGCTGACCGCCACGGTCGACCGTCGCGGCCGCCTCAGGCAGGTGATCCCCGGCGAGATGCTCGAAGAAGACGTGCTCGGCCTGCTCGAGCTCGCTGCCTGAAGCCCCGAGCCCGAGAGGACCCGACGATGACTCACCTTGCCCGCCCGGAATCCGCCGCATCGCGTCGCGCGTCGCGCAGCCTTGGCATGGCTACCCTGATCATGCTTTGCGGCATGGGCGGCGGCAGCGCGACGGCGCAAGGCGCCGACATCTTCCGCGACGCCGACCTGGCGCTTGGCGTGAAGCTGATCGCCGAGCACAAGTGCAGCGCCTGCCACGCCAGCAAGGTGGGCGGCGACGGCTCCACGATCTATCGCCCCAAGGGCAAGATCAACACCCCGGGCCTGCTGCGCGGCATGGTCGACTACTGCAGCACCGAACTGAACCTGCAGCTGTTCCCTGAAGACGTGACGGCCGTCGCTGCGGTGCTGCAGCGCGACCACTACCGCTTCGGCATGAGCGCGGCGCCGGCCGCCAAGGCCTCCAAGCCGTAGGGGCTGCGGGCGCAGGCGGCTTGACGGGCGGCACCGCACTGCAGCATCATTAGCTGCGAATATCCTGATGCAGTAGCTCCAGAGGCAGCACATGGCCCAACCACGGGACGAAAGCGAAACGGTGTTCGCTACCGCAGCCGAGCTGTTCGGGCTGCTGTCCACCCCGATCCGGCTGAAGATCATCAGTTCGCTGTGCAACGGCGAGAAGAACGTTTCGCAACTGCTCGGCGACATCGACACGACGCAGCCAAACATGAGCCAGCACCTGTCCACGCTGTACCGCGCTGGCGTGCTGGGCAAGCGGCGCGACGCGACGCAGATCTATTACCGCATTGAAAGCGAGCGCGCGGCGATGCTGTGCCGCGCGGTGTGCACCCAGATCGCCGTGGAGATGGGCTCCGGCGCCAACATCGCCGACGAGGAGCGTCTGACGCCTCGCGCCGGAGTGCGGCGCTGAGTCTGGCGGCGCAGCCCCGCCGCGGGCGACCGGCCGGCGCCACAATCCCGGCATGCCTGAGCCGCCGCGCCGCTGGATCGCGCATCTGGACATGGACGCGTTCTACGCCTCCGTGGAGTTGCTGCGCTATCCCGAGCTGCAGGGCCTGCCGGTGGTCATCGGCGGCGGCCGGCGCCACCAGCCGGTGTTGCAGGCCAACGGCACGCGCCGCTTCGCGAAGCTGCGCGACTACACCGGCCGCGGTGTCGCCACCACCGCCACCTATGCAGCACGCGACCTGGGCGTGTTCTCGGCGATGGGCCTGATGAAGGCCGCGCAGCGCGCACCCGAGGCGGTGCTGCTGCCGGTCGATTTCGACGAGTACCGGCGCTATTCGCGGCTGTTCAAGGCGGCGGTGGCCGAAGTCACGCCGCTGATCGAGGACCGCGGCGTCGACGAAATCTACATCGACCTGAGCGAGGTGCCCGGCGTGCACGAGCCGCTGGGCCATGACCCGCTGGGCGGCGTTCGCGCAGTGGCGCAGGAGGTCCGCAACAGCGTCAGGCGCGCCACCGGGCTGAGCTGTTCGATCGGCGTGACGCCCAACAAGCTGCTGTCGAAGATCGCTTCCGAACTGGAC
>JBEIHU010000229.1:0-6544 GCA_040381175.1 Burkholderiaceae bacterium
ACGGCCAGCGCCGAGAACACCGCCCCCACCGGGATGGCCATGTAGGCCCAGCTCATCGAGAAAGACTCCAGCCCGCTGATGGTCTGGAAGCGGCCGCGCCAGGCGTATTCGATGCCGAACCACAGCATCACCGCCAGGACCGCCAGCGCGCACAGCGCAGCCAGTGCGTCCAGTACGCGCTTGCCGGTGGGCCCGGCCAGCCGGTGCGCCAGGTCCACGCAGACCATGGCGCCCTGGCGAAAGGCCGGCGGCGCGCCCAGGAACACCATCCAGATCAGCGTGAAGCGGATCAGAACTTCCGACCATTCGGCCGGCTGCTCGAACACGAAGCGCGACAGGATCTGGTACAGCCCCAGGCAGGCTGCCGCCACCAGCATGGCGCAGGCCAGCGCCAGCGACAGCGCGGTGCTGCGGCGCTCCAGCGCCAGGAACAGCTCGCGCATCGGCGGGCTTCGTCGGCCGCGGCGCAGGGCTTACTTGGCGTTCTTGATCTTGTTGATGTTGTCCTGGCCGAACCGCTTGCCGAACTCGACGAAGGTGGGCTCCAGCGCGCTCTGGAACTTGCCCTTGTCGACCACCTCGACGACGGTCATGCCCTGCGCCTTGAGCTCGGCGACAACGCGCTTTTCGTCATCGTCGATGCGCGCGCGGTTGGCCTTGACGGCTTCCTTGGCAGCCTCGCCAAAGGCCTGCTTGTCGGCGGCCGACAGCTTGTCCCACTTGCCCTTGTTCATCAGGATCAGCGCCGGCGAATAGACGTGGCCGGTCAGCGTGATGTGCTTTTGCACCTGCGCGAACTTCGCCGCCGAGATCACCGACAGCGGGTTTTCCTGGCCGTCGACCGTGCCCTGCTGCAGCGCAGTGAACACCTCGGTGAAGGCCATCGGTGTCGGGATGATTCCAAAGGCCTTGTAGGCCTGCATGTGCACCGGGTTCTCCATGGTGCGCATCTTCAGGCCCTTCAGGTCATCGGGCGCGTTCACCGAGCGCTTGTTGTTCGTCATGTGGCGGAAGCCGTTTTCGCCCCAGGCCAGCGCGACAATGCCCTTGGAAGGGAACTTGCCCAGCAGGTCCTGGCCGATCGGGCCATCGAGCGTGCTGCGGGCCTGCGCGTAGTCCTTGAACAGGAAGGGGATATCGAGGATCGCGACCTCGGGCACGAAGTTCGGCACCGGGCCGGTGGAGGTCATCGTCAGGTCGAGCGTGCCCAGCTGCACCGCCTCGATCGACTCGCGTTCGGCGCCCAGCGCGCCGGAATAGAAGTTCTGGATCTTGTAGCGGCCTGCGGTGCGCTTTTCCACCTCCCGCGCGAAGGTGTCGATGCCCACGCCGTAGTGTGAATTCTGGCCGATGGAGATGTTCATCTTCATCGTCTCCTGCGCCTGCACCGGGCCCAGCGCCACCACCAGGCCTACACCCGCCAGCAGGCCCTGGGCAGCGCGCTTCAAGATTCGCTTCATGTCGTCTCCTGTACATTCGATTGCCGACATATCCTAGCTGCTAAGTTGGTACAAGAAAAGGCAAAAACGCAGCCCGCGCAGGCTCGCTTTCCCGAATGCAATGCACGAAGGGCCGATCATGAAGGGCAACGCCATCAAGCAAGACGTGCTGGCCGGCAAAGCAGTGGCCGGCGCGATGATCTTCGAGTTCTTTTCGCCCGGCATGTCGGCCATCCTGGCCAACGCCGGTTGCCGATTCGTGCTCTACGACATGGAGCACACCGGGCTGGGTTTCGAGACCCTGAAATGGCTTTTCGCCACTGGGCGCAGCCTGCCTGTCGAGCCGATGGTGCGCGTGCCGCGTGGTGAGTACACCTGGCTTGCGCGTGCCCTGGACCTGGGTGCGCATGGCGTCATGGTCCCGATGGTCGAATCGGTCGAGCAGGCGCGATCGATCGTCCAGTCGTGCCGCTATCCGCCGATGGGCCGGCGCGGCGCGGCCTTTGGCTTCGCACAATGCGACTACCAGGGCGGCGACGTTGGCGAGAAGGTCCGCCGCTACAACGAGCGCACGCTGGTCATCGCGCAGATCGAGACCGAACGCGGGCTGGCGCAGGCTGACGAGATCGCCGCGGTCGAAGGCATCGACGTGCTCTGGGTCGGCCACTTCGACCTGACCAACTTCATGGGCATCCCGGGCCAGTTCAACGACCCGCGCTTCGATGCGGCCATGCGCAGTGTCGTCGCCGCCTGCCGCCGCCACGGCAAGGCAGCGGGCTTCATGGCCACCGATGCGGCGTGGATCGACCGGGCTCGCGAGATGGGTTTCACGATGATTGCCGGCGGCACCGACACGGGGCTGCTGGAACTGGCGCTGAGGAACATGGTCGTGAAGATCCACGAAGCGCGGCCATGAACGCGGCGGCGCGCTTTCGTGTCGGGCTGACGCGCGACCTGCTCACGCCGCAGGGCCTGCCGTCGTTTGGCAGCGGCCCGCTGGCGCTGCTCGACGACGACCCGCTCATCGACTGGGAGTTCCTGCCCGAGAACGTCGATGAGGTCACGCCGCGGATCGCGGCGCTCTACGACGCGCTGTACGTCAACTCACCCAGAGTCACTGCAGCCAGCGTGGCAGGGGCGGATCGGCGCGTGAAGCTCGTGGCGCGCCATGGCGTGGGCTACGACTCCGTGGATGTGGCGGCGTTGGCCGCGCACGGCGTGCTGGCCACGAACACGCCCGTCGCCGTGCGCCGGCCGGTGGCGGTGGCGGCGCTGACCTTCATCTTCGCGCTGGCCGGACGCTTGCTCGAGAAGGATCGCATGACCCGCGCCGGGCGCTGGCATGAGCGTACCGGCGCCATGGGGCTGGGCCTGACGACTCGCACGCTGGGCGTTGTCGGCGCGGGCGGCATCGGCCAGGAACTGCTGGCCTTGGCGCGCCCTTTCGGCTGGACGATGCTGGCCTGCGACACCTACGTCGATCCGCAGCTGGTAGCCGCGCTGGGTGCCCGGTCCGTGGCCTTGGACACGCTGCTTGCGCAATCCGACTTCGTGGTGGCCACGGTGCTGCTGAACGCCCAGACGCGCCACCTGATGAACGCCGAGCGTTTTGCACAGATGAAGCGCAGCGCCTACTTCATCAACCTGTCGCGCGGGCCGATCGCCGACGAGCCGGCGCTCATCGCGGCGTTGCGCCAGGGTACGATTGCCGGTGCCGGGCTCGACGTCTTCGAGCAAGAGCCGGTCGCCAGCGACAACCCGCTGCTGACGATGTCCAACGTGCTGGTGACACCGCACGCGCTGTGCTGGACCGACGAGTGCTTCGATGCGATCGCGCGCGAAGGCCTTGGCTGCATCGTCGAATTCGCCCATGGCCGCAGGCCCGGGTCGGTGATCGAGGCAGCGCTCTGAGGGCTCGGCTCAAGCCGGATCGCGCACGTCGCCGACCGGGTTGCTGCCGAAATCGGCGCGGTCCAGCCAGGCCAGCACCTTCGCGGCGGCAGCGTCGGCGCTGTCGAGCCGGCCCTCGGACTTGAGGGCCGCAAAGCGGGCGGCTTCGGCAAACAAGGCCGGGTCGGCGCTGCGCAGCTGCAGCTGCATGTCGGTGTCGATCACCCCCGGCGCCAGCGACACCACCTTGGCGCCATGCGGACGCGCCGCCTCTTCGAGTGCGATGGCGCGGCTCAGGTGGTCCAGCCCGGCCTTGACGGCGCAGTAGGCCGCGCTGCCGGCCATCGCGAAGCGGCCCAGGCCCGAGGAGATGTTCAGCAGCCGGCGCGGCACATGCAGGTCGGCGCTGCCGTGCAGGAAGGCTGCGCTCAGCAGCGCAGGCGCCTCCAGCCCGACGCGCAGCGCCCGGCTCAACTCGAGCAAGTCGGACGCCACGAGCGGCGCCGGTGTCGCCAGGCCGGCGGCATTGTTGATCAGCGTCAGCGAGGCCAGCGCATCGCGCGGCAGCGCGGCCACCCAGGCCTGCAGCCGGGCCGCCGACGCAACGGGCTCGGCCAGATCGACGGCCCATTGTTCGACGGCGGGACCGTCGAGCTGGGGGTTGGGCTGGCGCGACAGCGTCAGCAGCCGCGCCCCGCGCGCGCGCAAATGCGTCGCGATGGCCAAGCCGAGCCCGCGCGAGGCGCCAGTGACGATGAAGTGGTGTTCGGGTGTCATGCGGCGAGCATACGACGCACGGCGCGCGCCCCGGCCTCAGGCGAATTCCTGGCGCACCGCAGGCGACATCAACCGCCGGATGATCCACACCAGCAGGAGGCAGGCGCCGACCGTCACCACCACGGCCATGACGCGCGCGGCGGTGACGAAGCCGCCGAACACATCGGCCGCCAAAGGCGGCAGCGGCGAGCCTTGCAGCGTGCTGCTGACCAGCGATTGCAGCATCTCCTGCTGCAGCCACAGGCCGGCGAGGTTGGCCGCGATGGCCAGCACCAGCAGGGCGATGAAGATGCGCCGCGCCCACTCCAGCCTCAGCAGCAGGCCCACCGCACAGGCCAGCGTGGCCAGCGACACCGCCAGACCGGCGCCCACCACCCAGGGCAGGTAGCCCATCAGCAGGCCGGTGAGCAGCGGCAGCGGCTGCACGTTGCCCACCACCGTGAGCCCCGGCAGGAACGAGGCGATCTCCGCCTTCTGCAGCAGCGCGGACACGCTGGCCAGGGCCGCCAGCAGGATGAAGACCCAGGCCGTCACGGTGACGAACAGCGATCTGGAACCGACGTTGAAGGTCTGCGGCATGGTCTGGTCTCCGGGCTGTGGCGCCAGCGTGATCACTCTGCCGGCCGGCATCATCGCAGCAGCGCGTGACAGCAATTTTTCAGCTTGTGCAAGCCCGGGTCATCCCCTGTTTGGGTGGCCGCCCCAAGAACATGGGGATCCGCGTGCGTTACGCACGACATCGATGCCGCATGCCCTCGCGCTGCCCAGGGCCGGCGCCTGCCGGGCGCCGGCCGCGCCCGGGCTTCAGCGCGGTGCCAGATCGCCGGCCAGGCTGGCCAGTGTCTCTGGCGCGATGCTCACATGCGCGGGGTAGTTGCGGTGATCGCAGCCCAGCCGCACCGCGGCACCGGCGCGCACCGCCTGGCGGGCAGCCGGCGTGAGCTCGAAACGCGCAAAGTGCACGGCCGAGGTTTTTTCGGCGTTTTCCCGGTCCAGGTCCTCGTCGGCTATGGCGTAGACGCGCGGGTGACCCTCCACCTCGACGAACAGGCGGTCTTCCACGCCGATCAGCCGTGCCAGCTCGCGTTTGCGTTCGTGCGGGTCGGGGTACTCGATCAGCACGGTGGCCTTCCAGTTGCTGCCGTCGGGCACCAGCGGCGCATAGGCGTCGATTTCGCTCTGGATGCCCTCTTCCTCGAAGATCTTCTCTATGCGCAGCATCTCCTGGATCTGATAACGCACCGTCTGCTCGTCCTCGAACTGCAGGTTCATGTGCTCGCCCAGGCGCACGGTGCGCAGCTTGCGGTGGGCAATGATCTGCGGCTTGTTCGCCTTGCGGTACTTGGCGTACGCCTCCAGCGTCATCAGGCTGTCGCGGGTGATGGCCATCCTTGGTTCACTCCAGTCCGTAGGCCATGCGCACCAGGCTGAGCGGGTGCGACACTGCCTTGGCCGGCGTGCCGGCCTGTTGCATGCCCTGCGCAATGTGATGGCCGGCCATCGGGCAATCGCTGCCGATGTGGTCGGGCTCGTCCTTGGCCATGGCCTTGAACACCGGCTTGCCGATCTTCATCGCCACCAGATGGGTGGGCGTCTTCACGCCGTAGGTGCCGGCGTGGCCCGAGCAGCGCTCGACGGTGTTGAGCTTCACCTCCACCCTGGTGCCGATCAGCTTGAGCATCTCCTCGGTCTTCTTGCCGATGTTCTGTACGCGGCCGTGGCACGGTATGTGATAGCTGACCTTGCCTAAAGCGGCCTTGAAGTCCAGCTTGAGCAGCCCGTCCTTGTGGCGCGCCACCAGGTACTCGAAGGGGTCGAACATCGCCTCCTTCACCGCCTGCGTGTCGGCGCAATCAGGGAACATCAGCGGCAGTTCCTGCTTGAACATCAGCGTGCAGCTGGGCACGGCGCTGACGATCGCGTAGCCCTCTTTCGCGTAACGCACGAGCACCGGCATGTTGGCCGCCTTGTGCGCAGCCACCGAATCCAGGTCGCCCAGTTCGAGCTTGGGCATGCCGCAGCACTTCTCCTTGTCGACGATCACGTAGGGGATGTCGTTGTGCGCCAGCAGCTTCAGCAGGTCGTGGCCAATGCCGGGCTCGTTGTAGTTGACATAGCAGGTGGAGAAGATGGCCACCTTGCCCGGCGTGCGCTGGCCGTTGGTCACCACGCTGGACGGCGACTTGGCCGCACCCCAGCGAAAGCGCTGTGCCGCCAGCCCCGGCATCCATGCGTCGGGGTGCACGCCGAGCATCGAATCCATCTGCTTGCGCGCGAACTTCGTCTTGTTCACCGCATTGACCGCCTGCACGACGATGGGGATGCCGGCGAACTGGCCGTGCACGTCGGTGCTGGCCAGGAACTTCTCTTTCGCGGCCACGTGGCCGTTCTTGTGCTTGATGGCCTTGGCGCGCAGCATCAGGTGCGGAAAGTCCAGC
>JBEIHU010000230.1:0-6528 GCA_040381175.1 Burkholderiaceae bacterium
ATCAGGTAGCCGGCGTAGGCGTCGGTGCCCGGCACGTGGAAGCCCAGCTGGCGGCTGAGGATGGTCAGCAGCACCATCGCCAGCAGGCCCACCATCGACAGCGCCGCCAGCCAGGCCGCACCGTCGTACAGGGCATCCAGTGCGCGGCGCATCGCGGCAGGCCGGGGCGTGTGGCTACTTGCGGAAGCCGTCGAGCAGCTCCTTGCCGTCGGCGCCGGCCTTCTCGACCCACTCCTTCAGCATGGTCTCGCCGACCTTGGCCATGTCGGCCTTGAGTTGCGGCGAGGGCGGCAGCACCTGCATGCCCTCGGTGCGCAGGCGCGCCAGCGTGTCGACGTTGACCTTGCGGCTGGCGGCCCAGCCGCGCGCCTCGGCATCGGCCGCGGCCTTGAGCACGGCCTGCCGGGTGGCGGCGTCGAGGCCGTCGAACGCGGCCTTGTTGACGAGCACCGCGTTCTTCGGCAGCCAGGCCTGGGTGTCGTAATAGAACTTCAGGTGCTCGAACAGCTTGCTGTCCACGCCGGTGGCGCCGGAGGTCATGGTGCTCTCGACCACGCCGGTGGCCAGGGCCTGCGTCAGCTCAGCCGCCTGCACCGTGACCGACTGCGCGCCCACCAGCTCGGCGATGCGGCTGGTGGCCGGGCTGTAGGCGCGCCACTTCACGCCCTTCAGGTCGGCCGCGCTGTTCAGCGGCTTCTTGGCGTAGATGCCCTGCGGCGGCCAGGCCACCGAGTACAGCACCATGAGGCCCTGCTCGCCGAGCTTCTTGTCGAGCAGCGGCTTCTGCGCGCGCCACAGCTTCATGGCCTCGTCGTAGCTGTCGGCCAGGAAGGGCACGCCGTCGGCGCCGAAGATGATCCACTCGTTCTGGTAGGCCGACAGCAGGATCTCGCCCATCTGCGCCTGCCCGCCCTGCACCGCGCGCTTGATCTCGGGCAGCTTGAACAGGCTGGCGTTGGCGTGCACGGTGATCTTCAGCTTGCCGCCGGTGGCCTTGTCGATGTCGTCGGCGAACTGCTGCAGGTTCACGCTGTGGAAGTTGGTGGCCGGGTAGGCGGAGGGCAGGTCCCACTTGGTCTGGGCCTGGGCTGACAGCGTCAGGGCGCAAACAGCGGCGGCCACGAGGAAAGGGCGGGAAAGCTTCATGCGGGCTCCAATAAGGCAGGCGATGAGGGGCACCAAGCATAGTCCATGCCCGCGGGCCTTCGGCCGAGGGCCTACCCGCACTGCCCGACCGCGCCATGCCCATGCTCGGCACCCTGATGCTCGAGACCCGCTTCGCCCGCCTGCCGGGCGGCATCGGGCACCCGAGCACCTTCGCCTTCGCGGTGCGCCGCCGCGTGGTGCGCGTTGCCACCCCCGCGCGCGTGGTGCGCGGCGGCGATCGGGCGCTGCTGCAGCCCTTCGTGGACGCCGCCGGCGAATTCGTGGCCGAAGGCTGCACCGCCATGGCCACCCGCTGCGGCTTCCTGGCGCGCTGGCAGCGCGAGTTGCAGGCCGCGCTGCCAGTGCCGGTATGGAGCACGGCGCTGCTGCAGCAGGCCGAGCTGCAGGCGCGGGGGCGGCGCTGCGGCGTCATCACCATCGAGGCGGCATCGCTGCAGGCGGCACATTTCGAAGTCGTCGGCCCCGACCCGGCCCCGCCGGTGGAGGGCATCACGCCGGGTTCAGCGCTGCACCGCGCGCTGGACGAGACCGATGCGCAACGGCAGGTGCAGGCCGCGGCGCAGCGGCTGTTGGCGCGTGCCGCGCATCGACACGCTGGTGCTCGAACGCACCAACCTGCCGCCCTGTGCGCCGGCGCTGCACGCAGCCTCCGGGCTGCCGGTGCTGGACGTGGTGACGTTGCTGAACTCGCGCATGGCCTCTCACGCTCTCAGCCTTGCGTTGAACGGCTGCGCGCGCCCAGCAGCAATGCGGCGGCATCCCCGCGCACCTGCGCCAGCGCCACCAGCAGGTAGGTGGCCAGAAACAGCATGCCTGCGAACACCGCCACCAGCCCGAGCGCGAGGCCGGCCGGGCTGACATGGTGGCGCCAGGCCACCCACAGACCGGACAGCAACAGGAAGCTCAGGAAATCCATGTTGAATTGGCCGTTCCAGCCGAGAGCGGCGATGTCGCCGAAGAAGATCGGCAGCAGGTCCCAGCCCTGCCGGCTGCCCACCACCAGCGTGTAGCCGCCCAGCAGCGCCAGCACCACGATGAGGAATATGCGCAAGCCCGTCATGCTGCGGCTTCCTTGCCGATGAAGTCGAGGACCGCCCGCGCGCCCGCAGCGGGGTTGGCCGGGTACCACATGTGCGCAGCGTCCGGCACCACCGCCTGGCGATGGCCCATCCGGCGGCCGGCCGGCTGGACCTGGCGCACGACTGGTCGCAGCGCGCCGAAGGCAGCAGCCCGGGCCTGGCCTGGCCGCCGATCCGGGTTGAGGCGCTGGCGCTGCAGGGCCGGCGGGACGAAGCTGGCCGCGCCTGGGGCGCGCAGGGCAAGCGCCCGGCAGCCGCGCTGTCGCAGGCCATCGACCGCCTTCTGCCCGGCAGCGGGCGGCGCTGGCGACAGGCCCGCGCCCGCCTGGAGCAGGGCCTGGCGCTGGCGGCCGGCGGCTGATGCTGCGCAAGTTCGGCTCGTGGCCATGAGCGAGATCCGCCCGGGCCTTGCGGCGCCCCGCGCGGGCCAGGCCGGCGCGCCATCGAGGTCCGGACACGCCCTCGTGACGAGGCGCCAAGCTCAGCTGCCCAGCACCGCCTTGAAGTAGCTGTGCGCACGGGCCACGGCAAAGTGGTCCAGGGCGAGCATGGCGAAGGCCTGCAGCACCAGCCCCAGTCCGAAAGCGAACCAGAACTCGCGGTTGCGCAGCAGCACGACGATGGCCATGCCGAGCGCGAGCAGTCCGATCTGGATGCGGCGGTACAGCTCGAAGTTGGCGATGACGCTGCGCATGCGGGCCGCCTCCTCGCGCTTGAACTCGGCGGGCGCCTCGCGCGCCTGCTGCTGCAGCCGAGCGATCTGCGCGTCGCTGCGCAGATACACGGTGCCGCCCACCGCCAGCTGGATCAGGGCGACCGCGACCAGCGGGATGGCCATGCCGCGCAGCCGGCTGCGCCGGCGCAGCAGCAACACGGCCCAGGCGATGGCCAGGGCGCCCACGGCGATGAACAGCAGCGATGCCAGCTTTTCGGCGCCGAAGTAGCCGTCGATGAAGGGCAGGCGTTCCATGCCATGCGCATTGTGTGCGCGGCCGGCACGCTGCCGCGCGGCCGGACTTCAGCGCACCGTCAGCGTGTAGCTGGTGCGCGCCGTGACGCCCCCCGTGCCGGTGGCCACGATGTCGATGGCATAGGTGCCGGGTGGCGTGGTCGGCGTGCCGTCGTCACCGCAGCTGGCCAGGGCCGCCGCGGCCAGCAACGGCAGTGCCACGCGCCGGCCGCGGCGCCACGGCAGGGCCGCCAGGCCCTGGCCGCCCAGCCCCATCAGCCCCATCAGCCCCATTGGCCCCATTGGCCCGCCCAGCGCCGCGGCCACTGTGCCACCCTGCGTGGCGATGGTCAGCGTGCTGCTGCCGGCGGCGTCCAGCGTGGCCGGCGCGAAGCTGCAGGTGGCATGGGCCGGCAGGTTCTGGCAGGCGAAGCCCACGCTGCCGGTGTAGCCGCCGGTGAAGGCCAGGTTCAGCTCGGCCTGGGCCGACTGCCCGGCGACCACGCTGCCGCTGGCCGTGCCGGCGCTGAGCTGCAGGCCCGGCGTGCTGCTGACGGTGAAGCTGAGCACCGTGGCGATGGGCGTGGCCACGCCATGGGCCGCGTCGCGGTACTGCACGGCGTAGGCCACCGGGTCGCTGCGGCCCTGCACGCGCGCCGAGCCGGCGATCAGGCTGCCGTCGGCCGACACGCTTTGGGCGCTGAGCAACGCCACGCCGCTCATGTCCACGCCGGCCGCGGCCAGCAGGTCGCCCAGGTATTGCATGCCGGTGGCGGCCGTCCAGCGAAAGGCGCGCTGTGTTGCCGTCGGGTCCAGCGGCACCTGGAAGTTGACGATCGCAAAGCTGTCACCGATGCCCACCACCACCTGGCCGTCGTCGGACACGCCGTTGGCCTGCGCCTGCGCCAGGCCGCTCAGCGTGCCCAGGTTCTGCACGCCGCCGGCGGCCGTCCAGCGAAAGGCCTGGTCGTTGCTGCCCTGGCCCACCACCACGGCGCCGTCGCCGCTGACGGCCAGTGCGATCTTGGTGGCTGCGCCCAGGCTGGCGAAGCTGCCGGCGCCAGTGGCGGCGTTGTCCAGCGTCCAGCGGAAGGCCTGCTGCACGCCCGGCGCGACGAAGGCGCCGCCGACCACGATGCTGCCGTCGGCGCTGGCCGCGCGGGCGTCGCTGCTGCCGCCGGTCATCATCGCGCCCAGGTCCTGCATGCCCAGCGCAGGCGTCCAGCGGAAGGCGTGGATCGGGTCGGGGTTGAGTGCGCCGTTGACGGTGCTGGTGCCCACCACCACCGAGCCGTCGATGGCGCCGCCATAGGCCGCCGAAGTGCCGTTGGCGCCGGCCAGCGAACCCAGGCCCTGCGTGGTGCTGCTGCCGACTTCGTATCGAAAAGCCTGGTAGGGGTTGAAGAAAGCCGGGTTCCTGGTTTCGCCAACTCCGACCACGTAGGGATCGACCAGCAGCATGATCGCGAGCGTCGAGGGAAAGTCGCCGAGCGAGTCTGAGTTATCGATGGGCGGCAGCGCGTTGCGGCTGCTGGGCGCCGAGATCGGCCGCGCGCCGGGAGGCGCCACACTCGATCGCGGGGATCGAGCCATGACCCGCCTGCCCATCGCCGATGCACTGCAGGCGCGTCAAGGCCGCACGGCCCACAGCGCCCGCATCGCCGCGTCGAAGGCCAGCCCCGGATCCGTACCGGCGGGCCGATGCCCGCGCAGCGCCCAGCGGCTGGCGACCAGCACGTCGCAAAAGGGCGCGGCGGTACCCGAGAACACCAGCGCAGCCAGCCGCCGCGATGCCGGGATGCCGCGCAGGCCGGGTTCGTGCCGGTCCAGCACCAGAAGGTCGGCCCGCGCGCGGATCACGTGGCTGTCCGAGCCGATGGTCAGCAGCAAGCCGGCACCTTCCAGCACGGAGAACCAGCGGTCCACGCCGGGGAAGGCCGAGAAGGGCCAGCCGACGCGGATGTCGGCCACGCTGAGGTGCAGCGCCCATTGCTCGCGCGCCGGCCAGGCCGGCACCTCGCGCGTCAGCCCGCCGCCGTTCTTCCACGGCTGCGGCTCGAGCGCATCGCAGCGCACGACATGCAAGGTCATGGCTGGCGCTGCCACAGCAGCGGAAACAGCGGGTCGTCCATCGCCGCGCCGGCGGGCAATCTGTCGGACAAGCCAGGGAACGCCGGCGAGGTGACCCAGGCGCGCGGCGCATGCACCATGTCGTCGCCCAGCACGCGCAGCGAGAACACGCGCCGCCGCCGGTCGCCGTCGACGCCGCCGGAGGCATGCAGCGCCAGCATGTGGAAGGCGACCACGTCGCCCGGCTCCAGCGCCCAGCCCAGGATCGTGCGCTGGTCGCGCGTGGCCTCGATGTCGGGCATCTCCTGCAGGCTGCCTTCGGGGAACCACCTGGCCTGGTGGTCCATGAAGCTGCGCGGCATCAGCCACGGCCCGCGGTGCGAGCCGGCCACCAGCTCCAGCGTCGAATGCCGCCGCACCGGGTCCACCGGGATCCAGAAGCTGACGTTCTGCTCGCCCGCCACGTTGTAGTAGGGCTGGTCCTGGTGCCAGGGCGTGGGTGCACGCGTGCCCGGCTCCTTGGTCAGCATGTGGTCGTGGTACAGGCGGATCCGGCAGCTGCCGGTCAGTCGTCCAGCCGCGGCCGCCAGGCCCGATTGGAAAATCACGTCGCGGTAGGCCGGGTTCTCCTGCCAGCCGCAGAAGTCCTCGATGAAGAAGCCCGGGTCGTCCGGCCGGCTGGCCACCTTGGCGCGCGGGCTGGGCTGGGCCAGGTTGGCATCGATGCCCTCGCGCAGGCGCTGCACCTCGGCCGGCGCCAGCAGCTGGCGCAGGCACACCGCGCCATCACGCGCGAAGGCCTCGATCAGCTCCGGCGTGACGGCGTTTCGCGCCCGGTTTTCGGCACTCATGGCTTGAACTCTCCTTGCAGCAGGTAGCGCGAACCCGGGTGCACCAGCCGCGCCAGCGTGATCGGCATGTCCTGGCTGACGGTGCGGCGCACGACGACCAGGCAGGGTTCGTCGCGACGGATGCCCAGCAGCCGGGCCTCCTGCGCGGTGGGCAGCGCGGCCTCGATCGAATACTGCGCCTCCCACAGCGGCGCCACCTGCAGCAGGTATTGGGTGGGCGTGATCTGCGTGAAGTCGTTGCCCAGGTAGCCGGGCGCCGCGGCCGGGTTGACGTAGCGGTCCTCGCACTGCAACGCCAGGCCGTCCTCGAAGTGCACGATCAGCGTGTGGAACACCGGCGCGCCGACCGCCAGCCCCAGCTTCTGCGCCAGGCCCTCGGCGGCCGGCTCCTCGCGCACCAGGTGCACCTCGG
>JBEIHU010000231.1:0-6441 GCA_040381175.1 Burkholderiaceae bacterium
GGCGGGTGCCTTCTTCGCCGGAGCGGCCTTCTTGGCCGGAGCCTTCTTGGCCGGAGCCTTCTTGGCCGGGGCCTTCTTGGCCGGGGCTTTTTTCGCAGTTGCCATAACGATCTCCTTGATCAAGTTGCAAAGAGCACCGCGCTGCTCGATACAGCGCGGCGATTCACCGCCCGGCGGTCTGCCTTGGCCCTAAGGCCGCGGCGGTCGCCCCGGTACGACGAATGCGGTATCGGGCCGGCGCATCGCTTCTGGTGTCGATGCATCACGTCCCTCGAAAATGAATCTGCTGCACATGCTGTTGTTCGGGTTGGTTGGCAGCAGAGTTCAATCCCACGAAAGCGCACCACCGGTCTGGTACTCGATGACGCGCGTTTCGAAGAAATTCCGTTCCTTCTTCAGGTCGATCATTTCGCTCATCCACGGGAACGGGTTTTCTTCGTTCGGGAAGAGCGCTTCGAGGCCGATCTGCGTGGCCCGCCGGTTGGCGATGTAGCGCAGGTAGCCCTTGAACATGGAGGCGTTCAGACCCAGCACGCCGCGCGGCATGGTGTCTTCGGCATAGCGGTATTCCAACTCGACCGCGGTCTCGAACAAGGCCTTGATCTCGGCCTTGAACTGCGGTGTCCAAAGCTGCGGGTTCTCGAGCTTGATGGTGTTGATCAGGTCGATGCCGAAGTTGCAGTGCATCGACTCGTCGCGCAGGATGTACTGGTACTGCTCGGCCGCACCGGTCATCTTGTTCTGCCGCCCGAGCGACAGGATCTGCGTGAAGCCGACGTAGAAGAACAGGCCTTCCATCAGGCAGGCGAAGACGATCAGGCTCTTCAGCAGCTTCTGGTCGGCCTCGGGCGTGCCGGTGACGAAGTTGGGATCCATGATCGCGTTGATGAACGGAATCAGGAACTCGTCCTTGTCGCGGATCGACTTCACCTCGTTGTAGGCGTTGAAGATCTCGCTTTCGTCCAGGCCCAGCGATTCGACGATGTACTGGTAGGCGTGGGTGTGGATCGCCTCCTCGAAGGCCTGACGCAGGAGGAACTGCCGGCACTCGGGCGCAGTGATGTGGCGGTAGGTGCCGAGCACGATGTTGTTGGCAGCCAGCGAATCGGCAGTGACGAAGAAGCCGAGGTTGCGCTTGATGATGCGGCGCTCGTCCTCGGTCAGGCCGTTGGGATCCTTCCAGGTCGCGATGTCGCGCGACATGTTGATCTCTTGCGGCATCCAGTGGTTGGCGCAGGTGGCGAGATATTTCTCCCAGGCCCACTTGTACTTAAAAGGCACCAGCTGGTTGACGTCGGTCTGGCCGTTGATGATGCGCTTGTCGGCGGCCACCACGCGGTGATGGACCGGCTGCTGAGCGGCTGCGGCGCGTGGCGCGGTCGGTGACGGAGGGGCCGACAACGCCTCACGAATCATCGAGGGTTCGGCGCCGAGAGTTGCGGACTTCGACAGGGTGCGAACTTCTTCTTCCCAGACCAGCATGTGCGTGTACGTCCTATGGCGAGCGATTATGTGAGTGTTGCGTGCGAACACCAAGCACTAGTTGACATCGGCGCGATTTTGTCGCGCATGTTGTTGCAGTCGCGCATCGCGCGCGAGCTCACTACGCAATGCACGATCGCGCGAATGCATCACTGGCAGGCCTCGCAATCAGGTTCGTCGATGGCGCAGAACTTGATGTCGCTCGACGGTTCATCGTGAACGGCGCCTGCTGCAGAGACTGCACCCGATTGCGCCGACACCGCGTTCATCGCGCCCGAATGCACGGTGGACTTTTCGGCATGCGTCGCGCCCACGGTGCGCAGGTAGTACGTGGTCTTCAGACCACGCAGCCAGGCGAGCTTGTAGGTCTCGTCGAGCTTCTTGCCGGAGGCGCCGGCGATGTAGATGTTGAGCGACTGCGCCTGGTCGATCCACTTCTGCCGACGCGCCGCCGCCTCCACCAGCCACTGTGTCTCAATCTCGAAGGCGGTGGCGTAAAGGCGCTTCAGTTCCTCGGGCACGCGGTCGATGCGGCGCAGCGAGCCGTCGAAGTGCTTCAGGTCCATGACCATCACGTCGTCCCACAGGCCCAGGCGCTTGAGGTCGCGCACCAGGTACTCGTTGACCACGGTGAATTCACCCGACAGGTTGCTCTTCACCGACAGGTTGCCGAAGCAGGGTTCGATGGACGCGTCGACGCCGATGATGTTGGAGATGGTGGCCGTCGGCGCGATGGCCACGCAGTTGCTGTTGCGCATGCCGTGCTCGCGGATACGGGCACGCAGGGACTCCCAATCCATCGTCTGGGTGCGGTCGACCTCGATATAGCCGCCGCGCTGTTCGGCCAGCAGGTCCAGCGAGTCCAGCGGCAGCACGCCGCGGTCCCACAGGCTGCCGCGGTAGCTGGAATAGCGCCCGCGCTCGGCCGCCAGTTCGGTGCTGGCCCAGTAGGCGTGGTAACACACGGCTTCCATCGAACGGTCGGCAAACTCCACCGCCGCGTCACTGGCATAGGGCACGCGCAGTTGGTACAGGCTGTCCTGGAAACCCATGATGCCCAACCCCACCGGACGGTGCCGCAGGTTGCTGTCGCGCGCCTTCTTCACCGCGTAGTAGTTGATGTCGATGACGTTGTCGAGCATGCGCATCGCCGTGGCGATGGTCTTCTTCATCTTGGCCTGGTCGAGCTGGCCGTCCTTCAGATGCTGCGCCAGGTTCACCGAGCCGAGATTGCACACCGCGATCTCGGTGTCGCCGGTATTCAGCGTGATTTCGGTGCAAAGGTTGGAGCTGTGCACCACGCCCGCGTGCTGCTGCGGGCTGCGCACGTTGCAGGCGTCCTTGAAGGTAATCCACGGATGCCCGGTTTCGAACAGCATCGACAGCATCTTGCGCCACAGGTCCTTCGCGGGCATTCGCTTGTACAGCTTGATCTCGCCACGGTCGACCTTTGCCTCGTAGGCGGTGTAGGCGGCCTCGAAGTCCTTGCCGAACCTGTCGTGCAGGTCCGGGCAGGTGCTGGGGCTGAACAGTGTCCAGTCGCCGCCTTCGATCACCCGCTTCATGAACAGGTCGGGGATCCAGTTGGCGGTGTTCATGTCGTGGGTGCGCCGCCGGTCGTCGCCAGTGTTCTTGCGCAGTTCGAGGAACTCCTCGATGTCCAGGTGCCAGCTTTCCAGATAGGCGCAGACCGCGCCCTTGCGCTTGCCGCCCTGGTTGACGGCCACCGCAGTGTCGTTGACCACCTTCAGGAAGGGCACCACGCCCTGGCTCTTGCCGTTGGTGCCCTTGATGTAGGAGCCCAGCGCTCGCACGTTGGTCCAGTCATTGCCCAGGCCGCCGGCGAACTTGCTGAGCAGCGCGTTTTCCTTCAGCGCCTCGTAGATACCGTCCAGGTCGTCGGCCACCGTGGTCAGGTAGCAGCTGGACAGCTGGCTGCGCCGCGTGCCGGCGTTGAAGAGCGTCGGCGTACTCGACATGAAGTCGAAGCTGGACAGCACGCCGTAGAACTCGATGGCGCGGGCCTCGCGGTCGATCTCGTTGAGCGCCAGGCCCATGGCCACGCGCATGAAGAAGGCCTGCGGCAACTCGATGCGCCGCTCGTCGATGTGCAGGAAGTAGCGGTCGTACAGCGTCTGAAGTCCGAGGTAGTCGAACTGCAGGTCCCGCTCGGGCAACAACGCGGCACCCAGCTTCGCCAGGTCGAACTGCATCAGCTTGTCGTCCAGCAGTTCGGCCTGCACGCCCTTCTTGATGAACTGCGGGAAGTACTCGGCATAGCGGCCGCCCATCTGCGCCTGGGTGACCTCGCCGCCCAGGATCTCGCGGCGGATCGTGTGCAGCAGCAGCCGCGCGGTGGCGCGCGAGTAGGACGGGTCCTTCTCGATCAGGGTGCGCGCCGCCAGGATCGAGGCCTTGTAGACCTCGTCGATGGGCACGCCGTCATACAGGTTGCGGCGGGTCTCGGCCAGGATCGGCTCGGCCTGCACGTCCACGCCCAGGCCGGCGCAGGCCGATTCCACCAGCGCCTGCAGCGCCCCCACATCCAGCGGCATGCGCTGGCCGTTGTCGATCACATGGATCTCCGGTGCCCGGACCACCGCCGCCGCGCCGTGGCGCTGCCGTTCCTGGGCACGGCGCTCGCGGTACAGCACGTATGCGCGCGCCACCTCGTGGTGTCCGCCGCGCATCAGCCCGAGCTCGACGCTGTCCTGCACGTCCTCGATGTGGAAGGTGCCGCCACCCGGCCGCGAGCGCAACAGCGCGCGCACCACCGCCTCGGTCAGCGTGTCCACGGTCTCGCGCACGCTGGCAGAGGCCGCGCCCTGCGTGCCATGCACCGCCAGGAACGCCTTCATCAACGCCACCGCGATCTTGTTGGGCTCGAACACGACCACGGCGCCGTTGCGGCGAATGATCTGGTAGCCGGCGTAGGCCGAGGCCGACGGGATGGCGGCGAGGTTGGGGCGGCCAGGGGCGGCGAGGTCCGCGGCAGAGGTGGCAATGACTTGCATGGATGGGCCTGTCGAAGAGGAATGGCGAGGGAGCGGGTCGGATCGGGGGAGAGATGCGTTCGCAGCCGGGCGCGAGCTCAGATGCAGGACCTGGAACAAATCACTCAAGGCGAGGCGAGCACGGCCCGGCGCCTGTCGAGCTGCGCTGCCAACCCCGGTACCACGGCACACAAGGCTGGGAAAGCAGGAAACGAGCGTATCACACCACACACTATATCTGGGGGTGTACGCCCCCGCAAGGCACTACCGGTAGTGTCGCGCCTAGGGCCTTCCCCAGTGGCGGAGGCGCTCAGCGGCGCGCGCGCGGCAGTGCCGGGCGAAGGCGGCGCAACCGCTTGCGCAACGCATTCCAGTCAAAGCCGGAGCCGGGGTCGAACTTGCGGCCCGGCGCCACGTCCTCGTGGCCGACGGCCTCCTCGATCGGGTAGCGCCCGGCCAGCGCACGCAGCAGCCGCGCCAGCTGGACATACTGCGCAGGCTCGAAGGCCGAGCCCTCGAGCCCCTCGAGCTCGATGCCGATCGAAAAGTGGTTGCAGTCCTCGCGGCCGCGCCAGACCGATTGGCCGGCATGCCATGCGCGCTGCTCGCAGGACACGAACTGAAGCAGCGCACCGTCGCGCCGCACCAGGAAGTGGGCCGACACGCGCAGGCCGCGGATGCCGAGGTAGTACGGGTGGGCGTCCCAGTCCAGACGGTTGGTGAACAGCTGCTCGATCGCATCGCCGCCGTACTCGCCCGGCGGCAGACTGATCGAATGCAGCACCACCAGGCTGACGGGCATGCCGGCAGGCCGGGCGTCGAAGTTCGGCGAGGAGCGCGCCCGCGCGCCGCTCCACCATCCGTCCCGCCAGGCCGCGCTAGGCCGGGTCGGCAAGGTTGTCGCCCGCCGTGACGCCCAGTCGCGCCATGCGGTAGCGCATCTGGCGCAGCGACAAGCCCATGCTGGCGCCGGCCGCGGTGCGGTTGTAGCGGTAGCGCTCGAGCGCGCGCACCAGGATGTCGCGCTCGACGGCGTCCAGGTGGGCCTGCCGGTCGGCCGGCAGCGGTGCCGCCATGGCCGCCGGCCCGGGCGGCGCCTGCGGCGGCGAGCGCGGCAGTTCATCGAGGGCCGGTGCCACCGGCTCGCGCGCGCCGCTGTCCTCGGGCAGGCCCAGGTCCTGCCGTTCGATGACCTCGCCTCCGGAAAGCGCCAGCGCGCGCTGCAGCAGGTTCTCGAGTTCGCGCACGTTGCCCGGGAAGGCGTAGGCTGAAAGAAAGCGCAAGGCATCGGCACTGAGGATCGGCACCGGCGACACGCCGGCGTCGCTGGCGATGCGCTCCAGCACGGCATGGCAGATCGGCTCCAGGTCGGCCACGCGCTCGCGCAGCGGCGGCAGGGTGATGCAGATGACGTTGAGCCGGTAGAACAGGTCCTGGCGGAAGCGCCCGACGTGCACCTCCTCGGCCAGGTCGCGGTGCGTGGCGCTGACGATGCGCACGTTGACTGGCGCTTCGCTCACAGCGCCAACGGGCCGCACCGCACGCTCCTGGATAACGCGCAGCAGCTTGCTTTGCATGGCCAGCGGCAGATCGCCGATCTCGTCCAGGAACAGCGTGCCGCCCTGTGCGGCCTGGAAGAATCCCTCGCGGTCCTCGGCCGCGCCAGTGAACGCGCCTTTGCGGTAGCCGAAGAACTCGGCCTCCAGCAGGTTCTCGGGAATCGCCCCACAGTTGACGGCGATGAAGGGCCCGGCCGCACGCGACGACAGCTCGTGCACCGCGCGGGCCACCAGTTCCTTGCCGGTACCCGATTCGCCCTGCACCAGCACCGGCGCCATGCTGCGCGCCACCTTGCCGACCATGGCGTGCACCTGCTGCATGCTCTCGCTGCGGCCCACCAGGCGCTGCAGCGCCGGCGGCGTCGCCGCGGACGGCGCCGTCTCGGCGGCGCGGCGGCGTGGCGTCA
>JBEIHU010000232.1:0-6404 GCA_040381175.1 Burkholderiaceae bacterium
CCCCCCCCCGCCCACGCCGCTGGTGGTGCGCCGCAGTGCCGGGCCGACCCCGGCACCGCGGCCGGCCGCATCGGCGCCGGCCCGCAGTGCACCGGCGCCGGCGCCGTCGATACCGGTTGTCCCGGCTGGCGGAAGCAGCATCCGCTTCTAGGGCGTCGCCTGGGCGCTGCCGGGCAGGCGCCGCGCCACCCACGAGCCCGAGGCCACTGCCGCGCCCACCACCCAAAACAGCGCGGCCGCGCCCAGCGCCGAGCCGGCCGCGCCAAAGAGCAGCGGCATGGCCGTGCTGGAGGCGTTCATCACCACCGAGCGCATGGCGATGGACTCGCCGTGGCGGCCGGCCGGCGTCAGCTGGTGCAGCGTGGACATGATCATCGGCTGCACCGAGCCCAGCGTCAGCCCAAGCAGCACCGCGCAGCCGCCCATCAGCCACGGCGTCTGTGCCAGCGGGTACAGGCCGAAGACGATGCCGGTGCCGAGCATCGCCAGGCGCAGCACGACGATCTCGCTCATGCGGTGGGCCCACAGCGGGATCAGCAAGCGCACGCCGCTGACGGCCAGCGTGAAGGTACCGAGGATCAGGCCGATGGTGGTGGCGCTGAAGCCGCGCTCGAAACCCAGGATCGGCACCGCGAACAGGTGCACGTCCCAGCAGGCCGACAGCACCCAGTTAACGACAAGCAGGCGCTTCAGGCCGGGTGCCTGGAGCAATGTCCAGGCACTGCGCCGCGGCGGCGGCCGGGACTGCTGCAGGCCTTGCGCATCGCGAGGCACCCGCCGCGCGCACCACCAGGTGAGCAGCGGCAGCGCCAGCATCAAGCCGTAGGCGGCAGCGAAGCCGCCGGCGTCGATCATCAGCCCTGCGGCCACCGGCCCGACCACGTTGGACAGCGACGGCGCAATGCCCAGCCAGCTGAACATGCGCATGCGCTCGGTGCTGTTGCCGACGGCCTGGCCGGCTTGGCGCTGGATGACGATCAGCCCCATGTTCGCGCCGCTGCCCACGAACATCGCCGACGCGCACAGCAAGGGCAGCCGCGCCGCCGCGCTGGCGAAGGTGGCGCCGAGCGCGAGCAGCGCGCCCAGCAACGACAGCCCGATGGCGATGTGCACCGGCCGGTGATAGCCGAGCCGGTCGGCCATGCGCCCGGTCTGCATCGACAGGAGCACCGGCGCGGCCGCGTACAAGGCCAGCAGAACGCCCACGCTCCAGGCGCTGTGGCCGTCGCGCAGCGCTTGCAACGGCGCGGCCATGCGCACGCCGGCCATGGTGGCGTGCAATCCGACCTGGCCGATGATCAGCGCCGGCAGCACCCGGCCGAAAGTGCTGGGCGCGGCAGCAGCGGCGTCAGGCACGCGGCGCCTCTGAGGGCTCGTCGTCCTGCGCTCCGGGCAGCAGCTGCAGCGTGCGCGATTCGGGCAAGGCCTCCACCGACTTCAGCGCGCGCCCCATCTGCCGGGTGCGGGTCTCGGCCGCGGAGATGGTGTCGGCGGCCTGGTTCAGCTTCTCGCGCGTCTTCCTCAGCACCTCGCCGAACTTGCCGAACTCGGTCTTGACCGCGCCGAGCACCTCCCAGACTTCGGCGCTGCGCCTTTCCAGTGCCAGCGTGCGAAAACCCATCTGCAGGCTGTTCAGCGTGGCCAGCAGCGTGGTCGGGCCGGCGAGCATGACCTTGTGCTCGCTCTGCATTGCCTGCACCAGCCCCGGGCGGCGCAGCGCCTCGGCATACAGGCCCTCGGTGGGCACGAACAGGATGGCGAAATCGGTGGTGTGCGGCGGCGCGACGTACTTTTCGCGGATGGTGCGCGCCTCCAGCCGCAGCCGCGTCTCGATGCCCTTGGCCGCAGCCTCCATGGCCGGTACGTCGGCGCGCTCTTGCGCCTCGAGCAGCCGCTCGTAATCCTCTCGCGGGAACTTCGCATCGATCGGCAGCCACAGCGGCTGGCCGTCGTCGCGCTGTCCGGGCAGGCGCACGGCGAACTCCACACGCTCGGCGCTGCCCGGCACGGTGGCCACGTGGGTGGCGTACTGCTCGGGCGTGAAAACCTGCTCCAGCAGGCCGGCCAGCTGCACCTCGCCGAACACGCCGCGGGTCTTGACGTTGGTGAGGACGCGGTTCAGCGAGCCGACATCGCGCGCCAGCGTCTGCATCTCGCCCAGACCGCGGTGCACCTGTTCAAGCCGGTCGGCCACCTGCCTGAAGCTCTCGCCCAGCCGCTGCTCCAGTGTGGCGTGCAGCTTCTCATCGACGGTGGCGCGCATCTGCTCCAGCTTCTTCTCGTTGCCCTCCTGCAAGGCACCCAGCCTTGCCTCGACCGCGCCGCGCACCTCGGCCAACCGGCGTTCATTGGCCTCGGACAACGCACGCAGCTGTTCGCCCAGCGAATCGGCCAGGCGCTTCAGCGCGGCGTCCTGCGCATCACGGCCGGCCTGGCTGTGCTGCGCCAGCGCCTGGGTCACGCCCTGCAGCGCGTCGCTCACCTGCTGCTGCATCGCCGCCAACTGTGTGCGGAAGGAATCGATCTGTTCGTTCTGCGTGCGCGCAACGTCGCCGCTTTGCGCCAGCAAGGTCTGCTGGAACAGCGACATCGTGCCCGCCAGCTCCTGGCGGGTGCCGCGCGCGCTGTCCTGCACCTCCGTACGAAACTCGCGCTCCAGCCGCTCGGCATCCAGGCGCGCCGCCTGGCGCAGGCTTTCGGCGAGTGCGTCCATGCTGCGCCCGTCGGGCCGGCGCAACGCCACCCAGAGCAGCAGCAACAGGATCAGCCCAAGCAGCGCCGGCACCAGCCATTCGTTCATCCGGACGATTGTCTCAGCCCGCCCGGCCGCAGGCAGGTCAGGCGCGGCAGACGATCGTGGCCTGCGCCTGGTTGCCCGGCATGCCCGACAACCAGGCGCCGGCCTCCAGCAGGAACTGGCTGCCGGCGTTGCCGCTGAGCTCGGAGTTGGCGAAGTTCTGCGAGGAGCGCAGCACATCGTAGCCGCGGCTGCACAGCCGCGACGCCTCGGCCTCGATCACCGACAGGCTGCTGCCGCGCAGCTCGTACGCCAGCGCGGCGCCGCCGTTGCCCAGGCTGCGCACCTGCGGGCCGGCGCAGCCGGCGAAGCCAAGGCAGGCCAGGACGGCAAGGATCAGGCGTTGCGTGTTCACGATCAGGCTCCGCACGGGCCGCTCGCCCGCCATGCCGCCCGATTGTCGGCGGCGCCGGCTCGCTGGCAGCGCCGGAGCAGCCACCCAAAGCCGCGCCAGTTCGTCCCGATCAGCGGGCCGCGCCCAGCACCTGCGGGTTCAGCGCGGTCGGCGGCCTGCCGGCCAGCGGCCCGGCGCCGAGCGCGGCAATCAGGTTGTCGGCCGCCAGACTGGCCATGGCACGCCGGGTCGGCAGGCTGGCGCTGGCGATGTGCGGCGTGAGCACGACATTGGGCAGCGTCAGCAGCTCAGGGTGCACGGCCGGTTCGCCTTCGAACACATCCAGCCCGGCCGCGGCAACGCGCCGCTCGCGCAAGGCCTGGGCGAGCGCGGCATCGTCGACGATGCCGCCGCGCGCGACGTTGGTGAGCGTGGCGGTCGGCTTCATCAGCGCCAGCTCGGCCGCGCCGATGGCGTGATGCGATGCCGGCCCGTACGGCAGCACCAGCACCAGGTGATCGCTCTGGCGCAGCAACTCGTCCTTGGCGACGTAGCGTGCACCGAGCCGGGCCTCGACCTCTGGCGGCAGGCGCGAACGGTTGTGATACAGCACCGGCATGCCGAAGCCCAGGGCGCCGCGCCGCGCGATGGCCTGGCCGATGCGGCCCATGCCCAGGATGCCCAGCGTGGCACCATGCACATCGGCGCCGGCAAACATGTCGTGGCCCCAGCGAGACCAGCGGCCGGCACGCAGGAAATGCTCGCTCTCGCTGATGCGTCGCGCCGCGGCCATCATCAGCGCGAAGCCGAAGTCGGCAGTGGTCTCGGTCAGCACGTCCGGCGCGTTGCTAACCAGCACGCCGCGAGCGGTGCAGGCCTCCAGGTCGATGTTGTTGTAACCCACTGCCATCGAGCACACCGCGCGCAGTTGCGGGCAGGCCTGCAGCAGCGTCGCGTCGATGGCCTCGGTGCCGCTGACGAACGCACCGTCCATGCCCTGCAGCCGGCGGATCAGCTCCTGCTGCGGCCAGAGCTCGTCGGCTTGGTTATGCACCACCTCGAAATGCCGGCCCAGCCGCTCGATGACCTCGTCGAACACGGCGCGCGCCACCAGCACGCGCGGCAGCTTGCCGCCGATCACGACAGGAAGCGCGCGAAGCCGGACACTGGCTCGCGCTCGGTCACCAGCCGGTTGGCCGCGGCCTGCGGGTCGGCATGGCCCAGCGACATGCCGCAGACGAACATCTCGTCGTCCGGCGCGCCGATGTGCCCCATGATGATGCGGTGGAAGCGCATGAAAGCCGCCTGCGGGCAGGTGTCCAGGCCGCGGCCGCGCGCCGCCACCATGATGCTTTGCAGGAACATGCCGTAGTCCAGCCAGCTGCCCTGGCGCAGGCTGCGGCCAATGGTGAACATCAGCGCCACCGGTGCGCCGAAGAACTCGTAGTTGCGGCCGTGCTGGCGGTGCATGCCTTGCTTGTCGGACTTGTCGATGCCGAGCAGGCCATAGAGATCCCAGCCCACCTTGCGCCGCCTTTCGATGTAAGGCGAACGCCATTCGGTGGGGTAGTAGGCGTACTCCTCATGGTGCAGAGCCAGCGCCGCTGGGTCGTCGTGGACCGCGCGGATCCTGGCCGACAGCGCCGTCTTGGCATCGCCAGTCAGCACCGTCACTCGCCAGGGCTGGGTGTTGGTGCCCGAGGGCGCGCGCGCGGCAACGCGCAGGATGTCTTCGATCACCTCGCGCGGCACAGGCGTGGGCAGGAAGCCGCGCACCGAGCGGCGCGCGGTGATGGCGGCGTCGACGGCCGCATTGTCCTGGGGGCTGGGTAGGGGGGTCATGAGGGTTGCGCAGGCCGGGTCAGGAGCAGGATTGTTCCACCGCCGCGGCGTCCTGCCAGCGGCGCCAGCTGTCCAGCGCCTCCAGCAATGTGCGGCGGTGCACCGCCACGGTGCTTTCCACCTGCCGGCCGTAGCCGCCCGCCATGGCCACGGCCACCGGAATGCCGCGCTGGCGTAAAGCGCTGAAGACGCGCCGGTCGCGCTCGGCCAGGCCGTCGAAGCTGAGCTTGAGACGGCCAAGACGGTCGTCCTCGTGCGGGTCGGCACCGGCCAGGTAAAAAGCCAGGCCCGCAGGCGCGTCGCCATGGCGGCGCCAGGCCTCGGCCAGCGCCGCATCCAGCGCCAGCAGATAGTCGGCATCGCCGCAGCCGTCGGGCAGCTCGACGTCGAGATCGCTGCGTTCCTTGCGGGCGGGAAAGTTCCTGGCTCCATGCAGCGACAGCGTGAACACCGTCGGGTCCTCGCTGAAGATCGCCGCCGTGCCGTTTCCCTGGTGCACGTCCAGATCGATGACCAGCACGCGCAGCAGCCGGCGCTGGCGGCGGTGCCACTCGGCCTGCATCAGCCGCGCGGCCACCGCCACGTCATTGAATACACAATAGCCCGAGCCGCGGTCCGGGAACGCGTGATGCGTACCGCCGGCCAGGTTCGCCGCCAGCCCCTCGGCCAATGCGGCGCGCGCAGCGGCGATGGTCGCGCCGACTGAGCGGCGTGCCCGCTCGGCCATGCGCGCTGACCAGGGAAAACCGATCTCGCGCTGCTGCGCGCTGGACAGGAGGCCGCCGGCCACCGCATCCACATACACCGGCGCGTGCACCAGCGCCAGCTCACCGTCGCTGGCCGGCTGCGCCTCGTGCACGCGAATGCCCGGCATATCGCGGTCCACGGCTGCGCGCAGCAGGCGGTACTTGCTCATCGGAAAGCTGTGCCCAGCCGGCAGCTGCAGCGTGAAATGGTCGGAATGAAAGGCCTGCATCGTTTGCCCGGGTCCCGCGCTAGGCGTTGCGCCCTAGAAATGTTGCAATGCAGCAAAACCCGCTTGCAATCACCGTCGGGACCCGTATACTCCGAGTCATGTTGCAGTGCAGCAAACTTTGCTGAGAAGCTGCCTTGATTTCAACCCAACCTGGAGATGGACACCATGATGACCGCCGAGCAAATGATGGCCGCGCACAAGGCCAATTTCGAAACCCTCTTCGGCCTGACCAACAAGGCCTTCGAAGGCGTCGAGAAGCTGGTCGAGCTGAACCTGCAGGTGGCCAAGGCCGCCCTGGGCGAAGTGGCCGAAAACACCCGCGCCGCGATGTCGGTGAAGGACGCGCAAGAGCTGCTGGCGCTGCAAGCCACCATGCTGCAGCCGGCCGCCGAGAAGGCCGCTTCGTACAGTCGCCACCTGTACGACATCGTCGCTGCCACCCAGGCCGAAGTGGC
>JBEIHU010000233.1:0-6315 GCA_040381175.1 Burkholderiaceae bacterium
ACCCAGCCGCGGAAGTAACCGGCCAATATGCCCAGGCCCACCGCCAGCGGCAGCGTGGCCACTGTTGCCAGCGTGCCGATGACGAAGGCGGTGCGGATGCTCTTCAACGCCTGGTAGAGCACGTCGTTGCCGGTCATGTCGGTACCGAACACGTGGTAGCGGCCGGCCAGCATCGCCACCGGGCCGGCCAGCAGGCCGATGACACCCAGCGTGATGCAGGCGACGCTCCAGGGAATCCGACCCTCACCGCGCCAGGCCGCAGCAATCGCCTCGGGCAAGGGCCGGGGGTCATGGCGTGCCACCAGCGCCAGCAACGCTACCGACAGCAGCCCGGCCACCAGGGCGCCGAGCACCAGCCCGGCCAGGCTGCGCCAGGCCAGGTCGCCCAGCCATTGCGCATCCGGGTCCTGCAGGTGCGCGCCACCGAACTTCAGGCGCGGTGCCACGCGCTGGATCTGGCCATCGACCTCGACCGATTCCTTGGTGAAGCCCACGTAGGACAGCGGGCGCGAATAGGTGGCCTCGCGCGAATCGACCAGGCGCACCAGCAGCGCGTCGAGCAGCGAACGTGTGCGCGTGTCGTAGGCCGGCGCGGCGCCTTCGCTGCCGGGTGCGGGCGGCAGCAGCGGCCGGTAGTGCAGGCTGTCCAGCAGCGTGATGCCCAGGCAAAGCGCCAGCACGACCGACGACGAGAGGGCCGCGGCATCGCCGAAGACCTTGGTCCAGTTGGCGCGCAGCCCCGGTCGGCGCATCACCAGCAGCACGTATGCGAACAGCGCAAGCGCCATGAGCCACATCGCGGCATCGGTCCACAGCAAGACGAACTTGGGCATGCTCAGGCGAGGCGGACGCGCGGGTCGGCCCAGGTGTAGGCCAGGTCGATCAGGATGTAGGACACGATGTAAAGCAGCGAGCCCAGAAAGACCATGGTGCGCACCACCGCGAAGTCCTGCTTGGTGATGGCCTCGATCACATAGGCGCCCAGGCCGGGCAGGCCGAAGAAGCTCTCGAACACCAGGCTGCCCAGGAACACATAGGGCAGGTAGCTGCCCGCGCTGGTGATGATCGGGATCATCGCGTTGCGCAGCACATGCCGGTACAGCACGATCATCTCCGAAAGCCCCTTGGCGCGGGCCGTGCGCACGTAGTCCTTGCCCAATTCCTCGAGGAACATCGCGCGGTACAGCCGCGCCTCGCCGCCCAGCCGCGCCACCAGCGACAGGCCGATCGGCAGCACCAGGAACTTGATGACGTCCCAGCCACCCACGTAGCCGGAGATCGGCGCCAGCTTGAGCACGCGCGAGAAGAAAAACTGCCCGACGATGATGTAGAACAGGCTGCTGATCGACAGCATCAGCACACAGGCCACCACGCCCCAGAAATCGAGCCGTGTGTGGCGGAACATCGCCAGCAGCAATGCGAAGGCCGTGCTGGCGATGACCTGCAGCACGAACAGCGGCAGCGCCAGCTGGATGCTGACCCACATGCGCGTGGCCACCTCGTGGCCGATGTCGCCGGCGCTTTCGGCATCGGAGCGGCCGAAATCCAGAGCGAACAGCGACACCGATCGCTCCCAGAAGATGGTGTCGGTGAGCTTTTCGCTACCCCGTTTCGCATCGTTGTAGTACAGCGGCTTGTCGTAGCCGCGCTCGGCCTTCCACTTTTCGATGACTTCCTGATTGACGCGCGTGCCGCCGATGTTCAGCCGGGCCATGTCGTCCGGCGTATTGACCGTGAAAAACAGGAAGAAGGTCGCCAGGTTCACGCCCAGCAATACCAGCGCGCCATAGGCAATGCGGCGGGCAATGTAGGCGCCCATCAGGCGACAAGCTCGCCGCGGGCGTTGGTGCGCTCGCGCCGACGCAGGCTTCGCCAGCCCAGCCAGACCAGCGCCAGGACGGCAGCGCCACCCAGGCCGACGGGCCACCACACCGGGCGGTTCCATTCGGCCAGCTTGCGCACGCGCTCGCCCACGTCCAGGCGCAGGTACTTGCCATGGTCGCGGATCAGCACCGCCGGTTTGTAGTTGTGCACCCAGGACTGCGCCGCGCCCGAGGCATAGGGAAAGTAGCCGAAGCTCCAGGGCGCGTCCTGCTGGGCGATCTGCACCAAACGGTCGATCAGCTCCTGCTTCTGCGGCCCGTCATCCAGCGTCTTCATCTGCGCGAACAGCTTGTCGAACTCGGGATTCGCATAGTTGGCGGTGTTCTCGCCGTCGTGACGCGTCTTGCCGTTGGGCCCGTAGAGCAGGAACAGGAAGTTCTCCGCATCCGGATAGTCGGCCAGCCAGCCCAGCCAGAACACCTGGTACGTGCCCTTGCGCACCTTGTCCTGGAACTGGTTGTTGTCGGTGGCGCGCACTTCCAGCTGGATGCCCAGCTTGGCGAACTGGCGCACCACCCAGTCGATCTCGGGCTTGCGCTCCGGCGAGGCTGGCGCGTAGTAGTCGTAGTTGATGACCAGCGGCTTGCCGGTCTTGGCATCTCGCCCGCTCGGGAAACCGGCTCCGGCCAGCAGCGCCTTGGCCTCGTCAAGGCTGCGCTTGACCACCTTGCCGTCGACCAGTTTGTGCGTCACCGGGTTGTGGCCCTGCGGCGTGCCGTGGCGCGAGCCGAAGATGCCTCCTGGCAGCGGGCCCATCGCCGTCTCGCCGCCCTTCTTGGGAAAGATCTTCGAGTACTCCTCCCAGTCGAAGGCGATCGAGATGGCCTGGCGCAGCTTGCGATTGTGCTCGCGCTGTTCCGGCGTATCGCCCCAGCCGATCGTCGGGTCGAGCATGTTGAAGCCGATGAACCAGCTGCTGACGTCGGCGAAACGCGGCAAGCGGAAGCCCTTGTCCAGGTATTCCTTGCGCACCTCTTCCGAGTCCTGCATGGCCACCAGGTAGTCCATGCCGGTATCGGTGCCCTCGAAGACCTCGATGTCGTAGAAGCCCTGGCGGAACTTGCCGCGCTGCGGCACCGCCTCACGCTCGACGGTGGACACGAAGCTGTCGATGAACGGCATGGTCTTGCCGCAGTCGTCGAGCAGGCCGGCCTCCTTGTCGCCGGGCATGCCTTCACAGGGATAGGGCTCGCCGCGGAAGTTGGGGTTGCGCGTGAGCACATGACGCCGGTCCTTGATGAACTCGGTCATCATGTACGGGCCGGTGCCCACCGGCCAGGTGTCCAGGCTCAGACCCACCTCGGCCATGCCCGGCTGGGCGTAGAACGCATCCGCCTCCCATGGCACCGGCGCCAGGAAGGTCGTCGACATCCAGTAGTTCCACTGCGGGTACTTGCCCTTGATGCGGATGCGCAGCAGGTCCTTCTCGGGTGCGCTGGCGCCGGCCAGCGGCCAGCGGCGGAAGTCCAGGAAAGGCTTGTCCTGGCTGGCCGGGTCGAGGCCGGCGCGCAGTTTCTTGTCCTCGGCCTCGATCAGCCGGCCGTAGTCCTTCAGGCCCACCACGTACTCGGAGAAGATGCCGGAAATCGGCGTGGTGATGCGCGTGGTGGCCTGGCGCTTCAGTGCGTAGACATAGTCCTCGGCCACCAGCTCGCGCGTGCCGCTGTGCTCGAATTCCAGCGGCGTTCGCCGCTCGCCCAGCTCGCCCGGCTTCATCGCGTGGTAGTACCAGCGGCCCTTTTCGTCCTTGGCAAAGGCAGGGTGCGGCTGGAACAAGATGCCGGGCTTGATACGGATGTCGTAGACGCTTTCGGCCACCAGCTCGCCAGGTGCATCGTCCGGCAGCGGCTTGCCGTCCTTGTCCAGGTAGGTGGGTGATGCCACTTCAGCGGCGGTCTTCGGCACCAGCGTGAACGGTCGCTTCAGGTAGTGGTAGCCGTAGGGCGGCTCGTAGATCTGGTAGGTGTAGGGGGTGTCGTTGCTCCAGTAGGACGCCACCGGGTCGAGGTGCCGTGGCGAGCTTTCGACCACCGCACTCACCGCGGTGTTGCTGGCCGCGAGCCCGCTGGGCAGCGGGTTGTTGTTGCAGCCGGCCAGCCCCAGGCCGGCCAGCGCTAGCACGAGCCCGCCCAGGCAGCTGGCCAGCAGGTGGCGTGCGGACCGGCCCCTACCAGGCAATGAACACCTCGCGTCCCTGCACCGCCAGCTGCACCCGCGCACCCACTGGCAGCGTCAGCTTGGTCGGCACATGGCCGAAGGGCAGCCCAGTGAGGATCGGCGTGTCGCACACCGTGCGCAGGTGCTCGACCGCAGCGCGGATCGAATAGCCGCGGTCCAGCGGCGACTTGGTATGCACGGTGAAGTGCCCCAACAGCACCGCCTTCTGTGCCGCCAGCACGCCCGCCTGGTGCAACTGCAGCAACATGCGCTCGACACGGTAGGGCTGTTCGTTCACGTCTTCCAGGAACAGTACGCCGCCGTTGATGCGCGGCCAGTGCGGCGTGCCCAGCAAGGACATCAGCACCGTCAGGTTGCCGCCCCACAGCCGACCTTTCGAGTCCAGGCCGTCGAAGCCGGCTTCAGTGCGGAAGCCCACGGCCTCCAGCTCGCCACTCATCGCCTCGCAGAAGCAGCCGGCGGTGACCTCGTCCACGCCGCCGGCCTCGTCGCTGCGGCCGAAGTCCTCGGCCGCGGTCGGGCCGGCCCAGCCGATGCCGCCGCCATGGGCCAGCAGGCCCAGGTGCAATGCACTGATGTCGCTCAGCCCGACCCAGCGCGTGCCGGCCTCTGCGCTGCGCGCCAGCAGCTGCCAGTCGATGCGGTCGAGCAGCCGGGTCATGCCGTAGCCGCCACGCACCGCCATGGCAATCGAAGGCGCCTGGGCGGCGATGCGGTGCAGCGCGGCCAGTCGCACCTCGTCCCTGCCGCCAAATCGCTGGAAGCGCTTGAGCGCGTCGGGATCGAGCACGCAGTCAAAACCCAGGGCCTTCAAACGACGCTGCGCCAGCCGCACGGGCGCAGCCTTGACCGTCACCCCCGACGGGCTGAACAGCACCAGGCGCGTCATCGTGCCGCGGGCTCCGGCCCGGGAGGCAGATCCAGTTCCACTGCTTCGCCTGTGGGAATGGGCTCCGCCAAAAGCGCTGGGTTGTCCGCAGCAGCCGGTCGTTCAGCGCGCTGCTGCGCCCGGCGTTCGACAAAGAACTCGCGCAGCAGCTGCCCGCAGGCCGGCGCCAGCACGCCCCCGAGCAGCTCTGTCTGGTGGTTCAGCCGGCGCTCGGCAAAAAGGTCAAGCACCGACCCGGCCGCCCCGGTCTTGGGATCGGGCGCACCGAAGACCACGCGCTTGAAGCGCGCATGCAGCAGCGCCATGGAACACATGGCACAGGGCTCCAGCGTCACAAAGAGTTCGCAGTCAGGCAGGCGATAGTTTTGCAGCAGCTGCGAGGCGTGCCGCAAGGCCACGATCTCGGCGTGCGCCGTGGGGTCGTGGGTGGTGATCGGCCGGTTGTAGCCGGTAGCGATGACCTGGGTATCGCGCAGGATGACCGCGCCCACCGGCACCTCGCCCACGAGCCACGCATTCTGGGCCTGGTCAAGCGCCAGGCGCATGCCGGCTTCGTCACGGATGCGCTGCTCGACGCTCATGGCCCGCGATTGTGCCCTGCGCGTGCCCCGAGCGCCGCCCCGGATCTACCGCATGCGGTCGGAGCGTGAGTGACGGTCGACCGTGTCGGGATGAATGCGCCAGCGCGCCAGCATGTGGCCGTAGAGCAAACGCTCGTCTGCGCTGAACTTACCGTCAGCCCAAATCGCGGCAGCGCACAGCCGGCACAGCAGCAGGCGGGTCGCCGGATCGACCACGGCGTCGAAGACCGCATCGGCGTACTCGATGTCAGAGCTTCGGAGCCAGGAGCGTTCGCACAGTCCTGCGCCAATGTCGAGCACAAAACGGCGCGCCAACGGCACAAAGTCTTCCCGCATGATGCCCAGCAGTTCGAAGGCGCGCAGGGCTTCGAGACGGGCCAGTTCGGCCTCGTCGACCTTGCCATTGGCCGAAACCAGCAAGGCCAGCACCCGCGCGGCAGCGAGCCCCGGTCTCGAGTTCGGTAGTTGCATCACGTCCCCCTGCATCGCCTGGCTCCCGCCTCCAAGACAGAGCACCTTCAGGAAGACCGCATCCGGCGGCTTCAGTTCCCGCAAGCAGCGCCCTGGTTTGATCGCCGGCAAAACCGTTGCCTGTGCCCCGGGGCGGGCAAGCAGGTTGTGCACTGTGCCGCAGCGCTCGCAAGACGCCCGGACACGCCAACTTGTTCGAAGACATTCGTGGTCGCCGAGCGCGCGCCAGCCCCCAGGGCGATACAGAGGGTTACAAACTCGGCGCGGCCCACCCTGGGAGCCAGGACACGCCGGCCGCAATGCGCCGCGTCT
>JBEIHU010000234.1:0-6207 GCA_040381175.1 Burkholderiaceae bacterium
CGACCGCATGGGCTGCGCCAACGTGGCCCATGCCTTCGCCGCGCTGCCGGCGCAAGACAAGCTGCTCGTGGTGGCACAGCGCGCACCGCACGTCGGCGTGGTCACCGCCTACAACGACATGCTGTCGGCGCACCAGCCCTACGAAGGCTATCCGGCGCTGATCCGCGATGCGGCGCGTCGGCTGGGCGCCACGGTGCAGGTGGCCGGCGGCGTGCCGGCCATGTGCGACGGCGTCACGCAGGGCCTGCCCGGCATGGAGCTGAGCCTGTTCTCGCGCGACACCATCGCCATGGCCACCGCCATTGCGCTGACGCACGATGTCTTCGATGCCGCGCTGCTGCTCGGCGTGTGCGACAAGATCGTGCCCGGGCTGCTGATCGGCGCGCTGCACTTCGGCCACCTGCCCTGCGTGTTCGTGCCCGCCGGGCCGATGAGCACCGGCCTGTCGAACAGCGAAAAGTCCAAGGTGCGCGAGCAGGCGGCGCAGGGCCAGGTGGGCCGCGAGGCGCTGCTCGAGGCCGAGAGCGCGGCCTACCATGGCCCCGGCACCTGCACCTTCTACGGCACCGCCAACAGCAACCAGATGCTGCTCGAGGCGATGGGCCTGCACGTGCCCGGCTCGGCCTTCGTGCACCCGCACGCGCCGCTGCGCGAGGCGCTGACCCGCGCCGCCGTGCAGACCGTGCTGCAGCGGGTGCAGGGTGCCGACTACCTGCCCATCGGCCGGCTGGTCGACGAGCGCGTCATCGTCAACGCCATGGTCGCGCTGCTGGCCACCGGCGGCTCCACCAACCACCTGATCCACTGGGTGGCGGTGGCCCGCGCCGCGGGCATCCTGATCGACTGGAGCGACTTCGCCGAGCTGTCGGCCGCAACCCCGCTGCTGACGCGTGTCTACCCCAACGGCGAGGCCGACGTGAACCAGTTCCAGGCGGCCGGCGGACCGGGCTTCGTGCTGCGCGAGCTGATGGACGCCGGCCTGATGCACGACGACGTGCCTGCGGTCGGCGAGCGCGGCTTGCGCGCCCATGCCGAAACGCCGGTGCTGCAAGGCGACCAGCTGCGCTGGAGCGCGCTGCCGCCGGACAGCGGCGACACGCAGATCGTGCGCCAGGCGGTGGCTCCGTTCTCGGCCAGCGGCGGCCTGAAGCTGCTGACCGGCAACCTCGGCCGCTCGGTGATCAAGGTGTCGGCCGTGCCCGACGACTGCCATGTCGTCCAGGCTCCGGCCCGGGTCTTCGCCAGCCAGGAGGCGCTGCTGCAGGCCTTCAAGACCGGCGAGCTGGAGCGCGACTTCGTCGCGGTGGTGCGCTTCCAGGGCCCGCGTGCCAACGGCATGCCCGAGTTGCACAAGCTGACGCCGCCGCTGGCGGTGCTGCAGGGCAGGGGCTTCAAGGTCGCGCTGGTCACCGACGGACGCATGAGCGGCGCATCGGGCAAGGTGCCGGCCGCCATCCACGCCAGCCCGGAGGCGCTGGCCGGCGGGCCGCTGGCCAGGGTGCGCGACGGCGACCTGATCCGCCTGGACGCGGTGGCCGGCACGCTGCAGGCGCTGGTCGACCCGGTGGAATGGGCGGCGCGCGCGCCGGTCCCCATGGACGACGCAGCCGCCGAGGACAATGGCCACGGCCTGGGCCGCGAGCTCTTCGCCGGCCTGCGCCGCAACGTGCTCAGCGCCGAAGAGGGCGCCTGCTCCTGGATGTGAAGCCGATGAACACACTCGACCTCGTGACCCATGGCCCGGTGATCCCGGTGATCGTGCTGCAGCGCGTGGCCGACGCGGTGCCGCTGGCGCGCGCGCTGGTCGCCGGCGGCGTCAAGGTGCTGGAGATCACGCTGCGCACGCCGGTGGCGCTGGACTGCATGCGCGCGATCGCGCAGGCCGTGCCCGAGGCCATCGTCGGCGCCGGTACGATCCGCTCGGCGGACGATGCGCGCGCCGCGCGCGATGCCGGCTGCCGCTTCGGCGTCAGCCCGGGCTACACGCCAGCCATCGGCCAGGCCTGCCGCGATCTCGGCCTGCCGCTGCTGCCCGGCGTGGCCACGGCCGGCGAGGTGATGGCCGCCAACGCCGACGGTCACGGCTTCCTGAAGTTTTTCCCGGCCACCGCCGCGGGCGGCATCCCGATGCTCAAGGCGTTTGCCGGCCCCTTCGCGGACGTGGTTTTCTGTCCCACCGGAGGGATCACGCCCGAGACCGCGCCGCAGTTCCTGTCGCTGCCCAACGTGCGGGTCTGCGGCGGCTCTTGGCTGACTCCGCAGGACGCCGTGGACGCTCGCGACTGGCCGCGCATCACCGCGTTGGCGTGCGCCGCCAGCGCGCTGCGACAAGTCGCCTAGGCGATAGGTTCCCCAGGGTAACTCCCGCCCCTGCGCACCCTTCCGCGCAGCGGTGCGGGCACGTAGACTCGCGCCGGTCCAAGCACCCGAGGTCGTGGTGCGTGCGGTTCATGTCACGTCCTGGTCGCGATGCGGCCACATTCTCAGGAGACCCTCTCATGCAATTGCGCAAACTGCTGTGGTTGGCCGGTGCCACCTTCGCCCTGTCCTGCGGCCTCGCCCAGGCCCAGGTGAACCTGAAGCTGGCCTCGGCCGCGCAACCCGGCTCGGTGCTGCTTGGCTTCGTCGAAGAGACGGTGGACAAGATCAACAAGAACTCGAACGGTCAGCTCAAGAGCGAACGCCTGTTCATCGGCAGCGAGCAGGAGATCACCACCCAGCTGGCGCGCGGCCGGCTGGAGATGGGCAGCGTCAGCTACACCGGCACCTCGGTGCTGATCCCCGAGGCAGCGCTGCTGAACATGCCGTACCTCTGGAAGAGCGACGGCGAGCGCGACTTCGTCACCGACAACTTCGCGCTGCCGGTGATGAAGAAGATCTTCGAGGCCAAGGGGCTTGTGATCATCGGCCTGGGCGAGGTCGGCTGGAACGACGTGGTCTGCAAGAAGGCTTGCCTGACGCCGGCCGACGTCAAGGGCATGAAGGTGCGCGTCTCGCCGGCACCGCCTTCGAAGATGTTCTGGGGTGCTTTGGGCGGCAATGGCGTGCAGCTGCCGCTGTCGGAGCTGTTCCCGGCGCTGCAGAGCGGTCTGGTCGATGGCGCGGACCTGCCCTTCCTGTACTACATCACCACCCCGGCGGCGCAGAGCGCACCGCACTACGTGATGACGCGCCACCTGCACCACGGCTCCACCTTTGTCGTCAGCAAGGCGGTGTGGGACAAGCTGACGCCCGAGCAGCAGAAGGTGGTGGCGGCGGCGCGGCCCGAGGCGGCGCGCATGCGCAAGGAGGTGTCCGACTCCGAGAAGCCGAAGATGGCCGAATTCAAGACCAAGGGCGGCTTCGTGCACGAGCTGACCCCGGCGCAGCGCGCCGAGTGGTCCAAGCTGGTCGAGCCGCACCAGCAGAAGATGGTCGACGAGATCGGCGGCCAGTCTGCCGAGCTGTGGGCGGCCATCCAGAAGGGCAAGCAGGAGTACGCCGCCAAGGGCGGCAAGTAAGCGAGCCCGCCGACTGGACGACAGGGCATGGACGCGGCGCGCCGGGTGCTGCGCGGGCTGTGGCTGCTGGAAGCCACGGTCTGCGTGCTGGCCTTTTCGATCACCGCCATCGCGCTGATGGCCGACGTGCTGGGCCGGGAGTTCTTCGGCAACGGCATCTTCGGCGCACAGCGGCTGGCGGTGTGGACCACCGCCATCGCCGGCCTGGTGGGCTTCGCGCTGGTGACGGCCGAAGCCGGCCACCTGCGCCCGCGCTTCCTGGACGGCCTGGTGCCCAAGTCGGCCGGCCCGGGGCTGGACCGTTTCGGCGACCTGCTGTCGGCGGTGATCTGCATCGGCCTGGGCTGGTATGCGGTGCAGTTCGTGCAGAGTTCGGCCGCACTGGGCGAGCGCGGCATGGCCATCCCGATCAAGGTCTGGCCGATCCAGCTGATCCTGCCGTGGATGTTCTTCTCGTCGGCGCTGCGCCATCTGTGCTTTGCCGGCTGGCCCGCGCTGAAGCCCGCGCCGAAGCAGGAGACTTGATATGACGTGGCTCGGCCTGCTCGTCATCGTCATTGCGCTGCTGGTGCTGCGCCAGAGCCTGGTGCTGGTGCTCGCCGTGGCCACGGCCTACGTGCACGTCTTCATCGCCAACAGCAAGATCGAGTTCCTGATCCAGGACTTCTGGTTCACGGTCGACCGCGAGGTGCTGCTGTCGGTGCCGCTGTTCATGCTGGCCGGCAACGTCATGTCGCGCGGCTCCATCGCCAAGCGGCTGATCGACTTCATGTCGGCCTTCACCCAGCCGATCCCCGGCGGCCTGGCGGTGGCCTGCGTGCTGTCCTGCGCGGCCTTCGCGGCGATCAACGGCTCGTCCATCGTCACCATGCTGGCGGTGGGCACCATCATGTATCCGGCGCTGGTGGCGCGCGGCTACTCGCAGAGTTTCGCCATCGGCGCGGTGGCTTCGGCCGGCACGCTGGGCATCATCATCCCGCCATCGATCCCGCTGATCCTCTACGGCATCATGACCGAAGAGAACATCGCCCACCTGTTCGTGGCCGGCATCGGCCCGGGCCTGCTGCTGATGACGATGTTTGCGTTCTACTCCTTCTGGGTCAACCGGCACATCGCGCGCGTCCCCTTCAGCATGGATTCGGCGATGAAGGCCACCGGCAGCGGCATCTTCGCCATCCTGCTGCCCTTCATCATGATCGGCGGCATCTACAGCGGCTGGTTCAGTCCCACCGAGGCCGGCGCGGTGTCGCTGGCCTATGCGCTGCTCATCGAATTCTTCGTGCATGCCGAAGAAGGCGCCAGGCCGGCGCCGGCCGGCGCCGGTTTCGTGCAGCGGGTGCGCCACTACCTGGCCACGCGCGAGATGGGCATCCGCACGCTGATCGACGTGATCCTCGAGACCACCAAGCTGCTGGCCACGCTGCTGCCGCTGCTGTGCATCGCCGGCAGCCTGAACACCATCCTCGACCATTCCGGCGTGCCGCGGCAGATGGTGCAGACGCTGTCCGAGGCCATCACCAGCCCGGTGGTGATGATGGTCGGAATCAACATCCTGCTGCTGATCGTCGGCTGCCTGATGGACGTGGGCTCGGCCATCCTGATCCTGGCGCCGCTGCTCAAGCCGCTGGCTGCATCGATCGGCGTGGACCCGGTGCACTTCGGCATCATCATGATCGCCAACCTGGAGATCGGCTACCTGACGCCGCCGGTGGGCCTGAACCTGATCGTCGCGATGGCGGCCTTCAAGGTGGCCTTCGGCACCGTGGTGCGTTCGGTGATCCCGTTCATCGCCATCATGCTGCTCTGGCTGGTGATCGTGATCGTCTACCCGTCGCTGTCGCTGTACCTGCTGGGCAAATGAGCCTCCGCCCGGCCGCTCCGAAGGGGGCTCGCACCGCAGCGCGCAGCGCGGAGGTGTCCTGATGCTCATCGACGCGGCGCTGCGCGAACGCGCGGCGCGCGTCATTCCTGGCGGGCTTTGGGGCCACCAGCGCGTGCAGGGCCTGCCGCCGGGCTATCCGCAGTTCTTCAGCCGCGCGCAGGGCTGCCGGCTGTGGGATGCCGACGGCCGCGAGCTCATCGACTTCATGTGCAGCTGGGGCCCTGTCGTGCTGGGCCACCACGACCCGGATGTGCAGGCCGCGGCCGAGTTGCAGCGCCGCGCCGGCGACACGATGAACGGCCCGGCGCCGGTGCTGGTGGAACTGGCCGAGCACTTCACCGGCCTGGTGGCGCATGCCGACTGGGCGATCTTCGCCAAGAACGGCACCGATGCCACCACCGTCTGCGTGACCACCGCGCGCGCGGCCACCGGCCGGCGCAAGTTGCTGGTGGCCCAAGGCGCGTACCACGGCGCCGCGCCGTGGTGCACGCCGTACCCGGCCGGCACCACCGCCGAAGACCGCGCACACCTACTGCACTACCGCTACAACGACCTCGCCAGCCTGGAGCAGGCCGCCGCCCTGGCCGGCAGCGACCTGGCTGCGGTGATGGCTTCGCCCTTCCGCCACGACTATGGCCTGGATCTGGAGCTGCCCACGCCCGAATTCGCGCGAGCGCTGCGCGCGGTGTGCGACCGGCATGGCGCGGCGCTGATCCTGGACGAGGTGCGCACCGGCGCCCGGCTCGACCTGGCCGGCAGCTGGGAACCCCTGGGCGTGCGCCCCGACCTGTCGGCCTGGAGCAAGGCCATCGCCAACGGCCATGC
>JBEIHU010000235.1:0-5983 GCA_040381175.1 Burkholderiaceae bacterium
GCCGCCGCGCCGGCTGCAGCCGGCCCGGGCGCCGCAGAGCTCGAAGCGCTGCCCGCCACAGCCGCCACACCCCCCGCGGCGACCCGCGTCGCGGGACAGGCCGAACCGATGACAATGCCGGCGGCCGCGGCAACGAGCCCCGCCGCGACGCCCGAATTCGTCCGCCGCGCCGACCGTGCCGCGCGCTGGCGGCATCCGTCGCGGCGCGGCCCGCTGGCGGCCCTGGCGCTGTTGCTGCTGGCCCTGCTGGCAGGGCAGATCGGCGTGCACTACCGCGACACGCTGGCCGCAGGCTGGCCGGCCACGAAGCCCTGGCTGCAGGCAGCCTGCCGGCTGCTGGGCTGCCGCGTCGAGGCGCCGCGGCGCATCGAAAGTCTGAATGTCGACAGCAGCGGCCTGGTGCGCCTGCAGGACAGCCCGCTGTACCGCCTGTCGCTGGTGGTGCAAAACAAGGCCTCGACGCCGGTGCGCATGCCGGCGGTGGAGTTGGTGCTGACCGATGGCCAGGGCCAGACGACGGCGCGTCGCGTGCTCCGCGCTGCCGAGCTCGGTCATGTCAGCGACAGCCTGCCCGCGGGCGGCGAAGTCAGCCTGCAAGCCACGCTGGACCTGGGCGAGCGCGGCGTGGCCGGCTACACGGTGGAGCTGTTCTACCCCTGAACCGGCGATCGAGAAGCGCGACGAAGGCGGCGGCTGCCGGCGTAACTCGACCAGGTACGGACCGCAACACCCTGGCGAGACCATCGCGCCAAGGCAGCTGGCGGGGCAATCGCGGCGCGGCGTCAGCGCACCAGACAGGCGCGAAAGTCGGCCAGCACCGCATCGGCCTGCACCTCGATGCAGGCCTGCTGCTCGGGCAGACCGTGCCAGCCGGCGGCAGCATGGCGGTGGCCGCGTTGCGACTGGATGGTCTGGCCCAGCGCCAGGCCTTCGGTGACGACGCGCAGCGCCCCGTGGCGCACCCCGAAGCGCGACGGGTCGAGTGCACAGGCCACGGCGCTGGCATCGTGGGCATAGATGCCACCGCCCGTGCGCTGGCGGTAGAAGCGTTCGTAGGGCCGGGTGATGGCACGCAGGTAGCGGCCGTCGTCGCCGCCGTCGCGGCCCAGCGCGTCCAGGTAGTCACTGCTCATCAGTACCTGGTGGGTGACGTCCAGGCCCACCACCGTCAGCGGCCAGGAGGCGCCGAACACCGCGTCGGCGGCATGCGGGTCGCAGTAGACGTTGGCTTCGGCCACCGGCGTGACGTTGCCCGCATGGCCCAGCGTGCCAAAGGCGCCGCCCATCACCACCACCCGCCGTACCCGGCGCGGCAGCTCGGCGTCCAGCGCCAGGGCCAGCGCCAGGTTGGTCAGCGGGCCCACCGCCACCAGCGTCAGCTCGCCCTCGTGGCGGCGCGCCTGGTCGCAGATGAACTGGGCCGCCGCGCGGGTCTCGGCGGCACGGCCATGGGCCGGATTCGGCGCCACGTCGCCCAGGCCGTCATGGCCGTGGATGTCCACCGGGAAGTGCCGCGCCTGGCGCACCAGCGGCCGGGCGGCGCCGCGCGCCACCGGCACGTCGATGCCGAAGCGGTGGCACAGCGCCAGCGCATTGGCCGTGGTGGTGTCCACGCCGGCGTTGCCGAACACGGTGCTGATGCCCACCAGTTCGGCGCGCGCATCGCGCGCCAGCATCAGCAGCGCCATCGCATCGTCGATGCCGGGGTCGGTATCGAACAGGATGCGCGTGCGCGGCCGGCTCATTGCATCAGGGGCGCAGCGGCAGCGCCACGCCGATGGCGATGAAGATGCCGCCGCAGGCCTGGTTGAAGCGCCGGCCCACGCGCTGCAGCCACGGGCTCAGGCGCTGCGCGAAAGCGGCGATCAGCAGTTCGGTGGCGATCTCCACCAGCGCGAAGGTGCCGGCCATGATGACGAACTGCAACCACAGGCTGCGCGACGGGTCGATGAACTGCGGCAGGAAGGCGGCAAAGAACAGCAGCGCCTTCGGGTTGGTCAGCGCCGACAGCGCGCCCTGGCGGAACATCGACGCACCGCTGCGCGGCGGCGTGCCCGCGGGCAGTTCCAGGCCGATGGGCGGCGAGCGCCACACCTGGATGCCCAGCCACACCAGGTAGGCGCCGCCCAGCCACTGCAGCACCGTCAGCCAGCGCAGCGATGCCTGCAGCAGCGCGCCGATGCCGAACATCGACAGCGCGATGACGATGACGAATCCCACGGCGCCGCCGAGGATCGTGTACGACGCCTTGCGCCGGCCATGCAGCGCGCCATGGGTCAGCGCCAGCAGGCCGTTCGGGCCCGGCGACAGCGACAGTCCGACGGCCGCCAGCAGGTAGATCAGCCAGGTGTCCAGCGCCATCGCGCTCGGCGGCGCGTCAGAAGGGCCAGTCGCCGTAGTGCCGTTCGTAGCTGGCGCGGATCTCGCCCAGCGAAGGCTTGTGGTTCTGGCAGCCCTGCACCGCGATCTTGATCGAGCCGAGCACGCTGCCCAGCTGCGCGCCCTGCATCAGCGGCAGGCCCTTGGCCAGCGCCAGCAGCAGCCCGGCGCGATAGGCATCGCCGCAGCCGGTCGGGTCCTTCACGTCGACGGCCGGAACCGGCGCCACCGCATGGCGCTGGCCGTCCTGGTGCACCCACGAACCCTCGGCGCCGCGCGTGACGATCAGCGTCTTCACCCGCGTGGCCAGCTGCTCCAGCGACAAGCCGGTCTTGTCGGCGATGAGCTCGGCCTCGTAGTCGTTGCACACCAGCACCGGCGCCTGGTCGATCATCTCCAGCAGCTCGGGGCCGCTGAACAGCAGGATGTTCTGGCCGGGGTCGAGGATGAAAGGCACGCCGGCCGCGGCCATCTGCTGCGTGTGCAGTTGCATCGCGTCCTTGGCGTCGGGGCCCACCAGGCCGCAGGCCACGGTGCCGGCCTGCGACACCGGGATCTGAGCCGACAAGCCCATCGCGCCGGGGTGGAAGCCGGCCAGCTGGTTGTTGTGCAGGTCGGTGACGATGAAGCACTGCGCGGTATAGCTGTCCTTGGCGGTCACCAGGCAGCTGGCGTCGATGCCCCAGCGGCCGTAGTGCTCGAAGTAGGGGCCGAAGTCGTCGCCGACCATGCCGATGGGCACCGGCTCGCCGCCCACCAGCTTGAAGTTGTAGGCGATGTTGCCGGCGCAGCCGCCGTATTCGCGGCGCATGCGCGGCGACAGGAAGGACAGGTTGATCTTGTGGATCTGGTCCGGAAGGATGTGGTCGGTGAACTGGCCTTCGAACACCATGATGGTGTCGTAGGCCATCGACGCGGCGATGGCGGCGCGCAGGCTCATGAGGTGGAAGTGAGATGGTTTGGAGTGGCGGCGAGCATAGCCGATGACCTGCGGCGCGGCGACCGCGCGGCCGGGGGCGGGCGTGCAGAATGCGGATCCGCCGGCGCTGCTGCCATGGCGCGCGGTCCACTGCACGAACGGAGAACGAGGCATGAAGCTGTACATCGCACCGCGTGCGCCGAATCCGCGCCGCGTCACCATGTTCATCGCCGAGAAGGGCATCCAGGGCATCGAGCTGGTGAACGTGGACCTGGGCACCCAGGAGCATTTCGGCCCGGCCTACCGCGCCAAGAGCCCCTTGTCCAAGGTGCCGGTGCTGGAGCTGGACGACGGCCGCTTCCTCGGCGAATCGCGCGCCATCTGCACCTACCTGGAGGGCCACTTCCCGCAGCCCAACCTGATGGGCGAAGGCTTCGAGGAGCGCGCCTTCATCGAGCGCGCCGACCGGCAGGTGGAGCTGTACTTCTTCGGCGCGGTGGCCAACTGCATCCGCCACACCCACCCCGGGCTGGCGCCGCTGGAGGGGCGGCAGTTTGCGGACTACGGCCGCGCCCAGGGCGACAAGGTGCGCGAGCTGGCGCGCTGGTTCGACGGCGAGCTGGCGCACCAGCCCTACGTGGCCGGCGGGCGCTTCACCATTGCCGACATCACACTGCTGTGCGCGCTGGACTTCGCCAGGGGGCTGATGAAGTACAAGCCCGCCGACGACGGCCTGGGCCACCTGCAGGCCTGGCGCGAGCGCATGGCCGAGCGGCCGGCACTCGGCGCCGGCTGACGGAGCTCAGCGCGGCCCAGGCTGCTGGGTGAACAGCTTGGCGGCGCGGCCCTTGAGCTCGAGCAGCTCGCTGGGCGTGACCGAGTACTTGCCGGACATCGCATCCACCTCGACGCGGAACTCCACGTCGCGTCCGGCGTTGGACAGCATGCCACAGGTGAACTCGTAGTCCTCGTCCAGCGCCGGCAGGCCCTGGCTCTCGACGTCGTAGTCCTGGTACTGGACACCACGGATCTCGCCGCTGGCCAGGTCCAGCATGGCGGTGGACTTGACGACGGTTTCGGCCAGTTCGTCGATGATGACGATGGGCAGCTGCAGATCCATGGCTCAACCTCGGGACAGGGTGAAGTACGCTTCAGCAGCCGATTGTCGCCTGCACGGCCGGGTCCGGCCGGTCGGCAGGGCTCGAGCCTGGCGCCGCAGCCGAGGCGACCCGTCCGCAGGCCCGCGCTCAGCGCGTCTCGACCCAATCGGCCTGGTCCAGCATGTCGGGCGCCATGAGCACCACGCCGCGCTCGGTGACGTTGAAGCGCTGCCGATCGCGGGCCGGGTCGAAGCCGACGCTCAGGCCATCGGGCAGCACGCAGCGCGCGTCGACGATGCAGCGCTTCAGGCGCACGCCGCGGCCGATCTGGGCGTCGGGCAGCACCACCGAATCCTCGACCAGGCTGCCCTCCCCGACGCGGGCACCGTGGAACAGGATCGAGCGCCGCACCAGCGCTCCGCTGACGATGCAGCCGCCGCTGACCAGCGAATCCACGGCGATGCCGCGGCGCCCGACATCGTCGAACACGAACTTGGCCGGCGGGCGGTGCGGCTGCCGGCCCAGCATCGGCCAGGCCTCGTCATACAGGTTCAGTTCGGGCACCACCTGCGTCAGGTCCAGGTTCGCTTCCCAGTAGGCGTCGAGCGTGCCCACGTCGCGCCAGTAGGGCCGGTCGCCGACCATGTTGACGCAGCTGTTCTCGAAGCGGTGCGCTTGCACGTGGGCCGTGTGCAGCAGCCGCGGGATCAGGTCCTTGCCGAAATCGTGGCTCGACGCCGGGTCGGCGGCATCGAGCTCCAGCTGCTCGATCAGGAAGTCGGTGTTGAAGGCATAGATGCCCATGCTGGCCAGCGCCCGGTCGGGGCTGTCGGGCAGTGCCCTGGGGCGGGCAGGCTTCTCGTCGAAGGCGACGATGCGGTCCCGGGCATCGACCGTCATCACGCCGAACCCGGTGGCATCGGCCAGCGGCACCTGCAGGCAGGCCACGCTCATGTCGGCAGCGCGCTCCACATGCTCGGCCAGCAGCATGCCGTAGTCCATCTTGTAGACATGGTCGCCGCCCAGAACCACCACGTAGCGGGGCCGCGACTCGCGCAGGATGTCCAGGTTCTGGTAAACGGCATCGGCAGTGCCGGTGTACCAGCGTTCGTCGCGGCGCTGCTGCGCCGGAACCACGTCCACGTACTCGCCCAGGCTGGCCTCCAGGAAGCCCCAGCTGCGCTCGATGTGGCGGATCAGGCTCTGCGCCTTGTACTGCGTCAGCACGCCGATACGCCGCAGCCCCGAGTTGACGCAGTTGCCGAGCACGAAATCGATAATGCGCATGGTGCCGGCAAAGGGCACCGCCGGCTTGGCGCGGTGGTCGGTCAGCTGGTGCAGCCGGCTGCCGCGGCCGCCGGCCAGCACCAAGGCGTGGGTCTGTTGCGTGAGCGTGAGTCGCGGGTCGGGTTTCATGGCTTCGCCCTTGGGTGGATGAGTGGCTAAGCTGCGGCGTTCAACAGATGCGCGGCAGCGGCTCGCCGCTGAGCCAGTCAACGATGCGCTGCCCGCCGACGGCGGTGCGCATCTGCACGAAGCGCTGCGGGTCGGCCTGCACCGCGCCGATGCGCGCTGCGCGTGCGCC
>JBEIHU010000236.1:0-5939 GCA_040381175.1 Burkholderiaceae bacterium
CTCGGGCCGGCCGAGGCCGCGGCACAGCGCGGCAAACTCTTCGGGCTGCGGCGTCATCGTTGCGACATGTCCATTGCGTGTGCGGTAGGGCCGCTGCTGCACGCCGAACTCGGGCGACGGCGGCGGCGGGTCGTCGAGGAAGACATGGTTGTACATCGCGTCGGGCCACTGGAAGGCCAGTGCCGCATCGAGCATCGCCAGCTCGAGCTTCATGCCGCGACCGCTGCGCTCGCGCGCAAAAAGCGCCGCGCTGATGGCCTGGGCCGCAGTCAGCGCGCTGAGCTTGTCGCACACCGTCGTGGCCAGCAGCGTGGGCTCGCCGCTGGCCTGGCTGGGGTGCGATGCGCTGATGCCCGACACCGCCTGGATCACCGCGTCGTAGACCCGGCCGTCGGCGCAGGGGCCGCTCTGGCCGAAGCCGGTGATCGACGCATAGATCAGCCGCGGGTTGGCTGCGGCCAGCGTGGCATGGTCCAGGCCGAGCCGCGCCATCGCCCCGGGACGGAAGTTCTCCACCAGCACATCGGCGCGGCGCGCCAGCTCGTGCAGCAGCTGCAGGTGGTCGGCGCGCTTCAGGTCGAGCACGATCGAACGCTTGCCGCGGTTGGCGGTGATGAACATGGCCGACATGTCGCCCTTGGCCGGGCCGATGCGCCGGCTCAGGTCGCCGCCCGGCGGCTCGACCTTGATGACCTCGGCGCCCTGGTCGGCCAGCAGCGCGGTGCACATCGGGCCGGACAGCACGGCCGACAGGTCGAGCACGCGGATGCCGTGCAGCGGCTGCGCAGGGGCGGGGTCGGTCATCGGTTCGTCTTTCGGCGCCGTGTTGGGACGGCGGCGGCTGGCGCCATGCTATGCGCAGCGCGGGCAATGCCGCTACAGTCGGTCGAAAGCACACCCGGCGGAGACAAGTCCATGTACCAAGCCAGTCTGATGAAGGGCCAGCGCATCCTGGTCACCGGCGGCGGCACCGGCCTGGGCCAGGCGATGGCCGAGAAGTTCCTCGAACTCGGCGCCGACGTGGCCATCTGCGGCCGGCGCAAGGCCGTGTGCGACGCCACCGCCGCGGCCTGGCGCGTCAAGTTCCCGCAGGCGCGCATCGACACTTTCGGCGTCGACATCCGGGTTGCCGCCGCGGTGGAGGAGATGGTCGAGGCGCTGTTCGAAAGCGGCGGCCTGACGGGGCTGGTGAACAACGCCGCCGGCAACTTCATCTCGCCGACCGAGGCCTTGAGCCCGCGCGGCTTCGATGCCATTGCCGGCATCGTTTTCCACGGCAGCTTCTATGTCACGCAGTCCATCGGCAAGCGCTGGGTGGCGATGGCCAAGGCCGGCCAATGGCAGCCGGGCCAGCCCTACCGCAGTGTGATGAGCATCATCACCACCTGGGTCGACAACGGCAGCCCCTACGTGGTGCCCTCGGCGATGAGCAAGGCCGGCATCGACATCATGAGCAAATCGCTGGCGGTGGAATGGGCGCGCTACGGCATCCGCCTGAACACCGTGGGCCCGGGCGAGATCCCCACCGAAGGCATGAGCAAGCGGCTGAACCCGGGCGAGCAGCCGGGACAGCGCAGCATCGAGCGCAACCCGATGGCCCGCCCCGGGCTGATGAGCGAGTTGCAGAACCTGGCGGCCTTCCTGATGGCGCCCGGCCAGTGCGACTGGCTCACCGGCCAGAGCATCATGATGGACGGCGGCAGCGCGCTGGCCACCGGCGGCAACTTCTACGAGCTGCGCCGATGGAGCGATGACGATTGGCGCCTGGCGCGCGAGCGCATTGAAGCCCAGAACGCCAGGGATCGGGCCGCTCGATGATCCGCAAGCTGCACCACAACGCCTGGCGTTGCCGCGATTCCGAGCAGACTCGCGCCTTCTACGAAGACTTCCTCGGCCTGCCGCTGGTCGAGACGCTGCTGATCGAGCACAGCAAGACCGGGCGCGCGACAAACACGCTGCACACCTTCTACCGGTTGGACGACGGTTCGCACCTGGCTTTCTTCGAGGCGCCGGACCTGCCCTTCGAGTTCAAGCCGCAGCACGACTTCGACCTGCACATCGCGCTGGAGGTCGCTCCCGAGGCGCTGCAGCCGATGCTGGCCAAGGGGCGCGCGCTGGGTATCGAGACCCGCGGTCCTTCGGACCATGGCATGATCGATTCGATCTACTTCCGCGACCCGAACGGCTATGTCATCGAGCTGTGCGCGAAGCGGCCCGACCATGACACGCTGATGGACCCGCAGCGCAACGGCGCGCACGAGAAGCTGCAGCGCTGGACGGCGGACAGGTCCGCTGCGACGCGGTGAGCGCGGCGCCCAGGCCACAGGCCAACGACGCGCAGATCGCCGATTGGAACGGCATGCTCGGCCAGCGCTGGGCAGACCTCCAGCCGCAGCTCGACCGCATGATCGAAGCCTTCGGCACCGCGGCGCTGCAGCGCGCCGCCGCCAGGACAGCCGAACGCGCGCTCGACATCGGCTGCGGCTGCGGCAGCAGTTCGCTGGCGCTGGCGCAGGCCGTGGGCCCGCGGGGCCGCGTGCTCGGCGTCGACGTTTCCAGGCCGATGCTGGCAGTGGCGCGATGCCGCGGCGCCGCGGCCGGCGCCAGCGGATTGTCATTCGTCGAGGCCGATGCCTCGCGCAGCCCGCTGCCCGCCGGCCACGACCTGCTGTTCTCGCGCTTCGGCCTGATGTTCTTCGCGCAGCCCGTGGCCGCGCTGCGCCATCTTCGCGGCGCACTGCGACCGGGCGGCCGCTGCGTCTTCGTGTGCTGGCGCGCGCCGCGAGACAACCCCTGGGCGATGGCGCCGCTGGTGGCTGCGCGCCAGGCACTGGGCATCCAGCCGGCACCGGCCGACCCGCTGGCGCCGGGGCCCTTTGCCTTTGCCGACGAGCAGCGCCTGCGCGGCCTGCTGGCCCAGGCCGGCTTCGAGGGCATCGACCTGCAGCGCGTCGACGCGCCGGTCTTTCTTGGCGGCTCGGCCCGCGAAGCGGCGGCCCACAGCCTGCAGATCGGCCCGGCATCGATGCTCGCCACCGAAGCCGGGCCGGCGCAGCAGCCGGCCCTGGTAGCTGCCATCGCGTCGGCGCTGGCGCCCCATGCCGAGGCCGACGGTTCCGTCAGCCTGGCCGGCTCGACCTGGCTGGTGCAGGCCGCGAACCCGGCCTGACGCCGCCTGCCCTGCAGGCGGCGGCAACCGCCGACGGCAGTCGGCCCATGCCAAGTCGGGCACGAACCCGATGAAGACGCCGAGCACCGGCTGCAGCGGGACCCAGCGCCGAGCACCCTGGCCGTCCAGCCGTACGCCGGGCAGGCCCGGCAGCGCCGGCATCGGCGCATTCCGGTCCGCGCGCCGCGCCGGAGCACAATCGCTTGCATGCCCAGCCCTGCAAGAGGACGCACCCGATGCCGCTGATCAAGTACCTGACCGACATCCAGATCGAAGCCGGCGCACGCAGGCTGCTGGCCGGCGAATGCGAGCGCGTCGGCATCAGGAAACCGCTGATCGTCACCGACGCTGGCGTGCGCGCGGCCGGCGTGCTGCAGCAAGTGCTGGACGCGCTGCCGGCGGCGGTGCGCGGCGCGGTCTACGACGGCACGCCGCCCAACCCCAACGAGAAGGCCGTGCGCGAGGCCGTCGCGCTGTTCCACCGGCACGGCTGCGACGGGCTGATCGCGGTGGGCGGCGGTTCGTCGATCGACTGTGCCAAGGGCGCGGCCATTGCCGCGCGGCACGACGGGCCGCTGAAGACCTACGCCACCATCGAAGGCGGCAGCCCGAAGATCGGCGACGCCTGCGTGCCGCTGATCGCCGTGCCCACCACGGCCGGCACCGGCAGCGAGGTGGCCCGCGGCGCCATCGTCATCCTCGACGACGGGCGCAAGGTGGGCTTTCACTCCTGGCACATCCTGCCCAAGGCGGCGATTTGCGACCCGGAACTCACGGTTGGCCTGCCGCCGCTGCTGACCGCCGCCACCGGCATGGACGCCATCGCCCACTGCATGGAGACCTTCATGGCGCCGGCCTACAACCCGCCGGCCGACGGCATTGCGCTGGACGGGCTGGCGCGCGGCTGGGCGCACATCGAGCGTGCCACGCGCGACGGCGCCGATCTCGACGCGCGGCTGCAGATGATGAGCGCTTCGGCCCAGGGTGCGCTGGCCTTCCAGAAGGGCCTGGGCTGCGTGCATTCGCTGAGCCATGCGCTGGGCGGCGTGAACCCCAAGCTGCACCACGGTACGCTGAACGCGGTGTTCCTGCCGGCGGTGATCCGCTTCAATGCCGCGGCCGAATCGATGGTCAAGGAACGGCGGCTGGAGCGCATGGCGCTGGCCATAGGCGCGGCAGGCGGCGCCGAGGTGTCCGAGGCCATCCGCGCGCTGAACCAGCGCCTGGGCCTGCCCGGCGGCCTGGCGGCGATGGGCGTGCAGCGCGAGTGGTTCGACCGCATCATCGAAGGCGCGCTGGCCGACCACTGCCACAAGACCAACCCGCGGCTGGCCAGCGCGGACGACTACCGGGCAATGCTGGACGCGTCGATGCAGGAGGCTTCGGCATGAACCTGCGCATCACTCCCCAACCCGCCCCCTGCGGCGCCATGGTGCAGGACCTCGACCTGCGCCAGCCGCTGTCGGCCGGCACGGTGGCCGAGATCCGCAGCGCCTGGCTCGAGCACCAGGTGCTGGCCTTCCCCGACCAGGCGCTGTCGCTCGAGGACCTGGAGCGCATCGCGCGGTACATCGGCCCCTTCGGCACCGACCCCTTCTTCGGCAGCGTGCCCGGCCATCCGCACATCGCGCAGGTGCGGCGCGATGCCGACGAGAAGACCAAGATCTTTGCCGAGACCTGGCATTCGGACTGGAGCTTCCTGCCCCGGCCGCCGCAGGCCACGCTGCTGTACGGCAACGTCATTCCGCCGGTGGGCGGCGACACGCTGTTCGCCAACCAGGTCGCTGCCTGGGAAGCGCTGTCGCCGGCGATGAAGGCGCGGCTGCAGGGCGCGCAGGGCATCCACTCGGCACGGCGCGGCTATGCACGAGACGGCATGTACGGCGAGCGCGACCGGGGCCGCTCGATGGCCATCCGCTATGGCGACGATGCGCTGGCGACGCAGACGCACCCGATCGCGCGCCTGCATCCGGAAACCGGCCGCACCGCGCTGTTCGTCAGCCCCGGCTACACCATCGGCATCGAAGGCATGGACGATGCCGAGGCGCAAGCGCTGCTGATGGAGCTGTTCCGCCACCAGGTGCGCGAAGAGTTCGTCCACCGCCACCGCTGGCAGCCCGGCATGCTGGTGATGTGGGACAACCGCTGCGTGGTGCATGCTGCGACAGGCGGCTACGACGGCCACGCGCGGCTGCTGCACCGCATCACGGTGGCCGAGGTCGCCGCGGCGGGCTGAGGACTGCCTCAGGCCAGGGCCACGCCGCTGGCGGCCTTGGTCTGGCTCATCGCCTGGCGGATGTGCGCCAGCAGCGCCTCTTCGGGATAGGGCTTGCCCAGCAGCACGCTGACGCCTGCCTGCTCGGCCTGCTCGCGGTGCCGCTCGTCGGCCGCGGTGATCATGATCACAGGGATGCCCGCGGTCGACGCCTGGCTGCGGATGTGGCGCGTCAGCGCAAAGCCGTCCATGCCCGGCATCTCGACGTCGGTGATGACCACGTCGGGCATGTGCGCCTGCAGCTGCTGCAGTGCCTCCAGCCCGTCGTTGGCATAGCACACCTGGTAGTGATGGGCAGCAAGCAGGCGGCCGGTCTTGATGCGCACGACCTTGGAGTCGTCGGCCACCATCACCAGGGTCTGCGCCGCGCTCTTCGGCTCCGTCGCGGCCGGGGGTGCGGCCGCCAGCCGCGCCCGCGCGGCCTGCTCGCCGGCGGCCCGCTCGGATTCGGCCCGCTTGGATTCGGCCTGGATTCGGCCCGCCAGCCTGGCCGAA
>JBEIHU010000237.1:0-5918 GCA_040381175.1 Burkholderiaceae bacterium
CCGTGCAAACGCTGCGTGCCACAATGACCCAAGGTGATCGAGGAGATTGTAGAGATGGCGATGTCGGTGAAGAAAGCGATTTTTCCGGTGGCTGGCCTGGGCACCCGCTTCCTGCCGGCGACCAAGGCGCAGCCCAAGGAAATGCTGCCAGTGGTCGACAAGCCGCTGATCCAGTACGCCGTGGAAGAAGCCTATGCCGCCGGCGTGCGCGAGATGATTTTCGTCACCGGCCGACACAAGCGGCCGATCGAAGACCACTTTGACATGACTTTCGAGCTGGAGGTAGCCCTCGAGCAGGCGGGCAAGAAGGATCTGCTCGAGGTGGTGCGCAGCGTCAAGCCCGACGACATGGAATGCATCTATGTGCGCCAGGCGCAGGCGCTGGGCCTGGGGCATGCCGTGCTGTGCGGTCAGCGCCTGGTCGGCAACAATCCTTTTGCGGTGCTGCTGGCCGATGACCTGATGGTCGGCTCGCCGCCGGTGCTCAAGCAGATGGTCGAGCAGTTCGAGGAATGGCAGGCCTCGATTTTGGCGGTGCAGGAAGTGCCGGCCGAACACACGCGCCGCTATGGCATCGTCGCCGGCAATGCGGTCAACGAGCGCGTGGTCGACGTCACGCAGATGGTCGAAAAGCCGGCGCCCGAGGTGGCGCCGTCGCGCCTGGGCGTGGCCGGGCGCTACATCCTGACGCCGGGCGTGTTTCGCGAAATTGCCAACCAGCCGCGCGGCGTGGGCGGCGAGATCCAGCTGACCGACGGCATCGCCTCGCTGCTGCGCCGAGAAAAGGTCTTCGCCTACCGCTACAGCGGCCGGCGCTATGACTGCGGCAGCAAGGAAGGTTTTCTCGAGGCCAACGTCGAGCTGGCTCTGGCCCACCCGCAACTCGGCCCGGGTTTCCGCCAGTTCCTGCGCGGCATCGAGCTGTAGGGCCGCCGCGCGGCGCCGGATCCGACTACCTGCGCCGCAGGTAGTGCGTGAATTCGTTGTCTCCGCGGCTTTGTTCGACGAGTTCGTTGCCGGTCTGCCGGGCGAAGGCCTGGAAGTCGCGCACCGAGCCCGGGTCGGTGGCCAGCACCTTCAGCACCTGGCCGCTGGACATCTCGGCCAGCGCCTTCTTGGCCTTCAGGATCGGCAGCGGGCAGTTCAGCCCGCGGGTGTCGATTTCCTTCTGCACTTCCATGGTCGTCCTCGTTCGGGTTCTCAGCCGCGGCCTGGCAGGTCCATGAACTGCGGCTGGTGGCCGCGGCCGCGCAGCCAGTCGGCCAGCGCATAGCCGGTGCCGGCGCGCCAGCAGCGCACGTCCTGCGGCGCGAACAAGCGGTATTCGGCAAGTTCGGGCGACAGCCGCACCTCACCGCGGGCCACGGCATGGTAGGCAATGATCACCTGGTTCATGCGCTGGAAGTCGTAGACACCGATCAGGTTGAGCACATCGACCTGCAGCGCGGTCTCCTCGGCCACCTCGCGCGCGATGCCCTCCTGCGCGCTCTCGCCGGCTTCCATGAAGCCGGTGATCAGCGCGAACATGTTGCCTTTCCAGGCGGCATTGCGGGCCAGCAGCAGGCGGCCGTCGCGGTCGGCGCATTCGATCACCGCGGCCAGCACCGGCGTCGGGTTGTTCCAGTGCGTCCAGCCGCAACCGGTGCAGCGCAGCCGCTCCTTGGCGCCACCGTCTTCCATCGCCGGCAGCCACTCCAGCGGCGTGGCGCATTGCGGGCAGAAACGGTAGTTCATGCGCAAGCCTGCGTGCTGCGCACTGCGGCGCATGCCGCCTTCGGAGCGGCCGGGCGACGGCTCATGCCGGAAATACCCCGGTGGACAGATACCGGTCACCGCGATCGCAGACGATGAAGACGATGGTGGCGTTGTCCACCGTGCGCGCGATCTGCAGCGCCACCCAGCAGGCACCGGCGGCCGAGATGCCGGCGAACAGGCCTTCCTCGCGCGCCAGGCGCCGGGCCATGTCCTCGGCGTCGGCCTGGCTGACGAGCACGATCTCGTCCACGTGCTTCGGGTCGTAGATCTTCGGCAGGTAGGCCTCGGGCCACTTGCGGATGCCGGGGATGCGCGAACCCTCGCTGGGCTGCGCGCCGACGATGCGCACGCCTGGATTCATCTCCTTCAGGTAGCGCGACACGCCAGTGATGGTGCCGGTGGTGCCCATTGCGCTGACGAAGTGCGTCACCTGGCCGGCGGTGTCGGCCCAGATCTCCGGGCCGGTGGTCTCGTAGTGGATGCGCGGGTTGTCGGGGTTGGCAAACTGGTCCAGCACCCGGCCCTTGCCATCGGCCACCATCTGGTCGGCCAGATCGCGGGCGTATTCCATGCCGCCGGAACGCGGCGTCAGCACCAGCTCGGCCCCGTAGGCCTTCATCGTCTGCGCGCGCTCGATCGACAGATCCTCCGGCATCACCAGGATCATCCTGTAGCCCAGCATGGCCGCGGCCATGGCCAGCGCGATGCCGGTGTTGCCGGACGTGGCCTCGATCAGGGTGTCGCCGGGCCGGATGTCGCCGCGCTCAGCGGCGCGCCGGATCATGCTCAACGCCGGGCGGTCCTTGACCGAGCCGGCCGGGTTGTTGCCCTCGAGCTTGCCGAGGATGACGTTGCCTCGGGCATCGCTTGGTGCGCCGGGCAGACGCTGCAGCCGCACCAGCGGCGTGGCGCCGATCGTGTCCTGCAGGGTCTTGTAGCGCGGCAGCTTGGTGGTGGCCATGTTTGGGCGTGAAACGAAGCCTCTATTGTGGCAGCGTGGCGCCTGGGCCGCGAAAGCCGCATGCCATAATCCGCGCCCTCACGTGCCATTGGACGCACCCCACAGCAGCCCGGGTGGCGAAATCGGTAGACGCAGGGGACTCAAAATCCCCCGCCGCAAGGCGTGCCGGTTCGAGTCCGGCCCCGGGCACCATCCAGCGCGATGCGCGGGTCAGCCCCGCTGCCTGCGTCCTGGCAAGTCGCGTCAGACACCTTCAACGCCGCCGAAGCCATGCCGCCGATCCCGCCGCTGACCAAAGCCCTGATGCTGATCTGCACGGCGGTGTTCTGCGTCGGCGTTTTCGTGCGACTGGAGATCTGGTTCGCGCTGTGGCCGCTGCAAAGCGGCTTGTTCTGGCCCTGGCAACTGGTCAGCTACGGCTTCCTGCACGGCGATCTGCTGCACTTGTCTTTCAACATGCTCGGCCTGTGGATGTTCGGCTCTGAGCTCGAGCGCCTGTGGGGCCGGCAGCGCTACTGGCAGTTCCTGCTGGCCAGCCTGCTGACGGCGGCCGCCACCCAGCTGCTCATCACCTGGCTGGCGCGCTCGATGGTGCCGACGGTGGGCGCGTCGGGCGCGCTGTTCGGCCTGCTGCTCGCCTTCGGCATGCTGTTCCCCAACCGCATCATCGTACCGCTGATCCCGCCAATCCCGATGAAAGCAAGAACCTTCGTCATCGTCTTTGGCGTGCTCGAGCTCGTGCTCGGCCTGTACGGCCGCAGCGGCGTGGCGCACTTCGCCCACCTGGGCGGCATGCTCGGCGGCTTCCTGATGATCCGCTTCTGGCGCGGCCAGTCGCCCTTCGGCGGCGGGCGCCGGCGCTGAAACCGGGCGCGCACGCCGAATCCGCAGGCGTCCTATGATGGACGCGACCCCTATGCCGCCGGAGGTGTGCGATGCCCGCCGCACTGTCGTCCTTGTCCTCGCGCCTGCTATGCACCCTGGCGCTGTCCCTGCTGCAGGGACTGCCCGGCCATGCAGCCGAAAGCCCCTCGGCCATCGAAGCCCAGTCGCGCGCCCTGCAGCGGGCCAGCGCCTCGGTGGTGGGGCTGCGCGCCAAGGCGGTCGAGGATGCCCGCTCGGCGTCCACGCTGGGCCGTGACCGACAGGGCTCGGGCGTGGTCATCGGGCCCGGCGAGCTGGTGCTGACGATCGGCTACCTGATCCTCGAAGCCGAACAGGTGCAGCTGGTCACCGACGACGAGCGCGAGGTGCCGGCGCGCCTGGTGGGCTACGACGTGGCCACCGGGTTCGGCCTGGTGCAGGCGCTGGTGCCGCTGCGCATCGAGCCCGTGCCTTTGGCGGCGAACACCGCGCTGCAGCGCGGCGAGCCGCTGATGATCGTCAGCGGCGGCGAGGACGGCGCGATCAGTGCGGCGCAGCTGGTGTCGAAACGCAACTTCTCCGGCTACTGGGAGTACCACGTCGACGGCGCGCTGTTCACAGCGCCGGCCCGGCCCGACCACAGCGGCGCGGGCCTGTTCAACAGCCGCGGCGAGCTGATCGGCGTGGGCTCTTTGCTGGTGAAGGACGCTGCCGGCCCCGGTGCGCCGGCGCAGAACGGCAACATGTTCGTGCCGATCGACCTGTTGCCCCCGATCCTGGCCGAACTGCGCAGCCAGGGCAGCAGCCACCTGAGCCGGCGCGCCTGGATGGGCGTGAACTGCGTCGAAGCCGAGGGGACGGTGCGGGTGGTGCGCGTCAACGCCGACAGCCCGGCCGAGGTGGCCGGGCTGGAGCCGGGCGACCGCATCGTGCGCATCGACGGCACCGAGGTCAAGGCACTGGAGGTGCTGTGGAAGACGCTGTGGGCCGGCGGCGCGTCCGAGCGCGAGGTCACCCTCGAGATCGTGCGCCGCGGCCAGCCACAAACGCTGAAGCTGCAATCCGTGGACCGGATGAAAACGCTGAAGCGCGCGCAGGGGATCTGAGCATCAGCCCGGACCCCACGGGGCCCGTGCCCTGGGGCGCTCAGTAGCCGCGCGCCCGGTCCACCAGGTTGTGCGGCGACTCGCCGCGCTGCAGGCAGCGCCAGCCCTGCACGAACTGCAGCGCGATGGTCTGCGGCGACGATTGCGCGGCAATGTGCGGCGTGATGCTGATGCCTGGAACTGCCCACAACGGATCGTCGGGGGGCAGCGGCTCGCGCTGCTGCACGTCCAGCGCCGCCCCGGCCAGATGGCCCGAGCGCACCGCGTCGATCAGGTCGGCCTCGACCACGTGCGCACCGCGCGCGATATTGATCAGGTAGGCGCCGCGCGGCATCTGCGCGAAGGCCCGCGCATCCAGCAACCCGGTGGTGGCCGGCGTCAGCGGCAGCGCGCAGACGACAATGTCGCTGCTGCCCAGCACTGCAGCCAGCGACTGGCCCGAATGCCGGCTGAAGCCGCTGACCTGGAAGCCCACCGCCTGCAGCATGCGCGCCACCGCGCTGCCCATCGCGCCCATGCCCAACACCGCCACGTGGCTGCGCAACGCGCCCACCGGATGGCGAGTCCACTGCCGTGCCTGCTGCTGCACCTCGTAGCCAGGCAGGCCGCGAAGGTGGCGCAGCGCCATCAGCACCACGAACTGTGCAATGCCGTCGGCCTGCTCGTTATCGACGATGCGCGACACCTGCACCGCCGGCGCCATGTCGGGCACCAGCAGCTTGTCGACACCGGCGCCCACCGAGCACACCCAGCGCAACCGCGGCAAGCGCGCCGCCACACCTTCGGGAAAGCGCCAGCCCAGCACCGCCTCGACGTCGGCCAGCTCGGCATCGGCCATGCCCGGGCGGTATTCCAGCATCGACAGCTGCGGCTCCAGCGCGCGAATGGCCGTCATGAAGCCGGCCGGCGGGATAGGGTGGGTCAGCAGCAGGGTCTTCATCGTGCTCCGGGTCGTCAGGCCCGCAGCCCTTCGGCCACGGTGGGATGATGCAGGCGCAGCCGCAGCTCGCGTTTCAGGCGGCGGTTGTCGAGCCGGCGTGATTCGCCCATGAAGCTCAGCTGCATTGGCGACAGCTGCGCCGCGGCTTCGGCGCGGGTGATGCGTGGCGGGCGCGGCAGCCCGCACAGGTCGGCCGCCAGGTCGAAGTAGTCACCCATGCGCAGCTCGGTGTCGTCGCTGACATTCACCGGCCGCTGCGGCAGCGCGCGGTGCAGCGCGGCCACGCAGGCGC
>JBEIHU010000238.1:0-5907 GCA_040381175.1 Burkholderiaceae bacterium
GATGGATCGGCCAGCGCGCGGCCGTTGTCCAGCATGCGGCGCAGCAGGCCCAGCAGCGCCTGCCACACTTCGGCATCGAAACCGCGCAGGTAATCGTTTTTGACCTGTGCCAGCGCGCGCGGCACCTCGGCAGCCACCGCCTCGCCAGCGGGCGTCAGCCGCAGCACCAGCACGCGCCGGTCGGTGGCCGAGCGGCTGCGCTGGACCAGGCCCTTGTGCACCAGCCGGTCGATCAGCCGCGTCATGGCGCCGGCATCGATGTCGGTGTCGCGGGCCAGGTCGCGTGCCGTGCCGGCATGGCCGAGCTTCAACCGCCACAGCGGGTACCACTGCGCGGCGGTCAGGCCGTGCACCGCCATGCGCTGCTCGATGGTGCGGCGCATCGACAGCACCACCTGGTTCAGCAGGTAGCCGACGCTGTCGTCGGGCACGTAGTGGCGGCCGTCGTAGAAGCGCGGGCGTGCGGGCCGGCGGGGAGTGCTGCTCATGCGCCCGATTATCGATTGCTTGGGCAATCATTGTCAGGGCAAGGGCGACGGGTGCGGCCCGCCAGCGCTGCTTGCGCAGCGCAAAGACCCGATTGCGAACGCGCGCGGGCATGGCAAGCGTCTGCGGCGTGGCGGCCGCGGCCTTTCGTGCCAAGCGGGCGGCCCTGAGGTTGCTGCCGATGGAGCCCTTCAAACCGGCAAGCGGCAGCCGGCTGGCGACTCGAACACGCAGTAGACCTTGCCTTCGGTGAGCGGCAAGTGGCTCTTGACATTGCGTCGCAACGTGTTGTGCACCGGCGGCGTGCCGCCGTTCAGTTCGAGTTCGACGAGCACGCCGCGGGTCGACGCCAGGGCTGCGGCGTCCTCGGTGAAACCGAACCACACCAGCGCCTCCTGCAGCGCCACGCGGGCTTGCGCGATCTCGCCGCGCAGCACGTGGATGCCGGACAGCTCGACCAGATCATGACCCAGCGCGTGGGCATAGCCTATCGCCCGGTCGACTTCGATCGCCCTGCGCATGTGTGCGAGTGCGCCGTCCAGCTCGCCCTGCGCCGCATGCTGCAGCGCCAGCGCATGCAGCGCGCGCGAGTGCATTGCACGGTCGCCATTGAGCGCGCTGAGCTTCAGTGCCGATTCGTACTTCTGCGTCGATCCTTGCAGGTCGCCGGTCTGGCGCAGCGCATGCGCCCAGCCGAACAGGCTGAGAATCTCGCCGGCCGGGTTGCGTGCCGCCCAATGCAGCTGCAAGGCCTGTTCGAACCACTGCACTGCCTGCCGCGGGCTGCCCAGCTCGCGATGGATCTCGGCCAGGTTGTGCAGTGCCGTGGCCTCACCGGCCAGGTCGCCGATCTGCCGGTGCAGCGCCAACGCGTCGCGCGCGTGCTGCAAGGCGGTGCCATGGTCTTCGGCGTGCCAGTGAACGAAGCCCAGGTCGCGCAGAGCCTCGGCCTGCCCGGGCAGGTCGCCGAGATCGCGATAGATCTGCAGCGCCTGTTGCGCGGCGGTGCAGGCTTCGGCGTGCCGGCCCAGATAGACGCAGGCACCGGCTCGGCGCAGCAGCACCGTCGCCACACAGGCCGCGTCGCCCAACGCCTGCGCCAGCGACAGCGCCTCGGCGATGGCGCGCTCCTGGTCGGCGCGGCGGCCCAGTCTTTCGAGCACGGCCTCGTGCAGCAGCAGCACCTCGGCGCGGCGCTGCGGCGGCACGGTCCCGAACTGCGCCATCAGCTTGAGCGCCCTGTCGTACAGGTCCGCGGCCTGGCTGAACGCATGCACCCGCTCGGCGGCCTGGCCGGCCCGCACGATGGACTCGATCTCGGCCGGCGCCGCCGCCTCGAGCCGCCGGCCGGCGGGCCGCTGCGCGGATGCCGGCGGCCGTGGCGCAGCGGCGGATGAGCGCAGCGCCCGATACAGCTCCGACGTCTCGGCGGAAGGCCCGATGCCGAACTCCTGCATCAGCAGATGGGACAGTCGCGCCCACTCGGCATCGGCAGCCTGCGCCTGGTTCGTTGCGGCGTGGATTCTCAGCAGGTACTGCGAAGCAGCCTCGCTTGTCGGATCGAGTTCGCACATCGCCTGGGCGTATCCGCTGGCCACGGGCCAATCGGAGCGGGCCATGTGGCCGCTGACCAGGCGGCCCAGGTTGTGCATTGCCAGCGCGTGCAGACGTTCGCGGGTTGCTGACAGCCAGGTCTCATAGTCCATGCAGGACTCGAGCTTGCGGCCTTCGAGCAGCGGTGCGCCATACAGCGCCGCCGCCTCGCGCCACCGGCCTTCGTCCGTGCTGTTCACCGCCGCAAGAAAACGGAGGACGTCGATGTCGACGGCCTCGTCCGGCGCGGGCGCGTTGAACTGCACCCATTCGGAGCCGACCTGCAGGCAGCTGCCGATCTGGCCGCCACCCAGCGAGCGCAGCGAGTAAAGCGCCTGGCGCAGGCTTTGCCGGCTCGAGGCCTCCGCTGCGCCCTGCCACAGCAGCTCGGCCAGCCGCGCCCGCGCATGCGGCCGGTCCGGCTCGAGCACCAGGTAGGCCAGCAGCGCCAGTGCGCGCGCCGAGTGCGTGCGCACAACGGCGCCACCGGCGCTCAGCACACCGGGGCCGAACAGGCGCAGGCTCAAGGGGCTCGAGGGACTCATCGGCGTGGTGACTCTTTCGTGACGGGGCACCGATATGCTGTGACGCTCAGGATCATGCAACGACTTCAGTCCGAGAGGAGCACGACGATGTCCGCCACCCTTGCCACCGCGTCGGCGACCTGCCGCTTGTCGAACGAAACCGGCCGCGCGCTGCTCACATTACGCGCCCAGCATGTTGTCACCGATTCGCCGCCCACGCTGGGCGGGCCGAACGAAGCGCCCAATCCGGTCGAGATGCTTCTGGGCGCGCTGGCCGGCTGTGCAACCTTCGTCTGCGAGCGCGCGGCCCAGGAGATGGGCATCCCGCTCACTGCCGTGGCAGTGACTGCCGCTGGGGACTTCGATCCCCGCGGCGTCTGCGGCGAAAACGTCGATCCGCGTTTCCAGTCCTTCAAGCTCAGGCTCGCGCTCGAAGGCCCCGACGCAGCGCAGCGCGAGCTTCTGCTGCAGGCCTTCAAGACACGTTGCCCGGTGTACACGACGCTGTCGCGCGCCGCGCCGGTGGAGATCACGCTGGCGTGATTGGCTGGCCGTGACGAAGCCGTGACGGCAGGGTGTTTCACTGCGGTTAACGGCCACGACGGATGTCGAACCCGCTTCGGTTTGACGACGCGTGCGCCGCTTCAGAAAGGCAGGCCCGTATGTACGAACTTCGATGCAAGGATGTAGGCTTCGATTGCCCGGGCGTGGTGCACGGCGCGACGAAGGAGGACGTGCTGGCGCAGGCCGCAGCACACGCCGCGCAAGCCCACGACACCGTGGTGACGCCAGAGCTGGCCGTGAAGGTGTCTGCTCTGATCCAAGTGCGCCCGGATGCCCTGAATGCATCACCCCGGGGGGACCGCGCATGACACCCCGGCTTCGACGGCTATCCGCACTGGTCATCGCCACGACCGCGTTCTTGTCGCCAGCGGTTGCGGCGCCCACCCTTTACTTCGGCGAGGACCCCGGCGCGGGCAATGCGGCCGGGTTGAGCGCATCGAACAGCGCGCGGGACCGGTTCGTCGACCACGTGACGACGCTGCTCGGCACGCCGCCGGGCGTGGAGGACGTCGAAACCCTGCCGGCCGGAACGGAATTCTTCGGCAACCCTTCGGCCAGGCTCGAGTTCGTCGGCAACGGCGTCACCGCCTCGCTGACCGGCGGTCTGGTGCGCAACGTTCCCTACAACGAGCGCTTCGCGGTCAGCGGCCAACAGTACCTGGACACCTCGTCCAGCCAGCGGATCCTGTTCGACAAGCCCGTCGCGGCCTTTGGCCTGTACGTCATCGACGCCAACGAAGTGAAAAACAACCCTGCGGCGGTGACGGTCAATGGCCAGACCTTGACCCAGCAGCAGATCGACGCCCGGCCCTTCGACAGCGTGGACGGCATCTTCCGCATCGTGGCGCTGCGCTCGTCCGGACAGTTCGAGCTGCTGTTCGAAGGCGGCACCTTTCCGGCCAGGGACAGCAGCGCGATGTTCGTCGGCTTGATCGACACGGCCAATCCCTTCGTCGACATCCGGCTGATCAACGGCACCTCCGGGCTGGACTCGCAGTTCCAGGACGGCTTCGGCTACGACCTGATGTACGCCGCGGCCCCGGTGCCGGAGCCTTCGACCTGGCTGATGCTGGGCCTGGGCCTTGCCGGGGTGGCCGCATGGCGTCGCCGCGGGGCTGATCGGGGTTGCGCCTGAGCTTTGGCCTGGCCACGAAACGCGCGATGGCTGCCGGCGAGAGCAGACGACAGGTATCGCAGCCTGCCGGCAGGCTGGCCCTTGCGCCCCGCCTTGCGCCACCCACCGAACTCGTCGGCATGGCATTCGATGCCGAGCTCGGCCACGCGCTGCTGCCGCCGCTGTTGCGCGTCGGCGATGGCCTGGTGCGCACGTCCTTGTCCACCCGGCCCAGCACGAAACCGAAAGGCTCTTGCCCCGGCAGCGCGGCCTCGGGCACGGCCACGACGATGGCCGCCGGGCACGGCGGGCCTGCGCTCATCCGCCGCCGGCCTTGGGCATCAACACCATCTGCGTGCAGCGGAACAGCGCCAGCGTGCGGCCGCTCTGCACATGCGTGAGCACCGCGTCCCAGACCTGCGTGGTCTTGCCCAGGTGCACGGCGCGGGCCACGCACTCCACCTCGCCTTCGAGCGCGGTGCCGAGGAAGTTGCTCTTCAGCTCCACCGTGGTGAAGCCCTTCGCGCCTTCGGGCAGGCTCATCACGCAGCCGTAGCCGCAGCAGGTGTCGGCCAGCGTCACCAGGCTGCCGGCGTGCAGGTAGCCGTTGGGCGCCATCACCGGCTCGGCCAGCGGCAGCCGCGCGCGCACCTCGCCGGGCGCGGTGTGGGTGATGACCATGCCGATGTGGCCCGGCAGCTTGCCGGCGCCGCGCTGGTTCCAGAACTCCGGGGTGTGCATCAGGCACCTGCCTTGCGCTTGCGCGCGGTGACCTCGATCTCGATGCGCATGCGCGCATCCAGCAGCGCGGCGCTGATCATCGTGGCTGCCGGCCGCGAACGGCCCAGGTGCTTGCGCAGCACCGGCGCGCATTGCGCGAACTCCCCGCCGCGCGGCACGATGTAGTGCACCCGCACCACGTCGTCCAGGCTGGCACCGGCCTGTGCCAGCGCGGCGGCGATGTTGGCGAAGCACTGCTCGCACTGCGCGACGATGTCGTCGGCAATGCTCATCGTCGCGTAGTCGAAGCCGGTGGTGCCGCTGACGAAGACCCAGTCGCCGTCGACCACCGCGCGGCTGTAGGCGAACTCTTCCTCGTAGGCGGAGCCGGAACTGATCCTTTGGCGGGTCATCGGGTGTGCTCCTCGGTGATGCGGGCCAGCACCAGCGGCATCGGGGCCGGGGGCGACTCGCCAATGACGATGCAGCGCCGCAGCGTGGCCACCGCCTGCGCGGCCGCGGCGTCGCTGGCGGCATGCACGCGGGCCAGCGGCTCGCCAGCCACGACGCGCTGGCCGATGGAGACCGCCGCGCTGAAGCCCACCCGGTGGTCGATGGGGTCGCTGGCGCGGCGCCGGCCGCCACCGAGTTCCACCACCGCCAGGCCGATGTCGCGCGTGGCCTGGGCCTGCACCCAGCCGTTGCTCACTGCGGGCACCTCGCACTGCACGGGCGCGGCGGGCAGGTGCTGGCCCGGGCGTTCGCAGAAATCCGTCGGGCCGCCAAGCGCGGCCACCATCTTCGCGAACTGCTCCAGCGCGGCACCGCTGGCCAGCACGGCATCGACGCGCCCCAGCGCGGCAGCCTCGTCGGCCGCCAGGCCGCCGATCTGCAGCGCCTCGGCGC
>JBEIHU010000239.1:0-5886 GCA_040381175.1 Burkholderiaceae bacterium
AGGCCGTCCCAGGTGGGCGTGCCGGCGTCCTCGCAGGGCACGTCGGGCTCGAAGCCGGCCTGGTAGCGCACCGCCCCGTCCACGCGCGTGAAGGTGCGCACCAGCCGCCCGGCGCCGCGGCGGCCGGCCCAGTGCTCCAGCAGCGCCCGCAGCGGCCGCGCGCCGGCGTCGAGCGTGACGGCGTCGACGAAGTCGAACAGGCGCGGCTCGGCCAGTTCGCGCAGCTCGGTGTTGACGTAGCCGCCGCCCAGCGCGATGCGCAGGCCCGGCCGGGCCACCCTCGCCGCCTGCGCGATGCGCAGCGCGCCGTACACCGCGCCGGGGAAGGGCACGCTCAGCAGCAGCACGTCGGGCGCGTGCTCGGCCAGCGCCTCGTGCACGAGTTGCTCGAGCCAGCGGTCCAGCAGCGTGGGCGGCGCGGCCAGCGCGTCGGCCAGCGGGCCGAAGCTGGGCTGGCTGGCGGCCAGCTTCTCGCCGTAGCGCACGAACTCGAAGCGCGGGTCGATGCCGTCCTTCACGACATCGGCGATGTCGTTCAGGTACAGCGTGGCCAGGTGGCGCGCGCGGTCGCCGGTGCCCAGGCTGCCGAAGGCCCAGGCCAGCGGGTCGGCATCGCCCGCGGCCACGCCGTCCGCGTAGGCATCGAGCGCGCGGAAGCGCTCGCCCTCGGGCAGGAAGCCGCCCATGCAGATGCGGTGGGCGAGCGTGGCGTCGCGCCCCTGCAGGAAGGCCACCACGCGCTCGATGCTGGCCTGATAGGCCTCGAACTGCGCCAGGAAGGCAGCCACGCGCGGCGTGCGGGCCGCGGCGGGGGCGCGCACGAGCCCGTCGCGCAGGGCCTCCAGGCCGGGTCGGGACAGCAGCTTCAACACCAGCGCCAGCGCCAGGTCGCACTGGCGCGCGTCGATGCCGCGCGAGCGCAGGAAGCCGGTGAGGTAGGCGGTGGACGGATAGGGCGTGTTCAGCTGCGTCATCGGCGGGATGACGGCCAGCACGCGCAGGCCGGAAGCAGCGTCGGGCATGCCGCATTGTCGGCGGCGCGGGCGGCCGGCGCCGGCAGCGGGCATCGGCCAGGCCGCCGCCAGCCCCTGCGCGCCCAGACCGCGAAGGCACGGCCGCCGGTGGCATGGCCCCAACGGCCTATGCGCCGGCAGGGCGCCGCCGTCCGAGAGTCACATTGCACAGGTAGGTTTTTCGTGATGCGCGAACCGGCGCTTCCGTTGGCCGCAGCCGCCCTGTTGTTGGCGGCACATCTCGCCGCGGCCCATGGGGCGGTGCTGGCCGGGCCGGCCGTCGAACGTGGGCTTCGAGTGCTGCTCTGGGCGGCCGCGACCTGGGTGCTCGCCCGCGGCGCCGGCATGGCGGTCCGGCTCGTCTTCGTCCGGCGCTCGAAGCACCCGCCACCCCCGCTGCTGGTCGACCTGTTGATGGCCGGCCTGTGGCTGGCCTCGGTGTCGATCGTGGCCGTGCGCGAGTTCGGCATCTCGCCGTCGGCGGCATTCACGACGTCGGGCGTGCTCATCGCCGCAGTCGGCTTCGCGGTGCGCTCGCTGCGGGCAGACCTGTTCTAAGGCCTGACCATGGCCGTGGAACGGCCTTTCGAGATCGGGCACTGGGTCAAGCTGACGAACGGCGTGATTGGGCGCGTCGACACCCTGACCTGGCCCGCCGTCAAGCTGGTCACCAAGGACAACCTGCGCGTGGTCGTGCCCAATGCCAGCCTGGCGGGAGCCATCATCACCAACCATGACCAGCCCACGGACCCCTGGCGCCAGCGACTGCGCATCGTTGTTGAGCACGACGTCGCGCCGGAACGGGTCAAGGCCCTCATGGAGGCGGCCGTTCGCCAGGTGCCGGCGTGCGCAGCCTTGGCGCACAAGCCCGAGGCCGTGATCGAAGCGCTCTCGGGCCCCGGGATCGAGTGGGAGTTGCGATTCTGGTTGCCGTACTGCGAGTCCTCCATGCAGGTGCGGGTGCACGAGATCAGGAAGCAAGACATCGAGCCGATGCTGCGCGCCAACCCGGAGCTCACCGGGCGCTTTGCCGAAGTTGTCACCGACCGCCGGCTGGCCGACGAACGCCGCGTCGATGCCCGTTCGCGAGTGGAACTGGAGGCTGCGCGCACCGGGATGGTCGAGGCGCCGCTCGGGCGGGCGCGCGACTTCCTCAGGCTCGGCGAACCCAGGGCGCGGGTCGGAGCCGACTGACAGCCCGAGCCGCTGGCCGCGCCGGCCGGGATGGCATGATCGGCACATTGCGGGCCGTTGCAGGCCCGCGCAACCGGAGACACGTCATGGGCAAGCCCGTCTTGTACGGCACCTCGGCCTCGCGCGCTCTGCGTGCGCTGTGGGGCATCGAGGAAACCGGGATCGAATTCGAGCACGTGCCGCTGCACTATGCCGGCACGGCGAAGTCGGCCGAGTACCTGCAGGTCAACCCCAACGGCCGCATACCGGCGCTGGTGGATGGCGATCTGCAGCTGTTCGAATCGATGGCCATCAACCTGTACCTGGCCAAGCGTTACGGCGGCGCGCTCTACCCGACGCGCGCCGACGACGAGGCTCGAGCCTGGCAATGGAGCGTGTGGGCGATCAGCGAGATCGAGCCGCTGCAGATGCAGATCGTGGTGCAGAAGCTGTTCACGCCCGAGGAACGGCGCAACCCGAAAGTGGTGGAAGGCGCGACCAAGGGCCTGCAGCGGCCTCTGCGCGTGCTGGATGCCACGCTGGCCGGCCGCCCGTGGCTGCTGGGTGATGCCTTCACCGTAGCCGACCTGAACGTTGCCGGCGTGATGCACCTGATGAAGAACATCGACTTCGGCTATGCCGAGCACGCCCACGTGCAGCGCTGGGCCGACGCTTGCTATGCGCGGCCGGCGCTAGCGCGCGCGGTGGCAAGGCCTTGAGACGTAGCAAGGGCCGCGGCCTGGGCGACAACGCGGTCGCGCGGCAGGTCCAGGCCGAGGCCTGGACCGTGGGATGCGTCGCACGGCTTGCGGGACTTGGCCGAGTTTGATGAGCCAATTCCGCTCCTTGCGCGACACAAAGAAGAAAGCCGTTGAAAATCAACGGCCTGCAGAGAAACTGGTGGAGACGAGGAGGATCGAACTCCTGACCGGCAAACGTGTACGTGTACTTCTCGTCCAAACTGGACATGCTGTTCACGATTTATGGACCGTGGCTGCAGGAACGGCTGGACAAGCAGGAGCGGATGCTCGCGACAATCAAGGATCCGCAGGAGCGGCTGAAGCGGCTGCTCATGGCACTGTGGCGCGAACTACCGCGCGAGAGCAACGGCTTTGCCAACAACGTGATGCAGGCTGTGTCGACGAGCGGCGCGGACGGCGACTACAGCCCGAAGTTGCGCGAGTTCTTTCAGGCGCGCGTCGCCGGCTGGATTCGAAGCTGCATGGCCATCGACGAACGTGAGGCGACCCTGGTCGCCAGCGTGTTGCTGATGGCTTTCGACGGCTTCGCGATGAATGTGCGGCTGGTGCACGGCGTCGCCTGCAATGCGCAAATGGCTGAATTGTTCAGTCGACTACTTTTGCCCGAACACGTGCAGGCCGCGCAGGTTGCCGGCCCGTCAGATTCACCTCGTCTGCGGGGGCCCAGCAGGTTGAAACGGAGTACGTCGGGCCGATAACGGAGGGCCGGCTCTGCTACTACAGGCGGTATAGGTTTCGGTCGACCAAAGCAACACGTTACAGCGTTTTCGCTGAACTGATGACCGTCTTGAAGCTGCTGCCGACCTGCGCCGTATGCGGGAGCATTTGGTTGCCCGAACGTCAGCTGGCCTCACACGCCAAGTACCACTCCCGGCCCTGAGGAGACAGACGCTGCCTCGGTCTCGTTGCCGCAAAGCTGTCGCAGGGACGGTATCCGCTCGACCTAGATGCCCGACAGCACCGCGTCGATGGCTGAAACCAGCTCGTTGGCCTGCGCTGCCACGTTGTCGACCGGTCGCCGCAGGATCTTGGCAGGTAGAGGTGCGGCAAAGTGCGCCAGCGCATGCAGGCGCTTGCCGTTGACCGTGATGACCGGACACAGGGCGGTCGGCACCTTGGTTGTGACGTCCGGCACAGCCAGCGGTATGGTTAGCCGGGTGGCCAGGGCATCGAGCAAGTCACTTTGGATCACGACCACGTACGGGATGCCGGTGGTCGCGCTGCTGCTTGGGTTGGTGTAAACGTCGTATTGGGCCATCAACCGCTCACCACGGGCGCAGGTCGGCACCAGGAATGCCGTGTGTTTCGATGCGGACGTTTTGAGCGGTAATCCAGTCAACAAACTCGGATTCGAACGTCTTCTTGCGCGCGGCGCGGCGGGCCTTGTCGTGGTTGGCCTGCAGGGCCTGGTATTCCTCGGCCGAGAGGATCACGGTATCAAGTCGACCGGCCTTTTCCACGAAAACGGGTCCGCGCTTGGCCTGGGCGCAGAGACTGCCAAAACGGTTCTTCGCTTCGGTGGCGGTGACGCGCATGGTGAGATCCTCCGATGATTGGCCATTTTAGCCATTGTTTGGCCACCGGGGCAATGAAGTCCGATACGAGGCGCAGCTGGCGACGGAGCCGGTCGCGGTTCGCGGGCGAACTCACGGTGAGCGCCATCAAGCCGACATTCGACTGGAGCAGCGGGGCCGGCTTGAGCGGCAGCTATATGGGGTACAGCTGACTTCGGTCTACGGCCGGGCGGGCGAGCCGACCCAATGACCGCTCGCTCCGCCGGCGAGAGAGTCGTACCGACCCGTTGCCGCCATTCGCCGCGCAGGATTGGGCGCCGAGAAGCTGTCGTTCCCCCCGAAGACTCTCGGAAGCAGGTCAAAGGTTCAGGCGAAAGACCAGAGGTGGAGCCGATCAGGATCAATGGAAGTCTTGCTCGAGCTGATGGCGAATGGCGCCGACTCGGACAATGTCGCCACGCACTTCAAATGCGGCAACGAGCCCGGCACTTCCGAAGGGAACGATGAGTTCACGCTGCTTGTCGTTCAGGGCGCGAGCAGCCTTGCGACATGAGTACGGTGAGAACTCCAGTAGTCGAAGTGCGCGGTCGACGGCGTCTCTGAGGCGCCGCACTACATCGAGGTCAGGTGTCGCGCTGGCGAGTTCCCGCTCGATGGTGAAATCCTCGATCCGCAGCAAGTCGTCGGCGGCCTCATCGGTCAGGAGGACGCGGTAGCTGGTCACTGCCCAGCGCGCGGCTTGCCTGCCGCAAGGCGCTGACGGGCCGCATCCAGCCGGGCATCCATCCGACGCAGCACCTCCTGCGGCGAGATCCCGTTGTTTTCACGCTCGGATCGCTCGACGGCGTCTCGCGCTCGCGCGAGAAAGGCGTCTTGGGTACGCCGCCAAGTGACACCGTCGCGAACGCACGCGGCCACGAAATCGGAGAGCGATTCGCCTTCGTCGAGGACAGCCTCGGCATCCCTACGCAGCGCTGGCTCGACACGCACGGCGGGGAGAGTGGAGGTTTTCATGCGCGCAATGTAATGCATATGTGATGCGTTCACAAGTGTGCGGCTGTCAGTGGGGCTGTCCGTTTCGACTTCGACAAGGGCATAGCAAGCGGATTGCCGGTCTGCCGTCAGTCGCGAACGGCCAGAACTGGCCGGGTCCGGGTCTGCGTTGAGGTCGCAGTAAGCTGACCTTGACCGAACAGCCGGAAGATTGGCAGTCAGCTTCCTGGCGTGTCCGCGAACGGGTCGTCCCGGCCATTTGCAGGTACTCCACGCAGTCCGGTTCCGGCGCCCGACTACTATGCTCACCTGACAGCGTAGGGGTACCAGACTCGCTTGGTGAAGTTGTTCGTGTCCACTGGCTCCCCTGCGCGGTTGGAGAACACGTAGTCCATCTTGGCGGTGGCCTTGTGCTGGGCCTGCAGCGCCTCG
>JBEIHU010000240.1:0-5886 GCA_040381175.1 Burkholderiaceae bacterium
CGGCATCTGCTGCCTTCTGGCGCCCTGGCTGCTGGGCGCACCGACGGGCGTGTTCTACGCCTGGCTGCTGCTGTGGGGCATCACCGTGGCTGGCGATTCGCCGCAGTTCAGCGCGCTGACCGCACAAAACGCGCCGCCGCAGGCGGTGGGCAGCGTGCTCACGCTGGTCAACAGCATCGGCTTCGGCATCTCCATCGTCAGCATCCAGCTGTTCGTGACGCTGGCCGAGCGCCACGAGCTGGCCGCGCTGCTGCCCTGGCTGGGGCTGGGGCCGCTGCTGGGCGTGTGGGCGTTGCGGCCGCTGTGGCGGGATTGAACCCACACCCCTCGAACACGAGGGGCGGCGGGGTTGCGTAACGAACGACCGGGCTCTATGAGAATGCAGGGCGAAAGCGGGCAGCCCGCAGTAACGATAACGAAGCCCGCGCTACCCCCGGGAGATCCCATGACCCTTCGACCCTTCCATGCCGCGCTTGTGCTGGCGGCTGCCGCGGCCACCGCGCAGGCCGACGTCACCGTCGGCGGACGCAGCTTCGCCGACAACGCGTTTGCCGATGCGGTGACGATCCCCGCCGTCTCCTACCTGCTGTGGGACGGCGTGACGGCCGGCATCGAGAACAACAGCACCGACGCGGTCAAGGCGCGGGCGGCCCTGCTCGACACGCCGATCGGCAACCCGACGCGGGCCAGCTCCAGCTTCGCGGCCTGTGCCATCGGCCAGACCGAAGCGCAGTGTGGCACGCTGACCCTGTCCCTCACCCAGATCCGGGTGGCGAACGGCCCGGGTGCCGATTTCACGGTGTTCGACATCAACTCGCCGAGCCAGGTCAAGGCGACGATCAACGGCGTCACGCTGGTGCGCACGGCGGCCTTCACCGGCAGCACCACGCCGCGGCCCCCGGCGCTCGGCACGAACCCCTGGGACCTGAACGCCGCGGATCTTGACCTCAGCGACTTCGGCCTGGCGCCCGGTGCGACGATCGATTCGATCGCCTTCCAGTGGGGCCTCGGGGAGACCGCCTCCACCAGGACTGGCTTCGCGCTGGTCGGCGCGCTGAACACGGCGCCGGTGCCGGAGCCGGCCTCGGCACTGCTGCTGGCGATCGGCCTGGCCGGCCTGTGCGCCGCGAGTGCGCGCCGCGGCCGCCAGCGCGAAGCGTAGCGCCGCTCAGCTGCCGTCTGCCGCCGGCCTCCGGTGGCGATCGATCACCTCGGCCAGCCGCTGCGGCAGTTCGCGCCCGTCGATGCCCGGCAGCGACAGGTCCAGCAGGATCAGCCCGGGCCGCAGCCGCTGCGTGGCAGCGCCGACAACGCTGAACGTTGCGCAGCTGGCCGTGGTGTACATCAACCCCTGGACCTTCTCGAAAGCCAGCGGCTGCCGCTTCCAACCGGCGCCGCCTACTGGAACGCCACCTCGGCGAAGCTGCGCAGCTTGCGGCTGTGCAGCTGGCCTGGACGCTCCTGCCGCAGCAGCTCGATGGCGCGGATGCCGATGCGCAGGTGCTGGTCGACGCGCTCGCGGTAGAAGGTGTTGGCCATGCCCGGCAGCTTGATCTCCCCGTGCAGCGGCTTGTCGCTGACGCACAGTAGCGTGCCGTAGGGCACGCGGAAGCGGAAGCCGTTGGCGGCGATGGTGGCGCTCTCCATGTCCAGCGCCACTGCGCGGCTCTGGCTGAAGCGGCGCTCGGGGGTGCTGGCCACGTTGCGGTTGGGCAGCAGCTCCCAGTTGCGGTTGTCGGTGCTGGCCACGGTGCCGGTGCGCATGATCTTCTTCAGCTCGTAGCCTTGCAGCTGCGTCACCTCGGCCACCGCCTGCTCCAGCGCCAGCTGCACCTCGGCCAGAGCGGGAATGGGAACCCACAGCGGCAGGTCCTCGTCGAGCACATGGTCCTCGCGCACGTAGCCGTGGGCCAGCACGTAGTCGCCCAGCTCCTGCGAGTTGCGCAGCCCGGCACAGTGGCCCAGCATCAGCCAGGCATGCGGGCGCAGCACCGCGATGTGGTCGGTGATGGTCTTGGCGTTGGCCGGGCCGACGCCGATGTTCACCATGGTGATGCCGCTGTGATCCCCGCGCTTCAGGTGGTAGGCCGGCATCTGGGGCAGCCGCGGCGGCGCGCTGCCGGCATCGTCGTCCGCCTGCGCGCGGCTGCCGGCACGGCGCGTCACGACATTGCCCGGTTCGATGAAGCAGTCGTAGTCGGCGCCTGAGTCGGCCATCATCTGGTGGCCCAGCTTGATGAACTCGTCGACGTAGAACTGGTAGTTGGTGAACAGGATGAAATTCTGGAAATGCTCGGGCGCGGTGCCGGTGTAGTGGCGCAGCCGCTGCAGCGAATAGTCCACCCGCGGCGCGGTGAACAGCGCCAGCGGCTGCGCCTCGCCGGGTCGCGGCTCGTGGGTGCCGTTGGCGATGCCGTCGTCCATCGCCGCCAGGTCGGGCAGGTCGAACAGGTCGCGCATCAGCAGCCGGCGCTCGGCGCTCATCGTCGCCTCCACGTGCAAGTGCTCGGCAAACGAGAAGTGCACCGGAATCGGCATCGAGCTGGTGCCGATCTCCAGCTCGATGCGGTGGTTGCGCAACAGCAGGCTGAACTGCTCCAGGTAGTAGCGGCCGAAGAGGTCGGGCCGTGTCAGCGTGGTCTCGTAGGTGCCGGGGCCGGAGACGAAGCCGTAGCTCAGGCGCGAGTCGGCGCGCGCCACGGTGGCTGTCTGCACGCGCACGAAGGGGTAGCAGGCGCGCACGCGTTGGCCGAAATCTTCACCGGCGACGAAGCGCTGCAGCGCATCGCGCAGGTGCTCGATGCTGTTGCGGTAGATGTCCTGCACCTGGGCCAGCGCCTGCGCGGGGTCGTCGAAGCGCGCCGGGGCGATGAACATGGGGCGGGAGGGCATGGCGGTACGGTGGCGGCTCAGGGTAGCGCATCATTGTGAGCGTTTCGCATGACACATTTCATAGGAAACCGGTCATGAAGTACCTGAACGACGCCAACGGCCGCTTCAAGCTGCCGCTGAAGGGCGACGACGGCAAGACGCTGTGCACGCTGCTGTGGGGCGACCCGTTGCAGGAACTGGCGCGCGAGGGCAGCGGTGCCGGCGAGCGCGTCAAGGTGCGCGCGCGCCGCCGCACCGGCTGGCTGCCGGCCAGCGCGGTGTCCGACACCGGGCTGCTGGAGATCTACGTCATCGACGTCGGCCAGGGCGACGGCGTGCTGATGCGCACGCCGCACGACGACGCCTGGCACATGATCGACGCCGGCATCCGCGCATCGAAGCAGATGACGCGCAAGGGCGCGGCCAACTTCGTGCGCTGGAAGTTCATCGACGACCTGCAGCGCGACCGCGTGAGCTTTCGCAACATGATCGTCACCCACCCCGACGCCGACCACTACGGCGGCATGATCGACCTGCTGTCCGGCGCGTTGCCCGACGGCCGCAAGTTCGGCATCGAGGTGCAGAACTTCTGGCACTGCGGCATCGGCCGCTTCAAGGATGGCGACAAGCTCGGCGCGCTGCGCGAGGACGCCAGCACCACGCCGCTGCCGCAGCCCGGCTTCAACCTCAAGCCCGAGGGCCGCTTCATCGTCGAGCTGCTCGACGGCAAGACGCACTTCGGCCGCCCGAAGCGCGCCTTCGCCACCGACTTCGCGGCGCTGGCCAGGCTGGTGGGCAAGCTGCCGAAGAAGGTGAACAACCTTTCGCAGGCCGATGGCTGGCTGCCGGGTTATGCGCCGGAGCCCGGCAGCGCGGCCATCCGCGTGCTCGCCCCAGTGGTGGAAAAGCTGGCCGGCGGCGGCAAGGGCATGCGCTGGCTGGGCAGCGAAAGCGTCACGCGCAACGGTCACTCGGTGGTGCTGCGCGTGGACTACGGCAACGCGCGACTGCTGCTCACTGGCGACCTGAACACCGCCTCGCAGCGGCTGCTGCTCGGCTGCCATGCGGCCGAGGAGTTCCATGCCGACGTGGCCAAGGGCTGCCACCACGGCAGCGACGACATCGACCTGCGCTTCGTGCGCGCGATGGCGGCGCGCGCCACCGTCATCTCCTCGGGCGACAACGAGGACTATGCCCACCCGCGCCCGCGCATCCTGGGCGCCAGTGCGCGCTACGGGCGCGAGTCGCGCAGCGCCGGCGGCGAGCTGATGCCGCCGCTGCTGTACTCCACCGAGCTGTCGCGCTCGGTGGGGCTGGACTTTGCCTCGCGCACCCGCACCGTCGCCGAGCCGCGCGTGGACTACCCGCCCGAGCAGCTGGAGGCCAGGTTCGACGACTCGCCGCTGGGCAACTACCGCCGGCTGAGCTGGCTGCCGATGGCCACCGATCTGGTGTACGGCCTGGTGAACGTGCGTACCGACGGCCAGCGCATCCTGTGCGCGACGATGAAGGAAGGCTCGTCCGACTTCGACCTGCAGGTCTTCCTGGCCGGCGTCGACGCCGCCTGAGACCCCTACACTGCAGCGCCATGCCGAAACCGCCCTGCCCGCAACCCGGGCCGCTGCGCCGTCGAAGCGACGCCTTGCAGCGGCTGGGCGCGCTGGTCGCCGCGGCGCTGCTGGCCGGCTGTGCCGCCAGCGGCAAGCCGATCCAGGTCAAGCTGATCGGCTTCAATGACTACCACGGCAACCTGCAGTCGCCGGGCAGCTTCGCGCCCAGCCTGGCGGTGCCGGCCGCGCAGCGCGTGCCGGTGGGCGGCGCGGAATACATCGCCGCGCATGTCAACAAGCTGAAGGCGCAGAACCCGAACCACGCGGTCGTGGGCGCCGGCGACATGATCGGGGCGACGCCGCTGATCTCGTCGCTGTTCCACGACGAGCCCTCGGTGGAGACGCTCAACCGCATCGGTCTGGAGTTCAACGCCGTGGGCAACCACGAGTTCGACAAGGGCTCGGCCACGCTGCTGCGGCTGCAGCGCGGCGGCTGCAAGATGGACGGTGCCCAGGTCGACGTCAACAGCTGCCAGGGTGCCAAGGTCGGCACGCCGGTGCCCTTCGAAGGTGCGAAGTTCCAGTGGCTGTCGGCCAACGTCATCGTCAGCGCCACCGGCCAGCCGCTGCTGCCCGCCTATGGTGTCAAGCGTTTCCAGGGCGTGCCGGTGGCCTTCATCGGCATGACGCTGAAGGACACGCCGGGCATCGTCGTGCCCACCGGCGTCGCCGGGCTGGAATTCCGCGACGAGGCGGCCACGGTCAACGCACTGGTGCCCAGGCTGCGCGCCGAAGGCATCGAGGCCATCGTCGTGCTGTTGCACGAAGGTGGCGCGCAGAGCGGGCCGCAGCAGGACATCAATGCCTGCGACGGCAAGCTGGCAGGCTCGCCGGTCGCGCGCATCGTCAGCCAGCTCGACGATGCGGTCGACGTGGTGCTCAGCGGCCACACCCATTCGGCCTACAACTGCCGGCTGCCCAATGCCAAGGGGCGGGCGGTGCCGGTGAGCAGCGCCAGCGCCTTCGGCCGCGTGCTCAGCGACATCGACCTGCGCATCGACCCTGCCACCCGCGACGTGGTCGCGGTGCAGGTGACCAACCGGCTGGTGGACCGCAGCGACCCGACGGTCACACCCGATGCCGCGCTGGCCGGCATCGTCAGGGGCTACGACGCGCTGGTAGCGCCGCGCGCGGCGGTGATCATCGGCTCGATCGCCACCGAACTGCCCAACAACGCCGGCGACGCCGCCTGCAACATGCCGGCCGGCGAGCTGATCGCCGACGCGCAGCTGGCCGCCACCGCGACGCCGGCGTTCGGCGGCGCGGCCATCGCCTTGATGAACCGCGGCGGCGTGCGCAGCCCCGGCTTCACCTACCGGCAGCGCGCCGGCGAGGGCGACGGCAACGTCACCTACGGCGAGGCCTTCACCGCGCAGCCCTTCGGCAACAGCCTGGTGACGATGAC
>JBEIHU010000241.1:0-5840 GCA_040381175.1 Burkholderiaceae bacterium
CAGCAGCCGCGGCAGCCGCTGCGTGCCGCCGTAGCCGGGCAGCAGGCGCAGCCGGATCTCGGGCTGGCCGAAGCGCGCGCCCGGTTCGGTCACGCGCCAGTGGCAGGCCAGCGCGAACTCCATGCCGCCGCCGAGTGCCACGCCCTGGATCGCGGCGATGCAGGGCTTGCCCATGCGCTCGATCTTGCGGAAGGCCAGGTGCGCGTTGTTCGGCAGCGCGCGCGCTTCGTCCAGGCTGTGCACGTCCTCCAGCATCTGGCGGATGTCGGCGCCGGCCACAAAGCTGGCCGTGCCCTGGCCGGTGAACACCACCGCGGCCACGTCGCCGCGCCGCGCCAGGTGTTCGACCACCACCGTCAGCTCGTCCAGCGCGCGCTCGTTCAGCGCGTTCACCGGCGGGTTGGTCACGGTGACGGTGGCCACGCGCTGCGCGCCGACCTGGTTGTACTGCACGGTGAAGTAGCGGTAGCGCTCGAACATCTGCTGCTCGTCGGCCAGCTGCTGGCGGCGCTTCCAGTCGGCTATCACGCGCTGCAGCTCGGCGATCGATTCCGGGTTCTTCAGCGTGGACGCATCGCCCACGTCCTGGTCCTCGACCAGCGCGCGCACCATGCGGCGCATGTACTTGCCGCTGCGCGTCTCGGGGAACTGGCTCACCTCGATGAAGTCGCCGGGCACCGCCACCGCGCCCTTCTCGGCACGCACCAGCTCGGCCAGGCGGCGCTTGTCGTCCTGCGTCAGCCGGCGCTCGGCCGTCGCCGGCTTGATGAAGGCCAGCGGCGTGAGACCCTTCTCGCGGTGCGGCGCGCCGACGACGATGACGTTGCCGACGGGGCTGTCCGGGTCGAGGCTCTTGTGGCGCAGGATCGCGCCTTCGATCTCCTCGGTGCCCATGCGGTGGCCGCTGACGTTGATGACGTCGTCGCTGCGGCCGTGCAGGCTGAAGCTGCCGTCGGCATAGCGCACCGCGAAGTCGCCCTGCGTGTAGGCCCAGCTGCCGCGCCAGCGCGCCCAGTAGGTGGACGCCCAGCGCGGCGCATCGCCGCGCCAGGCGGCCGACAGCTGCGGGCCGTCGGCACCCTGCTCGACGCGGAAGCCCGCCGCATCGCCCCACACGGTGCGCGCCAGGTAGGGGTAGGGCGCGGCGATGACGATTTCGCCCTTTTCCTCCAGTTCGGCCCGGCGCCAGGCGATGCCGCCCAGCGCGGCATCGCGCGGCCGCGGCGTGGCGCCGGGGTCGGCTGCGGTGGCGTCCTCGATCCACACGTCGCCTTCGATCCACGGCAGCGGATAGGTGTGGGCATCGGCGCGCAGCGGGAAGTCGGCATTGCCATAGAAATGCGTCCAGACCATGCCGCCGTGCTCGGTGGCCCAGTAGCTGTTGATGTATTGCGGCGTCATCAGCTGCATGCCGAACTGCTGCACCGCGGGGCTGGTGGGCTCGGCGCAGAAGGTGGCCACGCGCAGCGTGCTCAGGTCGTACTGCCGCACGTCATGCGCGTTCTGCGGGTCGGCCATGATTGTCTTCAGGAAGGTGACGCCGGCCTTGAAGACGCGCACCCGGTAGCGCTCGATCATCGACGCGTAGCGCCCGGCATGCGGGAAGGTGGGCGCGCCTTCGCCCAGGATGCCGGTGCAGCGCGTGCTCATCGTCGCACTTAGCATGTAACTCTGGCCGGTGATCCAGCCGGGGTCGGCCACGACGTAGACCACGTCGCCGGGCCGCGCGTCGAAGGCCACCTGCATGGTGTGGGCGATGCCGGCCACGTAGCCGCCGTGCACGTGCACCACGCCCTTGGGCTTGCCGGTGGAACCCGAGGTGTAGATGAAGAACAGCGGAAATTCGGCGTCCAGCGGCAGCGGCGCGCTTGCCGACCACACCGCGCGCACCAGGTCGGCATCGGGCAGCGCCAGCAGCGCCGCTTCGTCGGCCACGGCGAAGCCGGCGTCGCGCGCGGCCTGCAGCAGCTGCCGGCCGGCGGCGTCGGTCAGCTCATGGCTCCAGCGGTCGCGCCCCGGGCGCCACACCATGTCGGCCTGTGCGGTGTGGCGCACGACGACCACCGCCTCCACGCGCGGCGGCGTCTGCACCAGCGCCTCGGCCAGCGCCGTGCGCACCCGCGCCGCGTCGGCCGCATGCAGGTGGCCGCTGCGCCCCAGCGCGCGCAGCGCGCGGCCCACGCCGCGCATCGCGTCGCTGCGCTGCACGGTCACCTCGCCAGCCAGAGTCTCGTCCACCGTGGCCTGGATCTGCGCGGCGTCCTCCGCGCCCAGGCCGAGCGTGGCCAGGCGCTGCGCCACCGTGTGGCGCACCACGTCCACCGGCACGTAGTCGTCCAGCGCCGGGTCGGTGTAGGCCGTCTTGAAGGGCACGATCTGCGCGTTGCGGTAGCCGCCGTCGGCGGTGATGACGATGCGCGCGCCGGCATCGTGGATGCGATCGGACAGGGTCTTGTCCGAGAAGCCGCCGAACACCGGCGTGTAGACCACGCCAATGCGCTTGGCGCCCTCGGTCCAGTACAGCTGTGCCGGGATGTTGGGCAGGTTCAGCGCAATGCGGTCGCCGGCCTTCAGCCCCAGCGCCTGCAGGGCCAGTGCGCACTTGGCGCTTTCCAGCAGCAACTGCTTGCGGCTGATCGGGTAGGCATCCACTGGCGCGCCGCGGCCGCCATCCTGGGACATGTCCCAGCGGTCGCCCTCGTAGAAGAAGGCGGTCTCGCTGCCGTGGCCGGCCAGCACGTGGCGGTCCACCTCGTTGAAGCAGGCATTGGTGCGGCCACCCTCGAACCAGCGCCAGTGCGGCGGCTCGTCGTCGTTGAAGGCGCGCTTCCAGGGCTCGAAGCCCTCGTCCAGCGCCGGCGCCACAGGCGCGCCGGTCCGGGCATGCCAGCCGGCCCAGCCGCGGCGCGCATCGTCCCAGGCCAGCCAGGCCTGCTGCGCCGGCACGTACCAGTGGATCTGGCGCTTGGCCAGCGCGCCGTGGAAAGCGCCCGGGTCGGCCAGCGCGGCCGCGCGCTGGCGCTGCCATTCGGCGCGGTCGCGCAGCGGGTTCACCTGGGCCTGGGGCAAGGGTAGGGCGGGCGGCGGGGGAGTCTCGTGCATGGGGCGGATCGTTCCGCGGCGGCGCGGCGTCGACAATCGTTACCCCGGCAGGTTAGGGTTGCCCTGGCGGGCCAGGCAGGGGTGTAATCCCGCGCATTGCCCAAGATTTTCTGATTGAAACATAGGAAACGCTGATGCACCGCGGCATGCGCACCACGAACGGGCGGCACGTTGCCCTGCTTGCACCGCGGGCGTGCCGATGAATGTCACGCTGCGCCAGTTGCGGATTTTCGAGGCGGTGGCCCGGCTCGGCTCCATTTCCCGCGCCGCGGCCGAACTGCACCTGACGCAGCCTGCGGTGTCGATGCAGATGAAGCAGCTGGAGTCGCTGCTCGGGCTGACGCTGCTGGAGCAGGTGGGCAAGCGCCTGACGCTGACGCAGGCGGGCACGGAGCTGCGCGAGCATGCCCGCGACATTGCGCTGCGGGTGACGGACATGGCCGCGGCGATGGACCAGTTCCGCGCGCTGGAGCGCGGCCAGCTGCGGCTGGCGGTGGTGTCCACGGCCAACTACTTCCTGCCCGGCGTGGTCGCGGACTTCAGCCGCCGCCACCCGGGCGTGCGCATCAGCCTGCAGGTGGCCAATCGCGAGGCGGTGCTGGCGTCGCTGGCAGCCAATACCGCCGACCTGGCCATCACCGGGCGACCGCCGGACAGCCCGGACATCGTGGCCCAGCACTTCATGGACAACCCGCTGGTGGTGATCGCGCCGCCGGGGCACCCGCTGGCCGGTCAGAGCCCGGTGCCGCTGGCGCGGCTGGCGCGCGAGACGCTGGTGCTGCGCGAGCCGGGCTCCGGCACCCGGGCGGCGCTGGAGCGGCATTTCGCGGCCCACGGCCTGCAGATCAAGCCGGGCTGCGAGCTGGGCACCAACGAGGCGCTGAAGCAGGCGGTGCGCGCCGGCCTGGGCCTGGGCATGGTGTCGATGCAGACCATCGAGCTGGAGCTGGCTGCCGGCTGCCTGGTGCTGCTGCCGGTGGAGGGCTTCCCGATCGTGCGCCAGTGGTTCGTGGTGCATCGCGCCCGCAAGCGGCTGTCGGCTGCGGCGCAGATCTTCCGCGGCATGCTGCTGGCGCTGAACGCCGGCGCCGGCGAATAAGGGCCCGGGCCGCGGCGAACCGTGCCCCGGGCGCCGCGGCAGCCAGGGCCTGGCCGAGCGTCACGCGGGCGGCGCAGGCGGGCAGCGCGCAGCGCGATCAGCGGTCCGCTTCGTGGATGACGAAGCGCTTCAGCGTGGGCTCCACCACCTCCCAGGTGCCGACGAAGCCGCGCGGAATGACGAACTCGTCGCCGGGCCGCACGCTGACCGCCTGGCCGTCTTCGGCGGTGATGATGCTCAGCCCTTCGAGGATGCGGCAATACTCGTCCTCGGTGTAGCGGATTCTCCAGGTGCCCGCCTCGCTGTGCCACAGGCCGGCGGTGAAGCGCTGGTCCGGGCTGGCGTGCTGCACCCAGGCGGTCTGTTTCGGATTGCCCGCAATCAGCTTGTCCACCGCGACGAAGTACGGCTCGCCTTCGCCGGCCTGCGGCGCCAGCAGCCGCACGCGCGCCGCGGCCGGCAGCTCGCGGCTCATCGGCCGGCCGCGGCGGGCTGCACCGTATCGACCTCGCGCGTGGCGAAGTCGGCCGGCATCACGATCTCCAGCAGCTCCACGTCGGGGCTGTGTCCCAGTTCGCGGTGGCGGATCTGCGGCGGCTGGTAGACGCTGGAGCCGGCCTCGAGCCGGACCACGCCCTGGCCCTCGTACTCGAACTCGATCCAGCCCTTGAGCACGTAGACGAACTGGAACTGCGTGTCGTGCAGATGCGGCTGGCTGGAGAAATCGCTGCCACCGCCGGCGCGGATGACATGCGCCACCACGCGGCCGTCGGTGGCCTGCCGCAGCCCCAGGTCGCGGTACTCGAAGAAGGCGCGCAGCCCGCGCTCGAAATGCGCGTCGCGGGCGTGGCTGGCCACGAATCCTTCGGTGCTCATCGTGTCTCCTTCAACTCCGGGTGGTGCTGCAGGCCGCAGGCTACCAGCACGGCACCCGGGCAGGTGTCAGCGGTGGGCGCCACCGGCCAGGTACTCGAGCAACTCGTCGCCGTGGGCGTCGATGCGGCCGGTGCAGCGCCAGCCCAGGTGCCGGTAAAAGCCATGCGAGCGCGACGCCGGGTCGGCCGAGCAGCCCAGGAACAGCCGCCGGTGGCCCGACGCCAGCAGCCGATCGACCACCTGGGCCAACAGTGCGCGGCCCGCGCCTTGCCCTTCGTGCTCGGGCAGCAGCGCCAGCACCAGCACCTCGCCCGTGGCGATGTCGCCGAAACAGTAACCGACGATCTCGCCGCGATGCAGGCCTACGAAGCCGGCGTTCCGCCCTTGCCGGACGGCGTCGCCCCAGGAGGCTGCCGTGATGCCGTAGGACGCCAGCCGCTCGGCCGAGACGGCGTTTTGCCGCGTCATGCCGCGCACAGCGATGCAGCGCGGCACGTCGTCCGCGGTGGCGGGGCGGTAGACCAGGTGATCGGGCCGGGACATGCGAATGCGGCGTCGGTCTGCCAGGTGGTGGCGCAGTTCCGGCGCGGGTGCTTCGCGTCGCCGGGGGTCAGACGGCAAGGCGGTGGAACATGTGGAACTGCCCGTCCTGGGTCCAGCCCTGCGCGGCATACAGGGCCTGGCCGGGTTGGTTGTCGCGGGCCACGTTCAGCGTCACGCGCACGGCGCCCAGCGACCAGGCATGCTGCTCCACCGCCGCCAG
>JBEIHU010000242.1:0-5781 GCA_040381175.1 Burkholderiaceae bacterium
CCCGGCGAAGCAGCGGCCGTGCACGACGCCGACAGTCGGCACCTGCCCCGACAGTCGCGCGAAGCGGTGGAAGGTGGTGACATGCAGCCCGGCGATGGTGATCGAATCCACGTCGCCCGGCCGGCCGCCGCCGCCTTCGGCAAACAGCACCAGCGGCAGGCGCTGGGCTTCGGCGATCTCCAGCAGGCGGTCGCTCTTGTGGTGGTTGAAATAGCCCTGCGTGCCGGCCAGCACGGTGTAGTCGTAGGCCATCACCGCCACGCGCGCACGCTCGGGCCCGAACAGGGCCGCGTTGACGCTGCCTGTGGCGGTGATCAGGCCGTCGGCCGGGGTGTTGCACTGCAGGTCGTCCAGGCTGCGCCGGCTGCGCTGCGCGGCCACCGCGAAGGCGCCATATTCCAGCAGGCTGCCTTCGTCCAGCAGGTCGGCCACGTTCCCGCGCGCCGTTCGCCCGCCCTGCGCGTGGCGCCGCGACACTGCCTCGGGGCGCGCCGCATCGGTCAGCAGCGCGCGGCGGTCGAGCAGCCGCTGCAGGTCGGCACGCGGCACTCGCGGGTCCGGCGGCGGCGCGGCCTGGCGGACGATCGCGGGCGACGCTGCCGGCTCCAGCTCGATCAGCGCGATGCCTTCGTCGACCACGTCGCCCACGGCCACGCCAATGGATCGCACGATGCCCGACTCCGGCGCCTCGAGCGGCACCTCCATCTTCATCGCTTCCAGCACCAGCAGCGCCTGGCCGGCGGCCACGGCCTGGCCGACGACCACCTCGATCCCGGTCACCGATCCGTGCACTGGCGAGCGCAAGGCCATGCGCGACGTTTCCATCCAGCTCCTCCGACGTGCCGCCCGGCGGGCGATCCAGCGGGAACCATTTTCCACGCTGCGGTGCGCCTGCCGCCGCGGCACTGCGGCCCAACCCACGGAGCACGCCGTTGCCCGCAACCCTGGCGTGGAGCTGGCAACCCGCCGAAACCCGGCCTGGCTCGTTGCGCCCCGCCGGACAGGGGCTCAGCCGGCCGTCTCGAGCAGGCCGCGCTTGCGCAGCAGCGGCTCCACCGTCGGCCCGCGGCCGCGGAAGGCGGCATAGGCCGCGCCTGGCTCGATGCTGTTACCGCTGGCATAGACGAACTGGCGCAGCAGCTCGGCCACGCGCGGGTCGAAGGGATCGCCGGCCTCCTTGAAGGCTTCGAAGCCGTCGGCATCCAGCACCTCGGCCCACAGGTAGACGTAGTAACCGGCGGCATAGCCTGAGCTGGAGAACAGGTGCTGGAAGTGCACCAGGCGGTGGTTCATGCCCACGCCCTCGGGCAGCCCCAGGCGTCGCAACTCATCGGCTTCCCATTCGGACAGGTCGGCCGGGATCTGCCCGCGCGGCAGCGAATGCACCGCCATGTCGGCATAGGTGCTGGCGCAGTAGCGCACCGTCTCGTAGCCCTGGTTGAAGCGCCGCGCCGCCTGCATGCGCTCGATCAGCGAATCGGGAATCGGCTCGTCGGTCTGCCAGTGGCGCGCATGCTGCTTCAACACCGCCGGCTCGGACAGCCAGTGCTCGAAAAGCTGCGACGGCAGCTCCACGAAGTCCTTCAGCACGCTGGTGCCCGACAGCCGCTCATAGGTCACGTCGGACAGCATGCCATGCAGGCCATGGCCGAACTCGTGGAACAGCGTGCGCGCGTCCTCCAGCGACAGCAGCGTCGGTGCGCCTGGCGCACCCTTGGCGAAATTGTTGTTGTTCAGCACCACGGCCATGGCAGCGCTGCCGCCCGGTTCATTGCGGCTTTGCTGGCGCAACGTGCTCATCCATGCGCCGCTGCGCTTGCTGGCGCGCGCGAAGTTGTCCTGCAGGAAGATGGCCACCACCGCGCCGGCGCGGTTGCGCACCTCGTAGGCCTGCACGTCGGGGTGGTACACCGGCAGGTCCGCACGGTGGACGAAGCTCAGCCCGAACAGCCGCTGCGCGCAGTCGAAGGCCGCCTGCACCACCCGCGGCAGCGGGAAATAGGGCTTGATCTGCGCATCGTCGAGGGCATAACGCTGCTGGCGCACCTTCTCGGCCCAGTAGCGCCAGTCCCAGGCCTCGATGGCCTGCGCCGCAGCCTCGGGCGAATGCTCGCGCATCACCTGCTGCAGCTGCTCACGCTCGCGCTCCACGGCCGCCAGCGCGCGCGGCCAGACGTCGTCCAGCAGCTTGTGCACCGCAGCGCGCGTGCCGGCCATGGTGTCGGTGAGCGCGAAGTCGGCGTAGTTGGCGTGGCCGTGCAGCGCGGCCTGCTCGGTACGCAGCTCGAGGATCGCGCGCGCCACCGGCCGGTTGTCGTGCTCGCCGTCGTGCTCGCCGCGGCCGACCCAGGCACGCCAGGCCTGCTCGCGCAGGTCGCGGCGTTCGGAGAAGGTCAGGAAGGGCACGATCAGCGACCGCGACAGCGTGATCACGTGGCCATCGGCCAGGCCACGCTCGCTGGCCGCCTGGCGCGCCGCATCGCGCACGAAGCCGGGCAGCCCGGCGAGGTCGGCCTCTTCCTGCAGCACCAGCTGGTACGTGGCCTCGTCGTGCAGCACGTTCTGCGCAAAGCGCGTGGTCAGCTCGGCCAGCCGCTCCATCACCTGCGCGTAGCGCGCCTGCGCCTCGGGCCCGAAGCGCGCGCCGGAGCGCACGAAATCCAGGTGGGTGCGCTCCAGCAGCCGGCGCTGCTCGGGCGTCAGTCCGAGCCGGTCGCGCTGCGCATGCAGCACATCCACCCGCGCGAACAGGCCGGCATGCATGAACACCGCGCTGTAGTGCGCCGACAACGGCGCGGCCATCTCGCGCTGCACCGCCTGCAGCTGCGGCGAGGTCTGCGACGCGGTGAGGTTGTAGAACACCGCCTCGATGCGCCCCAGCTGCCGCGCACAGCGGTCGAAGGCGGCGAGGGTGTTGTCGAAGGTGGGCGGCTCGTGCTGGGCGGCGATGGCATCGAGCTCGGCGCGGTTGGCCTGCATCGCGGCCTGGAGCGCCGGTGCGAAATGCTCCGCGCGGATGGCATCGAAGGGCGGCAGGCCGTAGGGCGAGCACCAATCCTCGAGAAGCGGGTTCGTTGACACCTTCTGGCTGACACGCTGATCCATTTGAAGCTTGCTCCGCTCGGGCCGCCGCAGCGGCAGAAAAACACGCCCGGGGCAAACGCCAATGATGCCATCGCGTCTTGCTGTCGCCCGTGCAACAAACCCTTGCGAGGGGCCCCGGGATAATTCGCCTCTCGACCCCGGAGCCCGTGAATGCCCGCGCTGACCCGCTTCTCAACCCTGGCGGCCCGTCGCCACGCCGTCGACGCCGCAGTCCGCTTCGATGTCGGCGACGACTGGCTGCAGGGCCGCACCTGCTACGGCGGGCTGATCTCGGCGCTGGCCGTGCTGGCCATGCGCGATCGCGCCGGCACCGCCTGGCCCGAGGACGTGGGCTTGCGCGCGCTGCAGACCTGCTTCGTCGGCCCTGTGAGCCCGGGCAGCGTGGACATCCGGGCCAGCGTGCTGCGCCAGGGCCGCAACGTCTGCCAGGTGCAGGCGCATGTGCTGCAGCAGGGCCAGGTGGCGGCAGCGCTGTTGGGCGTTTTCGGCGGCGACCGGCCGTCCACGCTGCAGCCGCGCCTGCCGCGACGCCCGGCGCCGCGCCACGAGGCGGATGCGTTGCCGGTGCCGCCGCCCAGGCCGCATGGGGCGCCGGCTTTCCTGGCGCACTTCGACATGCGCTGGGCCGAAGGCGCGGTGCCCTTCAGCGGCGTCAGCGGCCAAAGCAGCTGCATCCACATGCGCCTGAACCCCGAGGAGGCGGCCAGCGTGCCCGCCGAGCTGCAGATCGTGCTGCTGGCCGACCTTTCGCCCACGCCGGTGATCGGTGAGCTCGCGCGGCCCAGCGCCAACAGCTCGGTCACCTGGGAACTGCAGCTGCGCCCAGTGGACCCTGGCCCGCCCGAGGGCTGGTGGCGCGCCGACAACGAATCGCTGATGGTCGACGGCGGCTACGTCAACCAGTCGGCGCGGCTGTGGGCGCCGGGCGGGCAGCTGGCGGCCTATGGTTACCAGGTGGTGGCGGTGTTCGGCTGAGAACGCCGAATCAAACGGACGCTCAAGCGATTACACGGCGCCGAACCATCCAGGCGATCACGCCCAATCCGAACAGCGTCAACGCATAGCTGGCCGGCTCCGGCACGGCCGAGGTGGCCACCACCGACCCCGCAGTGATGTTGCGGGACCTGAAGCCATTGATCTCGTAGCCCATGGTCGGGCCCGGCTTCAGCGCAACTACCCCGCCCGCATCGGTCAGCGGCGATGCATAGACGAAGCCGAACTTGTTGCCCAGAGCGTCCTGCACCGCCAGGGACGATGGGTTCAGATAGTAGTCCGACGACGCGTTCGACAGACTGTTGGTCGAGTAGGACTTGCCGTTCATGCTGTTGCTCAGGCCACCGTTGGCGCCGGGATCGACGGTCGCCGTGGTGACGATATCCCACGACAGGTAGGTGCGCGTGCCGGCATCGAACACGAACGATCCCGAGGCGGTGGCGCCGTCGATGAAGCTGACGCCGCTGAGCGTCCAGGTCAGCGGGGCGGCGTGGGCCGAGCCAAAGACGATCGCCAGGAGCACTGGCGTAAGGGAATTGAACTTCATTGTGGGTCCAGGTTGATGAGGAAGGCAGGAGTTGGAACGCCCGTGACCGTGCAGGGCCTACGGCGTCACCACCGAACAGTTGGCGCTGGGGCCGAAGTTCCAGCCTCCGGTGTTGCTGACGAACGGCGGGCCGACCACCGGGCTGGGCGGTGTGCACCAGTAGTACTGCCACTTCATGGTGTCGATGTGATCGACATCGCTGAACACGGCGCATTTCGGGTCGGCGCCACAGCCGTTGTCGTAGCCGACGAATTCCAGCGGGCCGAGAGCACCCAGTGGCGTCGGTCCCTCGGGCGGCAGGGCCTCGAAGTAGATGTCGCCCAGGTTCGTCATGGCGATGTCGTAGCAATGGACGGCAACCGCGTCGGTAACGCACTTGGCCACCCCGGGGGTCAACGGCGTCACGATCAGTTCCTGGGCGGCTTGCGGCGGCCCGAGGCTCAGAGTGGGCTGCTGGTGGAGAGTGATGCGCCAATTCACATCGCCGATGAAGTAGACGCGTGTCCATACGAGATCGATGTTCTCTACGGTGATCGTCTGATCGGCAGTCGCCGTGAAGACGCAGACCCCGCGTTCCGGGGTGGTGCATGGCCCGGTGAAGCCGGCAAACTGGCTGCTGATGCCGCGCCGGTCGACGTTTCTGCCGTTGTAGGGCGTGCTGCCAAAGCTGATCTGAGCAAGCAGATCGTTCGCGACAAGGGTGACTACCTGGTCCCTGGGGACACTGAAAGAGCAGGACTTGTTGCCAACGCCGGATGCGTCGCACTTTGCGTCCTGTGCCGTCATCGCGGCTCGTGTGGTCGCCACTTTGTCGGCGCGCCAGTAGACCGTGCCTGGATAGCGATTGGCGGGCGCCTCAAGCTCGAGAGTGATGCGTACCGTGGCCGGCAGTGCGGGAGCACCCGCACCCGCACCCGCACCCGCATCGGCTCCGACTCCCGCTCCCGCTCCCGCTCCCGCTCCCGCTCCGGCTCCGGCTCCGGCTCCGGCTCCGGCTCCGGCTCCGGCTCCGGCTCCGCCGACAGCTCCACCCGCAGCGCCGCCTGCCGCAGGGTCAACCGCCCCATCGGTGCCCCCACCGCATGCGGCGAGCACGGCAATCATGCTGGCCATCAGCGCACGTCGCGCGATGCGAC
>JBEIHU010000243.1:0-5742 GCA_040381175.1 Burkholderiaceae bacterium
TCGAGCGCGGCGAGATCGACGTGCTCGACGGGGCCTTCGTGGTGGTGGACGTGACCGGCATCCGCACGCACGTCCCGGTGGGTGGCGTGGCCTGCATCAGGCTGGAGCCGGGTACGCGGGTGTCGCACCGCGCCGCGGCATTGGCCGCGCGGGTGGGCACGCTGCTGGTGTGGGTGGGCGAGGCCGGCGTGCGGCTGTACTCGTCAGGCCAGCCCGGTGGCGCCCGCGCCGACCGGCTGCTCTACCAGGCGCGCCTGGCGCTGGACGAAGACCTGCGCCTGAAGGTGGTGCGCAAGATGTACGCCATGCGCTTTGGCGAGGAACCGTCGTCGCGGCGCAGCGTCGACCAGTTGCGCGGCATCGAGGGCACCCGTGTGCGCCGCAGCTACCAGTTGCTGGCGCAACAGTTCGGCGTCAAGTGGAGCGGGCGCGACTACGACGCCGAAAGCTGGGACAAGGCCGACGTGGCCAACCGCTGCCTGTCGGCCGCCACCTCGTGCCTGTATGGCGTGACCGAAGCGGCGGTGCTGGCCGCGGGCTATGCGCCAGCAGTGGGCTTCATCCACACGGGCAAGCTGCTGTCCTTTGTTTACGACGTGGCTGACATCTACAAGTTCGAAACGGTGGCGCCGGTGGCGCTCAAGGTGGCGGCGGCCAACCCGGGCAATGCCGAGCGCGCCGTACGGCTGGGTTGCCGCGACGTCTTCCGGCAGAGCAAGCTGCTGGACCGCATCATCCCGGACATCGAGGTCATTCTGGCCGCGGGGGAGATCAAGCCGCCAGAGGCCCGGGCCGATGCCATAGGACCGGCCCTGCCCAACCCCGAGAACCTGGGCGATGCTGGTCATCGTGCTTGAAAATGCGCCGCCGCGGCTGCGTGGGCGCCCTGCGGTGTGGCTGCTGGAGGTGCGCGCCGGCGTGTACGTCGGCAGCTATTCTCGGCGAGTGCGCGAGCACATCTGGTCGCAGGTGGAAGAAGGCCTGGAGGGCGGCAATGCGGTGATGGTGTGGCGCAGCACAGCGGAAGCCGGCTACGAGTTCTGCACGCTCGGCGCCAGCCGGCGCATGCCGGCTGACTTTGATGGCGTGCAACTGGTCGGCTTCCACCCGGAAGTGGAAGGCAAGGCTCCTTAACAATCGAGTCGAAATGGCGCTGAAAAGGCGGTGGAATCTGCCGGCGCCAAAACATCGTTGAAAATCAATGAGATGGAGGAAGTGTGTTCCCCACGCACGTGGGGATGAACCGGAACACCGTCACCCAGGAACGCCGTGCCGATGGTGTTCCCCACGCACGTGGGGATGAACCGCGAGGCCATCGCCGCGGGCGGTAAACCGCCCACGCCGATGGCCCCGCGCTACGCGCGGTCGCTATGCAAGAAATGCGATGCCAGAGCAACCCCTTCGGGTTCAGACACGCGCTCGACTGCAAGCGCAGCTTGCGCGATGCGCATTCGCCAAATTCACCCCTTCCGATTCGATTCGATCAGTGATCGCAGCTCGGCCATTACCTGCTCGTAGGGTATGCATTCGACCAGCCCGGCATCGAGTTCATCCACGCGGCGCGCTATCTCGGCATCCCAAGCCTTGGCAATGTTCTCGGGCGTGTCGTCCGGCTGCAGATCGAAGCTGTCCAACAAGACGCAGATCAGGCGATCTCGATCTTCTTCAGACAGTTGCAAAACCTACGCCACGATCGCTTCCACTGACATTGGCATGTTTGTCCCCGGGGTTCTGAAGGCGAAGGCTATTGCGCTGCCATGTGCTGCGGGCAGCGTGTCCAGCACCGCTGCGGTCGCACGCACCAGGCCCTCCCGCCGGAAAACCCTGCCAAAGACGGGCAGCGACATTCGCTGTCGCGCGGCCATGCCAGGCCGTACTACGATAAGCGCGGACTTCCAGCCCCTTCCGATGAAACACCTCCTCCTGCTCCTCCTCGCCCTGCTCACCGGCTGCGTCGCCGTGCCCGACGGCATCCAGCCGGTGTCGGGCTTCCAGGCCGAGCGCTACCTGGGCACCTGGTACGAGATCGCCCGCCTGGACCACCGCTTCGAGCGCGGCATGTCGCGCGTGACGGCTGAATACCGCAAGCGCGACGACGGCGGGCTCGAGGTCGTCAACCGCGGCTACGTTGCCGACAGCAAGACATGGAAGGAGGCGCGCGGCAAGGCCTACTTCGTCGACGGCCCCGACAAGGGCTACCTCAAGGTGTCGTTCTTCGGCCCCTTCTACGGCAGCTACGTGGTGTTCGAGCTCGACCGCCAGGACTACCGCTACGCGCTGGTCAGCGGGCCCGACCGCTCCTACCTGTGGCTGCTGGCGCGCAGCCCCACGCTGGACGCCGCCACGCGCGACCGGCTGGTGGCCCGGGCCGCGGCCGCCGGCTTCGACACCAGCAAGCTGATCTTCGTCGACCACTCCCCCGTCATGCCATGAGCACCGTGTTCGAAAGGCTGCTGTCTGGCGAATGGCCCTGCGCCAAGGTGTTCGAGGACGACCTGGTCTTCGCCTTCATGGACGCTGGCCAGGTGAACGACGGCCATGTCATCGTGGCCACCAAGGCGCCGCGCGAGACGCTGCTCGACTGCACCGACGCCGAGGCCGCGGCGCTGATGCGCGCGGCGCGGCGCGTCGCCATCGCGGTGCAGGCGGCCTTCGCGCCCGAGGGCATCACCGTGCTGCAGGCCAACGGCGCGGCCGGCTGGCAGACCGTGCCGCACCTGCACCTGCACGTGCTGCCGCGCCATGCCGGCGACGGCGTCGAGCTGACCTGGCCGCGCAAGGAGCCGGGCATCGAGCGGCTGCGCGCGCTGGCGGCCCGGCTGCAGCTGCCCGGGCCGCAGGCTCAATAGACCGCCGGCACGATCATGCTGGCCGGCACCGGCTGGCGCACGTAGTCCTGGTGGCGTTCGCGCGGCGGCAGCAGCACCGGCTCGCGCTCGATCTCGCGGTAGGGCATCTGCGCCAGCAGGTGGGCAATGCAGTTCAGCCGCGCCCGCTTCTTGTCGTCGGCCGGCACCACCCACCAGGGCGCCTCGGCAATGTGGGTGTGCTCCAGCATCGCCTCCTTGGCCTTGGTGTAGTCCTCCCAGCGGCGGCGGCTTTCCAGGTCCATCGGGCTCAGCTTCCACTGCTTCAGCGGGTCGTGGATGCGGCCCAGAAAGCGCAGGTGCTGCTCTTCGTCGGAGATCGAGAACCAGTACTTGATGAGCTGGATGCCGCTGCGCACCAGCATGCGCTCGAACTCGGGCACGGTGCGGAAGAACTCCTCCACCTGCGCGTCGTTGCAAAAGCCCATCACGAGCTCGACGCCGGCGCTGTTGTACCAGCTGCGGTCGAACAGCACCATCTCGCCGGCCGCCGGCAGGTGCGCGGCGTAGCGCTGAAAGTACCACTGCGTGCGCTCGCGGTCGTTCGGAGCGGGCAGCGCCACCACCCGGGCCACCCGCGGGTTCAGCCGCTGGGTGATGCGCTTGATCACGCCGCCCTTGCCGGCGGCGTCGCGGCCTTCGAACAGGATCACCACCTTGTGGCCGCTGTGCTGCACCCAGTCCTGCAGCTTGACCAGCTCGCGCTGCAGCCGGAACAGCTCGCGGAAGTAGCGGCGCCTTGCTTCGCGCTCGGCCGCCGGTGCAGCGGCGGGCAAGGCGGCAGCCAGCGCGTCGACGTTGCCACCTTCCAGCTCCAGCTCCAGTTCTTCGTCGTAGCTGTCTTCCAGGTCGGCCTGGATGCGGCGCAGCAGTTCGTCGTCGGTCAGCTTCAAGCTCGCTCCTTGCGCGGTTTTGCGGCCCGCCACAGCATAGGCCGGGCGCATGGCCGATCCGTGACAGCGGGCGTGCGGCTATGCTAGCCGCCCCGCCCATGGCCAGCATCCACATCACCGACATCGAGTCGGCCATCAACTGGTGGCGCGAGCGTTCGCCCTCGCCCGACGGCGTGCGCGCCTGCGCCGAGGTGCTGGCGCTGGCCGAGGTCTATGCGCTGATGGTCTACTACCGCGAGCCCGATTGCGACGAGGCCACCATGCCCGAAGCCGCGCACGGCGCCTGGCTGGCCTGGTATGCGTCGACGCCGGATGCGCCGTGCATCGCCATCTGCTCCACCTCGCAGGGCGATGCCGAATGCAAGGGCTGTGGCCGCAGCTTTGCCGAGGTGCAGCAATGGCAGGCCTTCAGCCCGGCCGAGAAGCGCGCCGTGTGGCGGCGCATCACGCTCGAAGCGCGCGCCTGGCGCTTCAACCGCTATGCCGAACGGGCGCGCCTGGCCAGCGGCAGCAGCCAACCCCCGGCCGACGGCCCCGCGACAGCCGCGCGGAAGGCCGCGCCTTGAGCGCCGCGCCCCCGCAGGCATGGCCGCAGCGGCTGGGCTGGCGCGACTCGGCCGCGCGCATCCTGCCGCTGGCCTGGCCGGTGTTCATCGCGCAGCTGGCGGTCATCGCCTTCGGCACGCTCGACACGCTCCTGGTGGCGCGCTATGCCGCGCTCGACCTGGCCGCTCTGGCGGTGGGCTCGGCGGCGTACATCACGGTGTTCATCGGCTTCATGGGCGTGGTGGTCGCGGCCGGGCCGATCGTCGGCCAGTTCTTCGGCGCTGGCAAGCTGCCCGAGGCCGGCCACCAGCTGCACCAGGCGGTGTGGCTGGCGCTGGGCCTGGCGGTGCTGGGCTGCACGCTGCTGGCCTTTCCCTGGCCCTTCATGGCGCTGTCGCAGGCTGCGCCCGAGGTCGAGTCCAAGGTGCGCCAGTACCTGGCCGCGCTGGCCTTCGCGCTGCCGGCGGCGCTGCTCTTTGCCGCCTACCGCGGCTTCAACAACGCGGTGTCGCGGCCCAAGGCGGTGATGGTCATCCAGCTCGGCGGCCTGGCGCTGAAGCTGCCGCTGTCGGCCGCGCTGGTGTTCGGCGTGCCGGGCCTGGGCATTCCGGAACTGGGCGTGATGGGCTGCGGCATCGCCACCGCCATCGCCATGTGGGCGCAGGTGGCAGCCGGGCTGTGGGTGCTGCGGCGCGACCGCTTCTATGCGCCCTTCGCGCTCGGCACCAGGCTGCGGCCGCCCGACCGCCAGGCCCTGGGCGCGCAGCTGCGCCTGGGCGTGCCGATGGGCATGTCGATCCTGATCGAGGTGACCGGCTTCGCCTTCATGGCCATCTTCATCGTGCGCCTGGGCGCCACGCCGGTGGCCGGCCACCAGCTGGCGGCCAACATGGTGTCGGTGCTGTTCATGCTGCCGCTGGCGCTGGGCAACGCCACGGGCACGCTGGTGGCGCAGCGCATCGGCGCGCGCGACATGCTCGCGGCGCGGCGCATCGGCTGGCACGGGCTGCAGATCGCCGTGTGCCTGGCGGCCGTGGCGGGCGTGCTGATCTACGCACTGCGCCACGGCGTGGTGCGGCTGTACACCGGCGATGCCGCGGTCATTGCCGCGGCGCTGCCGCTGCTGGCCTGGGTGGCGCTGTTCCACACGGCGGATGCGGCGCAGTGCGTGGCTTCGTTCGTGCTGCGCGCCTGGCGCATCGCCACGCTGCCGATGATCATCTTCGCGGTGTCGCTGTGGGGCGTGGGCCTGGGCGGCGGCTACCTGCTGGCCTTCGATGTGACCGGCCTGGCGCCGCAGGCGCTGCGCGGCGCGCGCGGCTTCTGGACCGCGGCCACCGCCGGGCTGGTGCTGGCCGCGCTGGGGCTGAGCGGGCTGCTGGCGCTGGGCAACGCCACGGGCACGCTGGTGGCGCAGCGCATCGGCGCGCGCGACA
>JBEIHU010000244.1:0-5733 GCA_040381175.1 Burkholderiaceae bacterium
AGTTCGGCCTCGGCGGCGTCCTCGGCCGCGCTGGCAATGCGGAAGGTCTCGATATCGGCGTCGATCCGTTCCTCGTCGACCAGCGACAGCGCAGCGCCGGCAGCGGCCGCGGGCACATCGGCTGAAGTGGGCGCGGCCAGCGCAGCCTTCAGCGCGCAGGCGAAGCCGTGGGCCAGGCGGGGCGCTGTCTCTCGCAGCAAAGCGGCGGCTTCGGTTGCGGATTGGCGGTCCCTGGAACTGCGCGCGCGGCTGGCGTCGTTCGCCAGCGCGTCGGCCGCGTCGGCCAACACCGACGCGACCCATCCCGGCAACTCGCGTGCGAGCATGCCAAGCCAATCGTCTACGGTGGGTCGGGACATCAAAGCCCGCTCGAAGCCGGAGTCACACGCACGGCATCGGCCAACGGCTGGGCAGCTTGAGCCGCAGTCCGGGGCTTCTTGCCAGATGCTGTCCAAAGCTGCCAAGGCTTCCGCGGATTCCCGGGTGGTGTGCGAGCCGGGCGTGCCCTGCAGTCTGTCGGGCACCCAAGCCGACTCAGGAACACCTTGTGCGGACCCGCCCCTTTCCGATACCGAACTGGCACTGCGCGACGCCGTGCTCGACCGCCACCGCGCGCCCACGCCCGGCAAGACCTCCATCACGCCGACCAAGCCGGTGCCCAACCGGCACGACCTGCCGCGGGCCTGCTTGCTGGGCGTGGCCTGCGCCTGCCTGGACGTGATGGTCGGGCTGGACGTCAAGCCGGCTTAAGTCTTCGTCTGCGACAGCAACGGCGTGGTGCGCGAGGGCCGCGGCGACAAGCTCGACGCGGGCAAGCAGCGCTGCTGCCACAAGACCGATACGCGCACGCTGGCCAATGTGGTGAACGGTGCGGAAGTGTTCCTAGGCTGCTTGGCCGCCGGCGTGTTGACGGTCGAGGTGGTCAAGACCATTGCCTACAAGCCGGTCATCCTGGCGTTGGCCAACCGCGAGCCCGAGATCCGCCCCGAGCCGGCCAGGCGGGCGCGGCCCGACTGCACCATCTCCATCGGCCGGTCCGACGACGCGAACCGGGTCAACAACGTGATGGGCTTCCCGCACATCTTCCGAGGGGCGCTGGACTGGGGCGCGACACGGATCAACGAGGCGATGAAGCCGGCCTTCGTGCTTGAGATCGCCGCGCCGGCCAGGGCCGAAACCAGCGCCGAGTAGGCTGGCGCCTAGAACGGGTTGTCCAAGGCGCGCGCACGCGCGAAGTTGCCCAGGAACAGGTGCGCAGTCGGGCCCATCCACAGGTTGCTGGCCCACAGCCAGGAGGCGGCATCGCCCTTCGGCACCAGATCAGCGGCAGTGTTGTCGCAGTCGGGAAGCGCCACGGCACACACAGGGAACAGCGTGTTCACCAGGCCATAGCGCACCGGATCGGTGAATCCGGCATTCACCAGCGCATCCAGCTCGACCAGGCCGATGAAGCGGCCGTCGTTGACGATGCCGTTGTCTTGCTGCGCCTCACCGGCGCGCAAGGCTGTGTTGAAGGCTCTGCTGAAATCGAGCAAAACGTCGAGCACGGGCACGCCGGGGCGGTCGATGACCTGCTGGCGCGCATAGGGCGTCTGGCTCATCAGCGGGATGGTGGAGACGATGACCTTCGGCCCGGTGACGTCGCCCACGTTGGCGCGCGTCAGCTCGTTGACGAAGGCGGCCAGACGCACGCCGCGCCGCGTCATCTCGGCCATGCCGGCGTTGTAGCCGTTGGTCGTCGGATCGGCCAGATAGATGGTCTTGTAGACGTCGAGCACGTCGTTGGCACCGATGAGCACGGTGAACAGGTCGGTGTTGCTGAAGCTGCCGTTGTCTGCGGCCGCCCGTGCGAGCTGGGCCACCAGGCTGCTGACCTTGGCCTCGGGCTCGGCATAGATCTTGGCAGCGGTCAAAGGCAGGTTCTTCGGGTTGCATTCCGCATAGGCGAAGCCGAAGGTGTCCGCCACGACCTGGTGCCACAGCGGAAAGGCCACGCAGTCGATCTGAGTGGTGCCGGTGGTGCTGACTGCATTGACGCTGTACTTGCGCCCCGGCGGAGCGACCCGGGTCAGCACGCTCATCTCGTCGCCCAGCACCAGCAGCCGCGTCGGTGCGAACGGTGTGATCTGCCTGGTGCCGCCGCCGCAACCGGCCAGCGCCAGCAGCGCCAGGGCTGCGCCAAGGCCAGCGACAGCGCGCCGCGCCCAGTTGCCCTTCGACTTCATCATCACTCCAGAGACTTGCATGGATCGATCTGACCTGCTCAGTCGGCCGCGGCGCGACTCAGGCGGTCGCGCACCCCTTCCCATTCGGCATCGTCGGGCGGTTGCTCCACCCAGACGATCCGCACGCCCCGGGCATCGAATGCGCGCAGCACCGCAAACAGCTCGTGCGCCGCGGCGGCCGGATCGTCGGGCATCTGCCGATGCTCGATGCCGCGCCCTGTGCGCAGACGAGCGCGAGAATATAACGCCAGCTTCAGTTCGACGGCCTGCGGCCCCAGCAGTTCGAGCGCATCGCGCAGCTGCGCCGCGCTCATCAGGCGCAGCTTCGCCGCCGGCGCGTAGTGCGACCTGAGGCTGCCGCTGGTGCGCGGCGACGCCTCGTCGCGCTCGCGCAGCGCCACGCCCAGCACGGCTTCGAGTTGCGCGCGCTGCAGCAGTCCGGGACGCAGCAGCGCAGGCCCGGCCGCGCTGCAGTCGACGATGGCCGACTCAATGCCGCCCGGGCATTCGCCGCCGTCCAGCACCCGAAGGTCGGGCCCGAACTCCTGCGCCACATGCGCCGCGCAGGTGGCGCTGACACGCCCGAAACGGTTGGCGCTGGGCGCAGCCACGCCAGGCACGCCGAGTTGCAGCGCCCGGCGCAGCAGGTCCTGGGCTACCGGATGCGCCGGCACCCGCAGGCCGACGCTGCGCTGGCCGCCCGCCGCCGCCTCGGCCATGCCGGCGGCGCGCGGCACGATCAAGGTCAGCGGCCCGGGCCAGAAAGCCTGCGCCAGCGCCTGGGCGCTCGCCGGCCAGTCGGATGCGAATCGCCGCGCCTGCTCGGCGCCGGCGGCATGCACGATCAGCGGATGCGCCGCCGGGCGGCCCTTGGCCGCGAAGACGCGCCGCACGGCGTCATCGTCGTCGGCGCGAGCGCCCAGGCCGTAGACGGTCTCGGTCGGGAAGGCCAGCAGTTCGCTGGCCGCCAGCGCCTGGGCAGCGGCCTGCAATGCCGCGGGATCGGAGGCGTCGAGCAGCGGCATGGCCTGCGCAACAGCGATTTCAGAACGCCGGCAGCCCGAGCCGCGACGCCGCCTCCAGCGCCACCTGCAGCGCCGCCTCGGGATCGGACGCGGTCACCGTCAGGTGGCCCATCTTGCGGCCGCGCCGCGGCTCGGTCTTGCCGTACAGGTGCAGGTGCACGCCAGGCAACGCCAGCACGCGGTCCCAGGGCGGCACGGTCGCCACGTCGCCGCCGGCAGTGCACCAAAGGTTGCCCAGCAGATTGAGCATCACCGCCGCAGAGTGCTGGCGCGGCGCCACCAGCGGCAGCCCGGCCATGCAGCGCACCTGCAGCTCGAACTGCGACACGTCGCAGGCGTCGATGCTGTAGTGGCCGGAGTTGTGCGGCCGCGGCGCCATCTCGTTGGCCACCAGCGAGCCGTCGTCGAGCACGAAGAACTCGACGCACAGCACGCCGACGTAGCCCATCGACGCAGCCAGGCGCGCCGCCTGCTCAACAGCCTGCGCCGCCAGCGCCGGCGCCACGTTGGGCGCGGGTACCTGCGTCACCGCCAGGATGCCGTCGCGGTGCAGGTTCTGCTGCACCGGCAGATGCACCCACTGGCCATCGGCGCCGCGGGCAACGATGGCGCTGATCTCATGGCGCAGGGGCAGGCGCTTCTCGAACACGCAGGGCACGCGCTTCAGCGATTGCCAGGCCGCGGCCAGTTCGGCGCGCGAGGCCACGTCGCACTGGCCCTTGCCGTCGTAGCCGAGCTGAGCGATCTTCAGGATGCCGGGAAACAGGCTGTCGTCGATCCGCTGCAGGTCCAGCTCGGAGGCCAGCAGCGCATGGGGTGCACAGGACACGCCGCAGTGCGCGAAATGCGCCTTCTCGGCAGCGCGTTGCTGGCAGATGGCCACCGCCTCGGCGCACGGCGCCACCGGCCGCTGCCTCGCCAGCCAGGCCAGCGCCGGCGCCGGCACGTTTTCGAACTCGGTGGTCACGGCCACGCAACGGCTTGCCAGCCGCGCCAGGCCGGCGGGATCGTCGTAGGCAGTCTGCACGTGCAGGTGCGACACCAGGCCGGCCGGGCTGGCCGGATCGGAGTCGAGCACCGCCGTGCGGTAGCCCAGGGCCTGGGCCGCATGCACGAACATGCGCGCCAGTTGGCCGCCGCCCATCACGCCGAGCATGGCCAGCGTGCCATCGGGCCCGGCCGATGCGGGCAGCTGAGACGACATCACGCAGGGCCGCGGCCGAGTTCGGCGCTCATGGCGCGCGCGGCTTCAGCCTGCCGCGTGCGCCAGGCGAGCAGCCTTTCGCGCAGCGCCTGGTTGTCGCACGCCAGCATGGCCACGGCAAAGAGCGCGGCATTGGCAGCGCCGGCCGCGCCGATGGCAAAGGTGGCCACAGGCACGCCCTTGGGCATTTGCACGATGGAGTACAGCGAATCCACGCCCTGCAGGTGGCGGCTGGCCACCGGCACGCCAAGCACCGGCACTACGGTCTTGGCGGCCAGCATGCCGGGCAGGTGCGCGGCGCCGCCGGCACCGGCGATGATGACGCGCAGGCCGCGACTTGCCGCGGCTTCGGCATAGGCGAACATGTCGTCGGGCATGCGGTGCGCGCTGACCACGCGCGACTCGTGGGGCACGCCGAACTCGGCGAGGATCTGCGCCGCGTGCTGCAGGGTTTCCCAGTCACTGGAAGAGCCCATCAGCACGCCGACCTCGGGGGCTGCGCTTGTCAAGAGCGGCTCCGGGAGCGGGAGAAACTCGCATTGTAGGAGCCCGCCAAGTCGCAGCGCCCGCTCGTCCTGCCCGATGCCTCCGCCCAGCCGCTGATCGATGCGCTGGCAGGCGCGCGGCGCACGATCAACACCCGCATGTTCCTGTTTGTGCCGGTCCGGAACTGATCGCCGGCTTGAAGGAAGTGACGCGGGGCGACTGCGGAAATGCGGTGGCGCTCGACCTCAGCGGCGAAGGCCTGCCGGCCGTCCTGGCCAATCGTCATCAGGACCGCGCCGGCAGGGGGGCAGCTGGCGCCGCAGGGCGGCAGGAACAAGTCGCCACCCTGCGGGTGTGTCAGACCACCGTCTGTGCCAGCTTGCCGCTGCGGTATGCGGCCGCCACCTCGGGCAGCGAGATTGGCTTGATCTTGCCGGCCTGGCCTTCGCAGCCGAACTCCAGGTAGCGCTGCTTGCAGACCTTGTAGGCGGCCTCGCGCGCCGGCTTCAGCCATTCGCGGGCGTCGAACTTGTCCGGATTCTCGGCCAGGAACTTGCGCACCGCGCCAGTCATCGCCAAGCGGATGTCGGTGTCGATGTTGATCTTGCGCACGCCGTGCTTGATGGCTTCCTGGATCTCCTCGACCGGCACGCCGAAGGTCTCCTTCATCTTGCCGCCGTATTGGTTGATGATGGCCAGCAACTCCGGCGGCACGCTGGAGCTGCCGTGCATCACCAGGTGTGTGTTGGGAATGCGCTTATGGATCTCCTTCACGCGGCCGATGGCCAGGATG
>JBEIHU010000245.1:0-5722 GCA_040381175.1 Burkholderiaceae bacterium
GAAGCCGGCACGAGCGCATGTCGTTTCCGGCAATCGTCTAGCCGCATGGCACGGCCCTGCGTTCGGCCTGACTGCGGGGGCAGGCCGCTCTTGTCGCCGGCTCAATGACGCGCGATCACCTCCCACAGCCGCGAGTTGAACCCGGGCTGCCCGAGCTGCCGCCTTCGGTGGGCGCGCGGTCGTGCACCCGTGTCACGCCCTCGATCCCGAGCGGGCCCAGCGGCGGACCTTCATGGTCGATCAGCTTGACGTCGCGGCCCGGCAGACCCTTGCGCGCGCCATGCGTTGTCGACGCGCTGCGTGACGCCCTTGATGGCGCGGCCGCCCGAATCGGCCGGATGGTCGACGAAGCCGCCCTCCCAGCGCAGGACGAAGGGCATGGCGGCGGCGAAGGCAGGCGATGCCATCGGGCGCTCCCCTGTTGGCAATGCGTGCAGACTTGCCGCCTCAGGGCCTCGTCGCAACCCCTTGTCCCAGGCGCTTCCATGGCAGCGCCGCCGGGTCGGCGGCCATCGGCCCCGGCGCCACGGCCACCAGGATGTGCGAGGCAATCGGCGTGAACGCGGCGCGGAAGTGCACCGAGCTCTTGTTGACCAGCAGTTTCATGCGCTCGGGCTCGACACCGAGAAAGCGGAACAGGTCCAGATCGAGCATCTGGCACTGGCCGCTGACAATGTTGACGCGGACGCCTTCGATCTCGACGCCGGCGCTCAGTCCCAGGCGGGCGGTGCCGCCTGCCGTCATCGGCCCGTGCATCGGCACCACGCCGTCGCTCAAGGAAAGCACCTTGAAGCGGCCGCGTACTGGCGGGTCGCTCAGTTCGCCGTCGAAGCAGCGCACCGCCTTGCCGACCTTGAGATCGAGCTCGGCGCCGATGCCGGCGGCGTGGGCGATGCGCGCCGCCTCGGGGTCGAAGAGCAGCCCCAGCGCCACCTGGCCGGGGTAGCGCCGGCCCGCACCGGCGGCGCGCAGTGCATGCAGCATGCCGGTGGTGTTGCTGTCGGCCCCGGCGCCAGGGTTGTCCTGCGTGTCGGCGATGACCACCGGCTTGTCGCTGGCTCCGGCCAGCGACAGCCCGCGCTGCACCGCCACGGCCGGGCTCAACAGGTCCAGTGCCCAGTCGCTGCGCAGTTCGATCAGCTCGTGGTTCACCTGCTGCACGGCCTTATGCACCGTTTCGGCATCGGGGCCATGGCCGAAGACCACGGGGCCGCATTCGTCGAAGTCGGCAGCCGGAAAGCCCATCGCGAAGCTCAGGCGCACGCCGCTGCGCCGGTCCAGCTCGGCCAGGCGCTCGTACACGCCCTGGGCCGGCTGCATCATCGTGCACTGCACGTTCAGCGGCAGCAGGAAGGGCAGCCGTACCTGCTGCGTGGCCCAGGGCCGGCCGTGGGCCCACAACTCGGCCAGCAGCTCGGCACAGCGCGCACCGGTGTCGGCCCCGTCGACGTGCGGATAGGTGCGGTAGGCGCTCATCGCGCTGGCATGCTGCAGCATGCGCCGCGTGACGTTGGCATGCAGGTCCAGGCTGGTGACCAGCGGCATCGTCGGGCCGACCACCTCGCGAAGCCGCTGCAGCAGCTCGCCCTCGGCATCGTCCACATGTTCGGCCACCGCCGCGCCGTGCAGATCCAGGTACACCGCGTCGAAGCCCCCGCGCCTGGCGTCGGCGACGATGTGCTCGGCAATGCGCTCGAAGGCATCGTGGGTGACATGCGCCGACGGGCTGGCGCCGGCCCAGGCCGAAGGCAGCAGCGTCCAGCCGCGCTGCCGCGCTTCACGGATGAACCCGCCCATCGGCAGGCTGGTGGGGCCCAGGGCATCGAGCATGGCCTCGCCGTGGCTGAAGGCCGGGAAGGCGGAGCCGCTTTCGAAGGCGGCCCAGTCGGCCTTGCTGGGGGCGAAGGTGTTGGTCTCGTGCTGGAAACCGGCGACGAAAATGCGCATGGGGGTCGGTTTGGTTGGCTGGAGTCAGGGCGCGATGGTACCCAGCGCGGCCAGCTCGGCCTCGTCGAAGCCGGCGGCGCGCCGCGCATCCAGATTGAAAGGGCCACGCGGGCGCGGCGCTGCATAGCGCTCGGCCAGTTCGGCGTAGGTGGCCAGCGGGTCCAGGCCGCGTTGCGCGCACAGCCAGCGGTACCAGTGGTTGCCCACCGCGACATGGCCGATCTCATCGCGCAGGATGATGTCGAGGATCTCGCCGCCGCGTTGGTCGTCCGCGGCCAGGAGCTTGGCCTTGACCGCGGGCGAGGCATCCAGGCCGCGCGCTTCCAGCGTGCGCGGCACCAGCGCCAGCCGCGCCAGCAGGTCGTGCCGGGTGCGCTCGGCCATCTGCCACAGGCCGTCGTGCGCATCGAAATCGCCGTAGTGGAAACCGACTGTGGCCAGGTGGTCGCGCAGCAGCTCGAAATGCAGCGCCTCCTCGCGCGCCACCTGTTGCCATTGGCGATAGAAATCCTCGGGCAGCCCGGCGAAGCGCCAGCAGATGTCCAGCGCCAGGTCGATCGCATTCAGCTCGATGTGTGCCAGCGAATGCAGCAGCGCGGCGCGGCCTTCGCGGGTGTGCGCCGAGCGCGGCTTCAGCTGGGTGTGCGGCACCCGGCGCGGGCGCGCTGGCCGGCCGGGCAGGCCGGGCGGCTCGGGCCAGTCATCGTCTGCACCGATGGGCGCTGCCAGGTCGAGCGTGCGCGCGCCGCTGGCCTTGAGGTCCGGGTCGCGGCACAGCAACAGCCGCAAGGCGTGGTGTCGAAGGGTCTGCACATTGCCATCGTATGCGCAGGCGCCGGCCGCTACAGTTGACGCATGAAGGCGCCGCAGTGAACAGCCCCCACGGCATCCAGCCGGCCGCTGCGCAGCCGGAGTCCGAGCGCATCCAGGCCGAGCAGATCCGCACGCTGTACCGCACGGCGGCGGTGGCGCTGAACATCGCGCTGGTCGGTGCGCTGGTGCTGTGCGGCGTGCTGCTGTACATAGATGCGCAGACGCCGCGCGTGCTGGGCCTGTGGCTGGCCTTCGTCTGCGCGGACTTCGCGCTGCGCCAGGGCTCCAGCATTCTGTTCCTGCGCCTGCAGCCGCCTGACAGGCAATGGCGCGCCTGGGCCCGCTGGTACACCTTGGCCACGCTGTGCGGTGGTCTGGTCTGGGGCATCGGTGCGGTCTGGCTGATGACGCCGGACACCACCCAGCAACTGGTCGTCATGCTGTTCATCTCGGCCACCGCCTCGGGCGCGGTACCGGCCTTCGGCAGCTGGCTGCCCGCCGTCTGGGCCTACGTGGTGCCGGCGATGCTGCCTTTCATGGTGTGGAGCGCCACGCGCGGCGATCCCGTGCACCAGGCCTTGACGCTGATGGGCTTCGTCTTCAGCAGCGCCTTCCTGCTGCTGGGCTGGCGGTTCAACGCCAACCTGGTGGAAGCCTTGCGCCTGCGCTTCGAGAACATCGACCTGCTCGAGGACGTGCAGCGCCAGAAGGCGCTGGCCGAGCAGGCCAACGTGGCCAAGTCGCGCTTCCTGGCCGCGGCCAGCCACGACCTGCGCCAGCCGGTGCATGCGCTGGGCCTGTTCCTCGGTGCGCTGCGGCGCCGCTCGATGGACGACGAGGCCAGGCGCATGGTGGAGCACCTGGACGGATCGGTCGAGGCGCTGGACGGCCTGTTCGCGGCGCTGCTCGACATCTCCAGGCTGGACGCCGGCATCGTGCAGTCGCACCTGCAGGCCTTTGCCATCCAGCCCATGCTCGACCGGGTGTGCGAAGACCATGCCGCCGAGGCGCAGGCCAAGGGGCTGCGTCTGCTGCAGCATCGAACGGCGGCCGTGGTGCACAGCGACCCGGTGCTGGTGGAGCGCATCGTGCGCAACATCGTCTCCAACGCCGTGCGCTACACCGACCAGGGCGGGGTGCTGGTCGGGTGCCGGCGCGGGGCACGGCTGAGCATCGAGGTCTGGGACACCGGGCGAGGCATCTCGCCCGAGCAGCAGCTGCGCGTGTTCGAGGAGTTCTACCAGGTCGGCAACCCCGAGCGCGACCGCGCCAAGGGCCTGGGCCTGGGCCTGGCGATCGTCAAGCGCTTGAGCGCGCTGCTCGACTGCCCGCTGACGCTGGCCTCCGAGCCCGGCAGGGGTTCGGTGTTCAAGCTGTCGGTGCCGCTGTCCGATGGCAGCGGGGTCGAAGACGGGACCAGTTCGGACGCGGCCCCGCTGGCGCCATCGCCCGGCTTGATCCTGGTCATCGACGACGAGCTGGCGATCCAGGACGCGATGCGCAGCCTGCTCACGGATTGGGGGCACGAGGTCATCACGGCAGGTTCGTGCGAGGAGATGCTGGCGCGCGTGGCCGACCGCCAAACCCGCCCCGATCTCATCATCTGCGACTACCGCCTGCGCGGCGCGGAGAACGGCATCGAGGTCATAGAGCGGCTGCAATCGGAATACAACCACGACATCCCGGCCATGCTGGTCACCGGTGACACCGGCCCGGAGCGGCTGCAGGAGGCGCAGCGCAGCGGCTACCTGCTGCTGCACAAGCCTGTGCCGCGCGGCAAGCTGCGCGCGGCCATCGGCAACTTGATGAGCGACCCTGCGGCCGACGCGGAAGACGCCTGACCCCCCTTGCCCGTGTCGCGGGGCGGGCCGGGGCGGCTACAGCAGTGCCTCGCGTCGCGCCGCGCTCGCGGCCTGGGTGCGATTGACCACGTTCAGCGTCTTGAAGATGGTGGTGATGTGCACCTTGACCGTCTTGTCCGACAGCCCCAGGGCGCGGCCGATCTCCTTGTTCGACAGCCCGTCGCTGAGCAGGCGCAGCACTTCCAGCTGACGCTCGGTGAGCGCGGCGCGCGTGCCGTTGCCGTTGGCGCCCGATGCGCCGCTGGCCAGCACTGCCGCGTTGAGCATCAGCGGAGGTACGTAGACGTTGCCTGACAACACCAGTGCCAGCGCCGACAACAGCGTCTGCGGCGCCGCCGACTTGGGCACATAGCCCAGCGCGCCCAGCGCCAGCGCGCGCTTCACGTCCATTGGGTCTTCGGACGACGACAGCACGATCACCGGCAGGTCGGGCCGGCGGCGGCCCAGCTCGGGCACGGCAGACATGCCGTCCACCCCCGGCATCTCCAGATCCAGGAACACCGCATCCAGGTCCTGATGGGTTTCGGCCAGGCGCACGCCCTCTGCGCCATCGCCTGCCTGCAGCACCTCGGTGTCGGGACCGGCCTGGCGCAGCATCGCCGCCAGGCCCTCGCGCAGGATGGCGTGGTCGTCGACGATGAGCAGCTTCATCGCCGCATTGTGTGGCGCCGCGGCCGGGCGAAGCAATACGGGTCGGCGCCGCCAAAGGTCGGGGCGAGGTCCTAGGACTTCAGTCTCATTGACGGCAGACCCGCCGCGCCAGGACCATCGCTGGCAGCGGGTTCAACTCGCCCATCGTGACTGTTGGGCCATGTGGCCCGGCATCACGGCAAGGAGAAGTTCGCCATGCAACGCTTGATCTTGAATCACGAACTCGCCCCTATGCGTCGCATCGCGCGACGCGCGCTGATGGCCAGTGTGATTGCCGTGCTCGCCGCCTGCGGTGGGGGCAACGATGGGGCGGCGGACCCTGCGGCAGGCGGCGCTGCGGGCGGAGCTGCCGGCGGAGCCGGAGCGGGAGCCGGAGCGGGAGCCGGAGCGGGAGCCGGAGCCGGAGCCGGAGCCGGAGCCGGAGCCGGAGCCGGAGCCGATGCGGGTGC